>CAIYXP010000263.1 GCA_903930145.1 uncultured Methylococcaceae bacterium
CCGTTGGTAACAAATCAAACGCAATTCCCGTTTCATCTGCCGCTATAATCAGCGCATCACCCCAAACGCTTTCCCACCATTCAGCATCTTGCAAATCCGATTTTAGACTAGGGGTTTTAGCAATGCGCCGAGCAATGGCTTTACGTTGTTCTTTGATGGTTCGTTGCCAGCTTGATCCCCGCCGTTCGGGTTGATGTTGCCATTTCAACAAATGAGACAGTAACACCGCCATGCGGCTTTCCAGTTCGCGTTGTTCGCTTTTGCCCACGTCTTCAATCTCGTCTGCAATGTGTTCAATATCCAAAGCATCAAATTGACCGGCTTTCAAAAGCCGAACTTGTTCCTGCGCCCAAGCAATGATGTCAGATTCGTAGGTGATCGTTGTCATGTGTTGCCTTAATGTATAAACCTTATTAGACCGACTCGGTTGTTAAAACCGAGTCGGTCTAGCGAAACTTACAATCCACTCTTCAAACTCGCCTCAATGAACATATCCAAATCGCCATCTAAAACCGGCTGTGGGTTACTGGTTTCGACATTGGTGCGCAGGTCTTTTATTCGCGACTGGTCGAGCACATAAGACCGAATCTGGCTGCCCCAGCCCACGTCGGATTTGGTGGCTTCCAAAGCTTGCTGGTCCGCCATGCGCTTCATCATTTCCAATTCGTACAACTTGGATTTAAGCTGCTTCATCGCCGTATCACGGTTTTTGTGCTGGGACCGGTCGTTTTGGCACTGTACGACGATATTAGTGGGGATGTGGGTAATGCGCACCGCTGACTCGGTGCGGTTGACGTGCTGCCCACCAGCGCCGCTGGCGCGGTAAACGTCAGTACGCAAGTCTGCCGGGTTGATTTCGATGTCCACATTGTCGTCCACTTCCGGCGATACGAACACCGAGCAAAACGAAGTGTGGCGGCGATTGCCAGAATCAAAAGGCGATTTTCGCACCAAGCGATGCACGCCAGTTTCTGTGCGCAACCAGCCAAAGGCATAATCGCCTTCAAATTTGATGGTGGCGCTTTTGATGCCGGCCACGTCGCCGGGGGATGCTTCCATCAGCTCGGTTTTGAAACCACGCCGCTCACCCCAGCGCAAATACATGCGCAACACCATTTCGGCCCAATCTTGGGCTTCCGTTCCACCCGCCCCGGATTGAATGTCGAGGAAGGCATTATTGGGGTCCATTTCTCCAGAAAACATGCGGCGGAATTCCAAATCGGCGATGTCTTTTTCGAAAGATTGCAAATCTTGCTCGACCATGCCCACGCTGTCATCGTCGTTTTCATCAACGGCCATAGCCAACAACTCTTCTGCATCGGCTATCCCTTTTTCCAGTCGTACAAGGTTGTTGACGACCATTTCCAGTTGACCGCGCTCCTTGCCTAGGGTTTGAGCTTTTTCCGGGTTGTCCCAGATTTTTGGGTCTTCCAGTTCGCGTAAAACTTCGGTTAGGCGTTCATGCTTGGTTTCGAAGTCAAAGATACCCCCTAAGCCCTTCATGGCGGGCTTTTAAGTCTTTGATTTGATTGTAGAGTGGGTTGAGTTCGCGCATAGCCATCTGATTCGTTTAGTCAAAAACGCTTAAGGATACATTAGAAAGGAAGCTTGGAAAACCTCTAATAAACACTGTAATCTACACACTGTTCAATTTCAGCCTTTCCAACGGCATTCAGTTGCGTTTAAATACGCAGATTGAAATCGAAATCTAAAGAAGCCTCACTCATTTCAATGTGGTTAAGTGAAAATCTGACCGCCTTGGCTTGATGTTGATTTGTTGGCTAAAAGCAACGGGGGAGAAAACCATTAACAAAAAAGTCTTTTTGATCATTGCGGCCCTACTCGGCTTGATTCTCGGCGGCGAGATGATGTTGCCGTTGTTGGAGGAGTTGGTAGTGCTCGCGCTTGAATGGGTTCATAAGACCTTGGACATATTGTAAGAGGATGTCCTAGGCTTTGGAGAGGAATCAGCGAAAAAGGCATCTGCCTGGACTGGCGTTCTTCTACTCATTGGCTTGATTGTCTGGGGATGCATGAAGCTATACCAACAGATAAGACGCTTGATAGCCGCTTTTCCAACATGGTGGAAAGAAAGCAAGGCTGAGTTTAATGCTTGGTGGTCATCCCTTTCCGTACTCTATAAGAGTCTGGTAGTCTTTGGTTTTATCATATTCCTTGGTTTTTTGACCATGTTGATTTGACCACGTGGACTCGCTAGAACCACCGCTTTATATGCGGCCAGCTAAATTTCAAGTATGTAATCGAAAACAATGACAGATAAACATTTAAAAATCTTATTTATCGTCTGGTCGGTTGCATGTTTGCTCATTATGCCATTGCTTAGTTTGGATGCGGGTATTACGGAAGATGAGCGCGAGCATATGGAGCATGGTCAAAGGCTTCTTGCATGGTACTTAGGGACTGATAAATCAGCAGGGGAGTCACCATTTGATGTTAATGGACAATGGAAAATTGGACCCAATGCCATTAATATTTATGGAGGGTTTTTTGATCTGCTGGCGGCAACACTTCTTGATTTTTTTTATCATGACTTAGGGCAGTATGAAGCCAAGCATGGCTTGACAGCCATCTTTGGGGCTTTGCTATTTATTTTTACTGGCTTGTTGGCGCAAAGGGCTACTGGAAGTTGGGGTATTGGAATGTTGGCTTTAGTGCTGGCAACTTTTACGCCTCGCCTGTTTGGTCATGCGATGAATAACCCAAAAGATTTGCCATTTGCCACATTTTTTTGTTTCAGCATGTTACAGATAGTTTCCTTCTTAAGGGAGCTTCCAAATTGGAAAGTAAGTCGATCAGTTATTTTGGCGCTCAGTTTTAGTTTCGCCATTGCGGTACGTACTGGTGGAATAATATTAATATTCTATTTTTTAGTTTTCTCTGCGATATACTTGTTATGGCAGATCAAATGCAAGGAAATAGAGTTACGGCCTGCTTCCAAACTAATGGCTTTGGTCACATTGATAGGCTTTTCAGGTTATCTTGGAGCGGCGCTGTTCTGGCC
>CAIYXP010000264.1 GCA_903930145.1 uncultured Methylococcaceae bacterium
CCATGCCCTTTTTGAGTTTGGCGAGTGTTTGGGAACTGGCAATCAAAATACGTTTGGGCAAGTTCGATCTTCAACAACCATTAGCAGAATTTATCCCCCAACAATTGGAGAGCAATCAGATTGAATTGTTACCGATTGGATTGGGTCATATTTTGCAGACGATGGCGCTGCCCTTTCATCATCGCGACCCTTTTGACCGTTTGTTAGAAGCGCATCCATCCTCGGCACGCCCATCATTCAATTTATCAGATATTTTTGGAAATATAATGAGTTATCTACAAAGAATCACCGTCAATCCGCTGCAATGTGGCGGTAGACCCTGTATCCGTGACATGAGGATTCGGGTCAAAGATGTCCTTGATTTGCTCGCAGCGGGGGCATCAAGGATGGAAATTCTTGAGGATTACCCTTATCTTGAAGATGAGGATATTACGGCGGTCTTGGAATATGCGGCAAGTCAATTCGACCATCCTGTGTTGAAGGTTGCCTGATGCGCTTTTTGGTGGATGCGCAGTTACCGGCTGCATTGGCGAGAATGCTTGCAGCCAAAGGATTTAATGCGGAACATGTGTATGATGTAGAGCTTGGCGAAGCGGAATATAACAAGATTTGGGCTTACGCCAAACAATCAAACGCAATAATCATCACCAAGGATGAGGATTTTATCGTGCTTGCCAGTTTTGATTCCAATGGCCCGCCAATTGTCTGGGTTCGTCTAGGTAATACGACGAAACAAGCCTTGCTCGTTTGGTTTGAACCACTTTTACCCACTATCATATCTTCGTTAGCAGAAGGCAATAAGCTGGTGGAGCTTATCAATCGTTGAAGTACTAATTTCTTTACACCACACTCCTTGTGGTGCAAAGAAATTAATCCAATCCATCACTGACACATCATGCTATACGAACTCATCCGCCCCGTGCTTTTTCAATTCGACGCAGAAACCGCGCATAATCTTGGTTTGACTTCACTGAGATTGGCCGCGAAACTTGGCCCGTTAAATCCCATGCGGCAAAACCCGGCTGGGAAGCCTAGAACGGTCATGGGGCTGGAATTCCCCAATCCGGTCGGCCTTGCCGCCGGCATGGACAAGAATGGCGATTGCATTGAAGGCATGGCCGCGCTGGGATTCGGGTTTCTCGAAATCGGCACGGTTACGCCTCGTCCACAACCGGGCAACCCCAAACCGCGTATGTTTCGCTTAGTCGAACAACAAGCCGTCATCAACCGCTTGGGCTTTAATAATAAGGGTGTGGATTATTTGGTTGAACAGGTTAAGGAACGACGGGCCAATATTCGCCTAGGTATCAATATCGGCAAGAATTTGACTACGGCAGTGGAAAACGCTTTGGACGATTACTTGATGGGTTTACGCAAAGTGTATCTCCATGCCGATTATATCGCCGTCAATATCTCCTCGCCGAACACGCCGGGTCTGCGCAAACTGCAAACGGCAGAGTATTTGGGTGAGTTATTAGGGGGGTTGGAATTGGAACGGGAAAAACTCGCGCAAGAACATGGCAAGCGCGTACCCATGGCAGTTAAAATTGCCCCCGACCTTGAGTTGGATGAAATTGCCCCGTTGGTGGATAAGCTGCTCAAGCACAAAGCCGATGCTGTGATCGCCACCAATACCACGTTATCACGGGTTGGGGTTGAAGGCTCGCCTTACTCCTCGGAGGCTGGCGGATTGAGCGGCAAACCCTTGTTTGAACGGGCCACGGAAACGGTTGCCCGTTTGGCAGAAGCATTACAAGGCGAAATGCCCATCATCGCATGTGGCGGTATTTTCAGCGCAGCCGATGCCAAAGCCAAATTGGATGCCGGGGCAAGTTTAGTGCAGATATACACCGGGTTTATTTATCGTGGGCCGGATTTGATCAAGGAGATTGCTGAGGGTTTGTGAAGCCGTTTGTCGTGTTCGGCGTCGTAGAATTTAACCCGGCGCAGCAGGTCGGGGTAACCGTGGCTGCTTTTGGGTGTGGTCAACCGGACGGCCTGGTCGCAGCGCAAGCCGGTCTCCTTTGAGGCTCATATTTTCTATGCTTTAACCAGTTAGCGATGAATTTTCCAAAATCTCCAGGCAGCAGCGGGCTTGGATGATAATCTTCCAAGCTTCGAGTTTCTGCTGATAGTTTTTACCCGCGTGGGCAGAACTGGTGGAAGGGAGTCGGTGGAAGTTCATTGCATTGGTTTCAAGGCTAGGCAACACATATTTAAAGAAGCACTTTTCCGCCATCGCCCCATTGAAGAAGACATGCGAAATTTTCCGGTGTGTCAAAAAGAATGTCTTGAAATCATTGGGTAATATGGTGTCTTCGACGATGTCGGCATCAAGGCTGCCATCACGCGCACAGCAAGCCAACACATCCCAGAGTGCAATTCCAGCCGATTTCAACTTTTCCATTCTCGCCTGATAAGCTAGGTTGGGGTTAGCACTTACCAGTTCACCCATAATCGACCAGAAGGCATTGCGAGGGTGGGCATAATATTCATAGGCTTTAAGGGATGCCTTGCCCGGCATACTCCCGAGTATCAGCACCGTGGCTTGAGGATTTTCGATGGGGGGGAAACTACGGATATGAGTCATGCTAAACCATTACAAATTTATTCTATATTTCACTCCTGAACCTGAATCCCTGTGGTTGTTTGCCAGTGGCTTGCCCGGTCTATTGTGGTTCCGCTGCAATAGGGGGCAAGCCGGGCTATAGATTCAATACGTTACGGGCGGCACTGTGGAGGGAGGTACTTGGGTTCGAGACTCCCTTCACCGCATGACCACGTGACCTGCTCACCATTCACTTGCGGATGCAGGGTAATGGTTTTGCCCGTTAAACCAGGAGGGGGTCCGGCAAAGGTCAACGTGATTGCACCATTCGGCCCAACTTGGATGGATTGCAGATTAGGTGCGCCCATGTTTTCAGTGACTCCAATGTCTTTATTCTTCGATGGCCATTTTTGGGATTGGCTGGCGTATTCAATTACTTTTTGTTTGATGGGCTCGGCGGAACTCAAGCCCTCTGCCACCGTGCTGCGCGCCTCGAAATCTTGATAGGCCGGGATGGCAACTGCCGCGAGGATGCCAATGATGGCGATCATCATCAGCGGTAGCGCTGCCCCAGATCCCGCCCCCATACTTGGGGTGAACAAAGCCAGTAGCCAAGCCCTTAGCCTTCGGCGCGGGAAATTTGGTTCCCGGCCTTCCGTTGTTGCCCTCAGTCTTTCCATGCGTTTGACTAGCCAAGGATAACTGGCGGTCAATTCATGGAACGACATCCAGAATCCACCCGTTGCAGTGGTTTGATAGACATATTCGTCTATGTCTAAGGTTTCAAATCGCTTACCGCCAGCAGCCAGTGCGGACAAACCCCGGCAAGCGTCTTCCACATTGGGGCAGCAGGCCAAACCATGCAAGTCTGAGCTATATTCGCACGCCCTAGAATAAGCAGCCCCCAAGATCGGCAAAAAATTGCCAGGCGCCAGCACAGGGGCCCAAAACAAATGCTTGCGATGAATGTGGCCGAGTTCGTGGCCGATATAGAAATTGATGGCGTTAGGGTGGGCATCCAATGCATCGACGACATCGGAAAATAAAACCATGAAGTTTCTTCCCCGAAATCGTGTGGCGAAAGCATTGAAAATGCCATCCCCGTGTAGCAGATAGATGTCTGGAATTTCCTTGACACCAAGCTTCCGGCAAGATGACACAACCCGGTTGTATAAGTCGGGGAATTGCCTAGAACCAACCTGAACGGCAGTGCCTTTCAAATAGGATATCAGCCCCGATTGCGCAAACAGATAGAGAATCCACAGGAAAAACAGCCAAAGCAGTGCCGCACCCACAGTTCCCACAATGATCAATATCCAGAAAATGATCGAAATGACTAGAGAAATGACGAATAATGGTCGTTCATGCTTGTAGACGAGATTCATATCGACTCCTTGAAGAGGATTTATCAAGCGTTTCACCCTGTTTTTTTGAAGGGTTTCAAACACTCACAGCATAAGGCATAACTGAGTTTTCTGAAAGTATGCTATGGCGGTGGCTTCATTATTTTTTCGGTTTAATGCGGAGATGATGGCGTAAACTGGGAAATTACCGGGCAAGGCTTTATGCTTTAACCCGCTGACTGTTAAAATGCACTATCTGCTACACACCCTGAGAGTAATGCCATGAATCGTAGAAACACTGTCGGCGTCAAAGTCGGTAACATTCAGATAGGCGGCGGTGCGCCCGTCGTCGTCCAATCCATGACCAACACCGACACCGCCGACATTGAAGGCACTGTCCAGCAAGTTTACGAACTAGCCCGAGCAGGCTCGGAACTGGTTCGCATCACCGTGGACAGGGATGAATCTGCTGCCGCTGTGGCGCATATTCGTGACAAACTGGATGCACGAGGTTGCCATGTGCCATTGATCGGCGATTTCCATTTCAACGGGCATAAGCTGTTGGAAGCTTATCCCGATTGCGCCGAGGCTTTGGGCAAATACCGCATCAACCCCGGCAACGTGGGACGTGGCTCCAAGCGTGACCCTCAATTTGCGCAAATGATTGAATTTGCTTGCCGCTATGAGAAGCCAGTGAGAATTGGTGTCAACTGGGGCAGCTTGGATCAAAGCGTGTTGGCCCGTTTGCTGGATGAAAATGCACTGCTGGCAGAACCCAAACCCTTGCCGGAAGTCATGCGCGAGGCGGTCATCGCCTCCGCTTTGGAGAGTGCAAACAAAGCGGTGGAATTGGGCTTGCCGAAAGACCGCATCGTGCTTTCCTGCAAGATGAGCGGAGTTCAAGAGTTGATCGCCGTGTATGAATCCTTGGCCCCGCGCTCTGATTTCGCGCTGCATTTGGGCTTGACTGAAGCCGGCATGGGTTCCAAGGGCATTGTGGCTTCGACTGCTGCGCTGTCGGTATTGTTGCGTCAAGGCATAGGC
Organism: uncultured Methylococcaceae bacterium; assembly: GCA_903930145.1. Taxonomy (GTDB): domain Bacteria; phylum Pseudomonadota; class Gammaproteobacteria; order Methylococcales; family Methylococcaceae; genus Methylumidiphilus. Next base: position 4,936 of record CAIYXP010000264.1, read on the forward strand.
GACACCATTCGTATTTCCCTAACGCCGGAACCCGGCGCGGATCGTATCTTGGAAGTGATTGTCGCCCAAGAAATTCTGCAAAGTTTGGGGGTTCGGGCCTTCACGCCTACGGTGATTTCCTGCCCCGGTTGCGGACGCACGACGAGCGATTATTTTCAAAAATTGGCACAACAGATTCAATCCCACATGCGCCATCAGATGCCGATATGGAAAAAGCAGTACAAGGGCGTGGAAGACATGCATGTCGCGGTGATGGGATGCGTGGTCAACGGACCGGGTGAAAGCAAAAACGCCAATATCGGCATTTCGCTACCCGGTACGGGTGAGCAGCCGGTCGCACCTGTGTTCGAGGACGGACAGAAAACCGTGACCTTGAAAGGTGACCATATCGCCGAAGAATTCCAAGCAATCGTCGAGCGGTATGTGCAAAGCCATTATGGGCAGGTGGAGGCTTAAGGTTTTGCCAGTTCTCAGGCGCTTAAAGGCGTATGAATAGCAAGCAAGTCATCAAAAAACAGGCGGGATGGTGAGGAGTCCTCAATGCGTTTTCCCGTAGTTTTGCATACCGACGATGGCAACCGTTACGGAGTCACCGTACCTGATTTACCCGGCTGTTTTTCGGCGGGTAATACCTTCGATGACGCATTGGCTGGTGCGGTAGAGGCAATCGATCTGCATCTTGAAGGCATGACCGAAGACGGAGAAGAGATACCCACCGCAAGCACGATTGCTGAACTGCGGCAGAATCCTGATTTCGATAAGGGTGTGTGGGCGCTTGTTGAAGTGGATATTAGCCGTTTTGATGGGCAATGTGAGAAAATCGACATTACTCTACCGCACAGCTTATTAGTTAAGATCGACGACTACGCCCGTATCCATGGCTACACCCGGAGCAATTTCTTGGTGGATGCAGCCCGTCGTGCAATAGGGCAAAATAATTGATATGAATGGATTGCCAATACCGCAAACAATCGCAGCAAGGGCGATAATTTTTTCCAGTCCGTACAGCTAACGATGGGTTTTGGCATCCCTGCTTCAACCCATCTTTCGGGGCTATGAGTTTAAAGTTAGATGGATTTCTGGGGTAAGGTCTTGCGCTTGCGGCGGACTTGATACCCAACCATGCTGAAGCCCAATAGCATCATGGCATATTCCTCTGGCTCTGGCACGGGGGCGGTGTTCTCGGAAATGCTGACCAGATAGTTTCCAGAAGTGCCGTTGGCGCCACCGATCAGCAGGGTAAAGTGCTGGTTCGCAGCGATGCTGGTGACGAGATTATAGGTAATCGAACTCTGACCAGTACTATTCATGACGGAACCCAAGTACTTTAAACCTGTGGTGCCGAATGGATTGTTCACGCCATCGGTGAAAGTCCCGGTGCGGGCTCCCGTCACTGTAGTGGCGGCCGGCAGGGGCGCTAAAGAAGTATTCGCCGTTGTCGCGTTGCCTGTAATGCCATTGTAGCTGTTGTCCCAGCCACTATACAGAGCCAGCCATGGCTGAATGGTATTCGGGCTCACGGCGGAGTTAGTGGCTCCGTCAATGAACGATTGGCCGGTGTCGGCGGTCACCTTAATCCTGATTTGTGTGGCCGCAACATCACTGCGGATGTAGCCCCAGTCCACCCCGGCGGCCGAGCTTCCGGCGGCGGCAAGCTGGAAACCTACTCCTGAATTCTTGTTAACCACACCATCCTGGGTGCTTAGGCCATGGGTCATCCATGCCGAACCCAAAGGATCGGCTATACCGCCAGGATTGGCCGTATCATGGCTAACCCCAACATCGCTACCATGGAAGGCCGCCAGAAAGGTGACTGGTGCGGTACCCTGATAATAACTGCTGGTAGTGGTGGGTGTGGCGGGCACGTTGACGCTTAGGGAATTACGGGTTTTGCCATCCAAGCCAGTGGTTGAGTTGATATAGCCTTGCGCTGCGGTAACGCCAGACCAAGTCGTGCTTCCATTGGAACTGCTGTTATAGGCGTGGTGAGCCAAGGCCGTCGGTGACACGCCCCAGATGCCGACTACGGCAGCCAATAGGGCGATGTGACGATGAGTTTTCTGCATAGTTCGCTCCAAAAAAGTGAGATTAAATGTTCGACAGGAATTGGGAACCCCTGCTATTCGAGATTTGTTGCGTGGATGGCAAACAAAATAGATTGTCCAGCCATTGGTTCACATAACAACTAACCGGACAGTGAATAGACATTTTATGTGCCATAATTATTGATAAATATATCAATAAGATAAAACAATCAAAATGGCAATGCCTGTGTTATAACGCTCAGAAAACCGTTATTTGACGCAATCAGCTTAGTTAAATGTATTAACATCTTCCCAATTTATACAGGCTTCGCATCAAAGCCATTAACTTAAGGATTTTTCCGTTCGCCCTGAGATTCGAAGGGTGAATGGAAAAACGCAACTGGCTGGAACTTAAGCCGTTCATGCCCTTCGACTTCGCTCAGGAGAGCGTTCGACAGGCTCACCACGAACGGCTTAAGTTAATGGCTTTGAGGCTTCGCATGTGTACCATGAAACTGTTCTTCATACCCCTACTGCCTAAGGAATTATCGCCATGCCTACCCCGCTTTCCTTTTTCCTCAACGGCCAGCACATTGAACTGGAAAACCCTCCGCCTGATTTGTTATTGCTCGACTTTTTGCGATCCCCAGAAATTGGCTTGATCGGACCGAAAAAAGGGTGTGGGCAAGGGGGGTGCGGGGCTTGCACGGTCATTCTGTCCCATTGGGATGCAGAAAATGAAACGGTAGAACATCGGGCGGTCAATTCTTGCTTGCGCCCAGTTTGCGCATTGCAGGGCATGGCAGTGACGACCATAGAAGGCACTGGCTCGGTGGTTCCGGTCACGGTTGGCAATGGCAAAGACTTTACCCCGTCGTTTTCGCGGGCGGGCATCCCGCTCACCCGCATGTCCCATGAATCCAGGCAACAGATCATGGCTTCGGTGGCTGCGGCCAGCACCGGGGAAGCTGAATTTAATCCGGTTTGCCGAGTTAGCTTAGTGGCCGATTGTAGCCAATGCGTCGACGGCGGTGAATCTCTAGTGCCAAAAGGCACCAATCCTGTGGCTTACAGACTGGCGGCCAATAATGGCACGCAATGCGGCTATTGTTCGGTGGGTTTTGTCATGGCGATGTCGGGGTTTTTGCTCAACAAGCCCAATCCGACCCAGCGTGAGATTGAAGACAATTTCGATGGCAATATTTGCCGATGCACCGGCTATAGGCCAATATTGACGGCAATGAAAACCTTTGCATCAGACTGGACCAGCGAAGATCAAGACGAGTTGAGCGCCAGTAAGCTCAAGCTAGACCCGGCCTATAATACGCAGACGGTGTTGCCGAATGTGGTGATACCCTTTCCTGATGCTGCTAAAATCCCTCCCCCCGCATTGGACACTGGCAGTGCACGACAAACATGGATTGCAGTGAATAGCATTGAAGGCTTGGTTAACCAAGTGGGCAAATTAAAAGGGAAATCTTTCCGTTTGGTGCATGGCAACACGGCTTACGGTGTCTATCCAACGGAATTTGAAACGGCCCCCATATTGCTTGATATACGCCCGATTGCCGAGTTATATGCCAAGCAATATCAAAATGGAAAATTAGTATTGGGGGCAGGCATCAGTTATAGCGATTTAATTGGATACTTGGACGAAATAACCCCTGCCAATCCACCAGACGAAACTACACGCATTGGCGCATTGCATTTTATGGCCCGACGCACGGCGGGTACGCTGGTGCGCAATGCCGCGTCACTCGGCGGCAATACCGCGATAGTATTGCAGCATATCCATGATGGGTTGCCGTTTCCGTCCGATTTGTTCACCGTGTTTTCTGCGCTGGATGCTCAAATTGAGTTGGTGGATCTGCTTGACGGTCAGCGTCACAGCCTGTCAGTATGGGATTTGGTTAACTCTGCCTGTAAAGACAGCCAATGGGCGGCCAACCAATTAATTGTCAGTTATAGGGTTAATTGCAATGTGACGGATGAAATCGTCTTAGCCCAGAAAGTGGCCCTGCGCGAGGTCAATTCTCACACCATCGTCAACACGACAACCGCATTCAGCTTCAGCGGCGGAACTACGCTGTCGCAAGTTGTCCTGACATTCGGTGGCATCGCGCCATACCCGTGGCGAGCGACGCGGACGGAAGATCAGATGAAAGGCAAGGCGCTGACACTGGATAAGGTTTCGCAATGGGCACAGATGCTGGCGGAGGAAACCCGCGCCGAGTTGTCGCGTTGGACTCAGCGCATGGAGTCCATACCCGACGAAGGCTTCACCGATACTTACCGGGTCGATCTGACTACAGGCTTTTTCTACAAAGCCATCATCAATGCGCTATTGCAGCGCGATCCCGGAAGTGTGCCAAAATCGGAACACTCTGCCGGCGTTGTGACATGGGGTCAATGGCCCGTCAGCCAAGGCCATCAATATTCCGTGACGCAAAAGTGGAAAGCGCCCGTATCGGAGTCTTACATCAAGTTGCTGGCTTTGTATCAAACCTCGGGCCAAGTACATTACACCAACGAGATAGCCGTCCCGCCGACAGGACTTAACGCTGCCTTGGTGCAAAGTCATAGGGCGTTGGCGAGTTTTTCTTGGATGAAGCCAGATGGTACAGAGTCTGACCGAGAGGGCTTATGTCTTTATCTAAAGAGCCAGTTCAATGGTTTTGTCGATTTATTGACTGACCAACAAATCCCCCAAGGGGGTGCCAATTTACAAGGCATGGGGCAGGACCAACCGCTGTTTGCCAACGGCAAAGTAATGTATGTCGGACAAGCCTTGGCGCTGGTGCTGGCAAAAACCGAGCGGCAGGCACAAACCATCGCCGAGTTTGTCGGTGAAACCTGTGTTCATTATAAGGAACTCGACTGGCCTGCGCAGTGGAATAAACCCGTGCTGACCATCGAGCAAGCCTTGGAAATCGGTAGCATTTTCCCTGATTATCCCCAGAGTGCGCCTTTTGTATCGCATATCTGGCGGATTGTCCGTCCCAATAGCCGGTTGGATTGGGTGGATGGTCAACGCTCGCCACTGAGCCGAGACATTGTCAGTCGCAATGCGAGTGTCGATGGCGTTGCTTGCTTAGTCATTGAAAACACTCAAGAAGTGGGTGGGCAAGCGCATTTTTATATGGAGACGCAAGCCTGTGTGGCCTACCCGGAAGACGACAGCCGGATCGTCGTGCATCCCTCGACGCAAAGCCCTATGGAAATGCATCAAACCAGCGCGAGGGCTTTGGGGGTTGCGCAAAATCGAGTGCGTGTGCAAGTCCGGCCAGTCGGCGGCGGCTTTGGCGGCAAAACCGAACAAGCCCGTTTCATCACTGGCCCTACGGTGGTTGCCAGTTATTTGCGCGATGCCCATGTGCGATTGATTATGAAGCGAGAAGCCGACACGACGATGGTCGGCAAACGCCATCCCTTTTACGGTCAATGCCAGATCGCACTGGACACGGGCGCGACAGTGCCGGAAGACAGGGGTTTGATTCGCGGTTTTGATGTCAAAATGTGGGGTGACGGCGGGGCGTTTTACGATTGTTCATTCATCGTCACCAATTGCATGATGTTGAGGGCCGACAATGCGTATCGAGTGCCAAATTCAAGAATGCAAATTGATGTCTGCCGCACGAATAAAGCACCTAATACCGCGTTCCGAGCGTTTGGCGACATCCAATCCAAGCTGATTACCGAAAACGCGATTGACGATGCGGCGTTTATGTTAGGCATGAGCGCGGAGGCAGTGCGCGAGAAAAACCTCTATCAAATCGGCGATTCGACACCTTTCGGGCAAGCCTTGACCTATTGCTATATACGCGAAGTCTGGGACTATTTGAAAGACACTTGCCAGTTTGAGCAAAAACAAGCGGAAATCGATGCGTTCAATGCCACCAATCGATGGACTAAACGCGGCATGGCGATGATTCCGGTCAAATACGGTTCCGGCTACAACTTGTTGATGTTGGAACAAGCGCAAGCGATGGTTTGCGTGTACTCAGCCGATGGCACAATACTGATCCATCAAGGCGGTGTCGATATGGGTCAGGGTTTGACGACCTATATCGCGCAGATTGCCGCCTACGTCCTCAACGTGCCGATTGCGCTGATCCGCGTTGAAAACACCGATACTGGCATCGTGCCTAACCCTAGCAGCACCGGGGCATCCACCGGCACGATCTACAACGCCGAAGCGGTCAAACGCGCTTGCGTCCAATTGCGGCAACGCTTGCTTGATTTTGGCTACGGCTTGAAGGATGAATACGGTGAAAGCTGGTGCAGAGAACAAGGCGTTGATTTTTGGAATTATGGCGAGAAAGGCTGGGCCTCGAAGATTGATGATGGCTCGACCAAACTGATTTGGCAAAACCTCATTACGCTGGCTTACCAGTCACGCATCAATCTGGTTTCGCAATTCCAAGCCCAAATCCGAGGCGGTGAAGCCGAATTGTCCACGCTAGAATTCAAGCCGCAAGATTTGCAGCCGGAGATTCCGGGCATCACTTCGGTCAACGGCGAGCCGGGTGTATACGATTCCTTTGTGGGCTACACTTACTCCGCCGCCTGTGCAGTGGTCGAGGTGGACATCCTGACCGGCGAAACCACTATCCTCAGCGCGGATGTCATGTACGACATGGGTTGGAGCTTGAACCCCGCTCTCGACATCGGTCAAGTGGAAGGTGCGTTTGTGCAGGGTATAGGCTATGTGAAAAGCGAAAAGCTAGTCTATGAACCGGACGGCGAAAATCATGGACGTTTGAACTCGGATAACACGTGGACTTACAAGCCGCCCGCCTACATAAACATCCCGCAACAATTCAATGTCCATTTGTTTCCACGCAATCTAGCCAAGGTGCCGGAAAACCCAACGGAATTGCTATCCTCAAAAGAAGTCGGTGAACCGCCCTTGGTGTTAGCCAGCACGGTATTCTTTGCCATCAAACAAGCCATTCGAGCCTCGCGGGTTGAGCGTGGCTTGAGTGGACTATTCCGTTTGGAATGTCCAGCCACAGTGCAAGAAGTGCGCATTGCTTGTGAGGTGACGGAGGCGAATTTGGGTTCGGCGGTCTGACGGTCAAAGCCGTTGCATTAACCCCTTCCCCTACCAAATTAGCAAGTTGTTTTAGCCATGACTTAAAACGCCGTCATTTCGGCAGGGATGCCGAAATCCAGCGTCCAGGGAAGGCAAACTTTGGCGTACTACATTGTCCAAATGGAAGCACTTGTACAAACTGTCAAGATACCGTTCCCTTCGGCTTCGCTCAGCACAGGCTTTATCTGAGTAACGCTGGCTACCCTAACCCGCATCTACGATTTCCAAGCGCCTTTCGATACGTTCCAAGCGTTTGCCGTGTTGATCAAGTTGCTTGTGAATGATGGCAATATCCGTATGTAGCAGTGAAACATGCTCTTCCAAGGAGCCAACACGAAGCTTTAAATCATCTGTGTCGTTTGAAATTTTATCAACGCGACCACGAATGTGGCGCAAATGTTCCAACACTAAGTTTTCGACGCTATCGGACATGGCTTTTTACCCGAAGAAATGTTGCTAAAATGTGTAGATAGTTTAACACGATGGCATGAAGTGAATCATTTAAGTTTGTTAAGTTGGGTATAATGTGTAGTGAAGGAAAATGGGATACGCTTAGGATAGGAACGTATCATTTACATGACCAAGCTGGTTGATGAGTCTATTTCGTCGATATACTCGATATTGCAGATTTATTTTTGAGGAATATTTAATTGAGCAGAAAAATAGACATAAGTTTTCATGATGCTTCCGATAA
>CAIYXP010000265.1 GCA_903930145.1 uncultured Methylococcaceae bacterium
CTCCATGCCGAAATGACGGTATGCACTTAGCCAACTCCATTATCATATCCCCTAATCATCGTCCTTGCCTTTGGCGGCTTGGGCCTTGTAACGGAACAGCCACAAGGGGTGGCCTTCGGTGACATAGCGGCGGAAGGCATCGACTTGGATTTCCATGGCGCGAAGCAAGGTCACCCTGCCGGCATCCTTGTGCAGATTCGCCTCGAAGCGCTTTAAGAACAGCCGCACGGCTTCCTGTTGCAAGCGCGGGCCTTTCGGGGTGTCGTGGAAATCCTCGGCGGCGATGGCCTTTAAGTTCACCAGCGACACGAGGAACCGGTCCACCGGGGCGCGGAACAATTCCTCAAGGTCGCACACCAAGCTTTCGTAGTCGTCATTGCCATCGTGCAGAAAGCCAAGATAGGGGTTCAGCCCCGCCGCCCGCACCAGGGTGTTCAAACGTAAAAACAGCAAGTGATAGCCGAAGTTGAGCAGCGAGTTCATCAGGTCCGGGTGGTCGCGGTCACGGCGGGGGAAGTTGAAAGCCGGCACTTCGATGAAGCGGTTCAGTTCGGCATACATCTGGTGCGCCGCCGCCCCTTCGTAACCGCGCACCTCGCCGGTGTCCGCCGCCTGTTCAATGCCCGCTTGCGCCGCGTCGAAGTGTTCCAGCAAGTCGTTGTCACCGGCTTGGTAACGGGCTTCGATCAGCGGGCGGTAATTGTCGATTTTGCCGATGGCGAAAGCCTTGGCGATGACCAAGCGCTCGGTGGGGGAGAGTTTGGCATAATGCAGGGCGTGGTCTCGTGCAGTGGCGAAATGGCGGCGCGAGTCCAGCGCGACACTCGCCATGCCGCCCTGCCCGCCCAAACTGAACACCAGCGGCACGCCTAGCTTGGCGCATTTGCGCACCAAACTGCTGGAAAACACCGCCCGGCCCAGCACGATGATTTGCCCCAGCCCGTGCAAAGGCAGCACGTCCAGCAATTCCCCGTAGTGGCGGATTTCCACCGCGTCGCCGTTATTGCCCAAAAAGCAATCCTGCTCGCTGACATACAAGGTTTTGCGCACGGGCCGCTCCGCCATTTCGTCCAAGCTTTCCTGCGGCATAGCACCGCCAAACGGCTGGCCCAAGAAGCGGAAACCCTCGTTGACATCGCGCACGGCGGTTTTATTCTCGTCCAGTTTCAGGCCAAGCTTGCCCAACTCGCCGCGCACCCGTGCCAGCAAGTTTTCCGCCTGCTCCCGGTTGCGTGTCATTAGCACAAAATCGTCGGCATAACGCACCAGTTGCGCATCCTCCGCCATCAACGCGGAGTCGAAAGCGGTCAGGTACAGGTTTGCCAGCATCGGCGACAACGGGCTGCCCTGCGCCAAACCCCGGCGGCGCGGCTTCAGTTCGCCGTCTTCCACATAAGGTGTGTGCAACAGCAAATGCAGCAGACGGCGCAATTCCGTGTCGGCGGGCGGAAGCACCTGATCCAACAGGGTTTGCAGCCGATCAATATCGACCGAGGGGAAAAACTCGTCAATATCGGACTCGGCCACATAGCGGTAGCCCTGTTCGACCAGTTCGCGCACCCGCTCGGCGGCGATTTGGGCCGAGCGGCCGCGCCGGTAGCCGAAGGCGGCGGCGGACAGCGTCCGGTCTAGCGGAGTGCGCAAGAGTTCAAGCAAACCCGTATGCAAAATCAACTCAGTGAACGGCAGTTTTTCCACATGCCGCTGGCCGACCCGCTTGGGCAAGTCAAACGCCAGCGACGGGCCGGGTTGCCAGCCGGGGGCGAGGATGCGCGGGGCGAATTGCTGACAGAGTTTTTCGGGTTCGGCGGGTATGCCTTGGTCGGTGGCGAGTTCGTCCGCCCAATTTTGATGGTTGTCCTGCACGGTTTGCAAGGCGGCTCGCCAGGTTTCGGTGGCGGACAAACGCCGGTCATAACAAGGCCGCGAGGGGGTATGCAAGCGACAATGGCCCAAGGCATTCAACGCCACGCTGCCGCCGGCGTGGATGCACTCGGCCAGCCTCAGCCAAGGCAAAATCGCAGCCAGATCACCGGCAAAATACAAAGGCCCGACACAGCCGTTGTACAGTTGCACATGCCCGCCGGGTTGGGATTTCGACACATGGGGGATTTCCACATAATCCCAATGCCAAGGCTGGAACACCACGCCATCGGTCGGCGGCAACGGCAGTTCCACGCCAAACAAGCTTTTTGCCCTTTGCCGCAAGCCGGCGAGCAAGGCTTCCAGACCCAGCCCGGTGCGCGAGGAGCCTTTCAAACGCTTGAACGGCAGCGGCGACAGGCATTCCAGTTCGGCATCTGACGGCACAGCGGAGCCGCTGTCAAGCAGCAGTTCGCCGCCCTTGTGGATGACCGCCTCGCCCGCTTCCAGCAGGTCAAAACCAGCCTTGGGCGAGTCGGCCAGATAGCCCCGGAAGGCTTGCAGCCATTCGCCCGGCGTATCCGCATTGCCGCCAAATAATAATAGCTCCACCGGCAAGGCTTGCCCGGCCCGGCATTTGAGCGTGTGGCCCAAGCGGTCCGGCACATGGAAGGCACGCTTGACGGCGGGCCGTTCCGGGTCGCTGTCGCCGTAGCTGGCTGGGACGTTTTTCAGCAAGGCGTTGAGGATGGGCAGCACCGGGCCGACCCAGCCAATGTCGCGCCTTGGGCTTAGCACTAGGCGCAGGGAATGCCATTCCAACCGCCCCCAGACGGCGGAGGGTTCTAAGGTGTCGGGCTTGTCCATAAAAGGCTCGCTTATCAGAGGAAATTGCTGCAAAGAGTAGCACAAGATGTGCTTAAATGACTTGCCAGCAGGGGTAGCAAACCTCATGTTGGATTTAAACCCCGTCATTCCGGCATGGACCGCCGGAATCCAGATTGCATGGACGCTTCCAATTCTTGCCATCTTTGGAGTCTAGGTTCCTGCGCTCCCTGCCGGAACGACGAAGAAAACCTGTGTCAATAATATTGGCCCTGTCAAACCCCTGTTTTTCGGGATGCCGAATGCTACGGCATGGAAACTTGCAAGCTGGCGTTATGTCAAAGCATTATAACCAACGGTTCGTCTTATCCCAAACACAACCTAACGCTGCAAGCCACGTCCCACAATGTTTTCCAGTACCCCTACCTCAATTTTGCACAAAATCCGAAATCCTGCTTGGGTACTGAATTTTGATGCTACAATGCCGCATCCTGCAAGGCTTCCACGCAGTGGCTCCCTTTAGGGAATCCTGACATGTCGGGTTGGTAACCAGAATATTTTCTAATTGTGGTGATGCCATTCTACCCTTTAGGGAATCCTGACATGTCGGGTTGGTAACACATAAGCATCCGAAGACCTTGCTGAGATAAGTCCCTTTAGGGAATCCTGACATGTCGGGTTGGTAACTATAATGGCTGATAGAGCAAATGCGATAAAAATTCCCTTTAGGGAATCCTGAC
>CAIYXP010000266.1 GCA_903930145.1 uncultured Methylococcaceae bacterium
CGTCCTCCACGCCGACGAGACCCCGGTGCAGCAGCTCGACCCCGGACGGGGCAAGACCAAGAAAGCCTATCTGTGGGCCTACCGCAGCAACGGGCTCGACGGCGAGCCGCCGATCCTCCTGTTCGACTACCAGACCAGCCGGGAGGGCAAGCATGCCTCGGCGTTCCTGAGCGGCTGGAGCGGCCACCTCATGGTCGACGACTATGCGGGCTACAAGGCCCTGTTCCGCGACGGTTCCGTCGTCGAACTCGGCTGCATGGCCCACGCGCGGCGCAAATTCTTCGACCTTGCCAAGGCCAACCAAAGCCCGATCGCCACCCGCGCCCTGCGCCACATCGCCCGGCTCTACCGCATCGAGGCCAAGGCGGCTAGCCTGGCAACCGACGCGCGCAAAACCTTGCGTGCCAAGCGCGCCAATCCGAGGCTGAAGCTGTACCATGACTGGCTCGTCAAAGCCCGCGCTGCCGTCCCCGACGGGACCGGCACCGCCAAGGCCATCGACTACACCCTCAACCGCTGGCCCGCGCTGATCCGCTACGCCGAGACCGGCCACCTGCCCATCGACAACAACCCGGTGGAAAACGCCATCCGCCCGATTGCCATCGGCAAGAAGAACTGGCTGTTCGCCGGGTCCGAGCGCGCGGGCAAGCGGGCGGCGGTGATCCAAAGCCTGCTGGGTACGGCGAAGCTCAACGGGCTCGACCCCGCCGCCTGGCTCAAGGACACCTTGGACAAGCTCCCTACCTGGCCCAACAGTCGGATCGACGAATTATTGCCACTGAAGTGGGATCAGGAAGCTGGCTGAATGGGAATATAGCCGCCTACGTGGATGCGCTGAAGGCTTACGGGCAATTGCGCATTTTATGAAGCTTCCTCGGTTTACAACGTGGTTTCCCCGGAGGCGATCACCGATGCCAAGTTGGTGGCGGTACACTGGGACGATTACATCCAAGTGTTCGTGGACGGGAACAACGTGTTCGACAGCCATCCCAATGTTTTCCAATGCGATGCGCACCCGCCGAACCGCCAGTTCGTGATGTTCCCGTTCACCGATGTCACCGGCTTGCTGAAATCAAAAGGCCAGCATAATCTAAAGGTCAAGGTGCTGGTCGGCAACGGCGGCGAGGGCTATGCCCGCATCCGCGTCCATTACAACCCCAAGGCGACGATCACTAAAGACCAATGGAGCCTGTTGGAACCCGAATGCCAAGCCTCAGTGGATGCCGTGAACGACGGGCTGTGTTCCGATATTCGCCCGGTGTGCGTGGTCGATCCCGGCAGTTGGGACGGCAATCGGAACCAGAAGTGCGTCGGCTACAACGGGGTGCAGCAGGTGTGCGAGTGGGACTTGCAATCGTCGCCGTTTTCCGGCGTTTCGAACACTTGCACCCGCGTCGAAGTTTCCGCCACCTGCGATTTTGACGGGTCCAACGCGCCGTGTTGGACTGACATTTCGGGTGTCCAGCATTGCCCTAACCAAGTGGCGGGACAGGCAGAGACTTGCAAGGCTTTGGAACAGCAGGGCTGCGCATTTATCCGCTCGGATTGCGTACAGGGGTCCAACGGCAACTTTTCCGGCACTTGCTGGCTGTACAAGGATGTCTACGACTGCGGTTCAATCGTGTCCATCCCGACCCTGCAAGGCTCGTCAACCCGGCAATGCGCGGGTCCGGTTCGTTGCATGGGCGAGGAGTGCGTGTCCATCGACAAGGCGCAATCCCAAGATTTTATCAGGGCGACGGCGGCACTCAATGCGATCCAGCAGATGGGGATGGATAAGGACTGTGCCGTCGCCAACGACGTTTCAACTTGCACGGTGTTCAAGGGCGAGGGAGGCACTTGCAAGACGGTTGGGGCATTGGTCACGTCCATTGACTGTTGCAACGCGCCGAAGTCCATTGGCATCGGGGAGTACATTGACTTGCTGACCCGAATCAGCCAGGTTGACAACGCGGTGATGCGGTTGGATGCCACCAATGTCGTGCGCGGCTCTTGGGAGGTGTTGCGGACGCCGGTCGCGGACACATTGAACGCGGTGAAGAACACGGTCGCCAGCGCGGCGGACAGCATCACCGGGGGCTATTCGTCCGTCGTAACCGACTTCCTGAAGGACTCGGTCATCAACCAGTTTGGCAACATGGCGATGGAGCAGGTCGCCACTTGGGTCGGCAACACCTTTGGCGGCACGGCGGGTAACCTGATCTTTAGTTCGGGCGGCAGCGCAGCCTTCTCCCAGTCCGGGGCGCTGAACCCCGGCGTAACCGGCTCCACGCTGCAAGTCGGCGGCGGCGGGGCGATGATCGGCTCGCTGCTGAACGCGGTGATGGTCGCCTACGCGGTCTACCAAATCTTGGTGCTCATTGTGCAGTTGATCTGGCAGTGCGAGCAGAAGGAGTACGAACTCGCCGCCAAGAAGAGCCTGAAGTCCTGCACCTACCTTGGCTCGTATTGCCAGACCAAGGTGTTCGGGGCTTGCATGGAGGAACGGGAAAGCTACTGCTGCTACTCGTCGCCCTTGGCCCGCATCCTTCAAGAGCAAATCCGCCCGCAGCTTGGGATGTCCTACGGCGACATTAAAAACCCGGATTGCAAGGGCATCCCGATCAACCGACTGTCCGAAGTGGACTGGGACAGGGTTAATTTGGACGAGTGGATCGCCATCCTAAAAATCACCAACCGCCTGCCCACGGCGGGCAATGCGCTGGAAAAGTTGAATTTGGACAAGCTGACCGGACAGGGTAGCCATTTCAACATCGACGGCAGCCGGGTGAACACTTTGGACAGGAATGTACAGCGGCTTGCGCCGTTGGATGTCCAAGGCATACGCCAGAAAACCGAGTCGCAGGGGTGGTCGCTTGGGCCTAAGCCGTGATTGCCTGACGGGGTTCCTTTGTGGACAGGGAGGGTTGCCTCGCACGGTCAGGGCGAAAAGTGTAAAACTTGCCTTCAGCCCATTCTTTCATGCCGCAATCGCTGGCACTCCTTGCCAGGGAAGGGGTTTTCGACGGCTCTGCCCATGAATGTCATGCAATAGCCTTTCTTGCAAACTCTCTCAAACCCCGATAAAGGACAGGTCGAGCCGCTCGGATTTCACGGGCGGACACCAGTAATAGCCGCCAGTAACGGGCCGTGAGAACGTGAACAGCGCGTCGGTGATGCCGTCGTCAAGCCCCGCCATCCGGCGCAGCACTTGTTCAAAAGCGTCCAGCGACTTGCCGTAGGCGATGAATTCCAGACCTTGGGCATGCGCCGTCGCCCACGGCATGGAACGGCGAACCATGAACGCCTCGGGTTCAAATTCCTCTTGGGCTGTCCGTTTGACATGGGCAGACGCGGGGGCATCGTCCAGTTCCTCGTTGGTTTCAATGCTTCGTCCGATCATGAAATCACGCTCGGTTTGGCTGTGGGAACGGAAACGGGCCAAGTCATGCTCCCAGCGTTGGACGGCGACGAAGCTGGAACCAGCCAAGCCATCCCCGGATTCCACCAAAGCGACAGCCGGACTTTCCTCTTGGCTAGGGTTGGCTGTGCCGTCCTCATAGCCAGTCAGGTCGCGCCCGCCGGCATATGTAAATGTATCCATCGCATCGTGTAGGATGAATCCACCGTCGGTCAAAGACTTGATGCGCTCAAACCGGTCAAACAACTCGCTAGGCCCCTGTCCACGAAGGAAAATCCACAACGCTTGCTGAGTCGAAGGGATGGTGCAACCAGAACCCGACATGGCAGGAAAGGTGCGCAAGCCGGGTACTTCGCAGCCAAGTGCGCGGATTAGCTGTTCGCCCAAGCCCACAACACCCCAATCAGGATTGAACCCGTCACGCAACCGGGCAAGCGCCGGACGTGGATCAACTTCGGGGGCGATTCTGAAAACAAGTGACCGGCCACAAACTGGCGTGGAGCCTAGTATTTCCGGTTGCGAAAACTGCTGTGCCATCGGACTATCCTTTAACTTCCACCAACCGCGTCCTTCAACGCCTTCGCCGCGCTAAACGCGGGGGCTTTCCGGGCGGCAATCTGGATGGGTTCGCCCGTCGCCGGGTTTCTGCCGGTTCTGGCTGGTCTTTCCTTGACCGTGAGTTTGCCGATACCCGGCAGGACGGCTTCGTTGCCTTGGGTCAGGGATTTGCAGACCGCTTCGGCGAGCGCGTCAAGGAAGGCTTCGGTGTCAATTTTGGATTGTTGGGTTCGTTCTGCGAGGGCGTCTATCACTTCTTTCTTGGTGCGCATGGGGGTGACCACTGGATTAGGTTTCATGAGGAATACGGCAAAAAGGCAACAGTCTTTTGCTGGGCGTATGTTACCGAAAATAATTCAACAGCAACCAAGAAAACGGCAGTCAAACGAAAATTAATTCTCACAGGGCATCCGGCAGCGCAGGCAAGATATTTTCTTGGTTATGCCGCGCAGGTTGAAATGCACCGAGCCGTTGGGGATCGGGATGCCGATGGTTGCGGACAGAAGAGACCAAATCACCAGATTTGGGGCAAGCATCCTGCAATGGGCTTAGTAGCCGATGATTGCCAATTCGCTGACTTCCTGACAAACCCTCATCGGTCGGCAATCACGGTGCAAACGATTTTGCGCTGCTGCCGTGGCCCGTCAAACTCGCACAGGAATATATTTTGCCATTGGGACAACCCGAGGCGGCCGTCAATGACGGGTATGGTTTCCGACGGCCCCACCAGACCCGCCTTCAAATGGGCGTCGCCGTTCCCATCTTGTTCGTCATGGAGCCAGACACCCCGTGGTATCACCTTTCGCAGAAGGTTCACCACATCCGTCTGGACGCTTTCATCCCAATTTTCCTGGATCATAATGGCGCATGTAGCGCCTTGAGCATATACTGAAACCAAGCCATTCCTGATGCCGCTTTTAGCCACCACAGACTCCACTTTGTGGGTGATGTCGATGAGTTGTTCGCGGTGTTCAGTGGCAATGATGATGGTGTCGCGCATGGTTGGGGGTTGTCCTGAAGGTTGTGAAGTCTGGTTCATCCGTCGGATTTTGTTGCACTTAAGCACTTAATATCCATTGGGTTAAAGAACTGTGGCGACACAGGCAAGCAAAGCCCTGTTTGTCCGACGAGAAATTATGACCCAAGCCAAGGGCTGGGACAAGACGGGAAAGCGGTTAAGCGTGGCCCTTGAATTTGTCACCCACCTCATAATCGAACAGTGGCGCGTGTAAGTGTTTGATCAGATCCTCGCCCTCGTTGCGCGAATTGTTCACGGCTTGGCTGACAGGGTAGGCTTGCAGCCATTGGGAGGGGCAAGGCTTCAACAGCGATTGAAACTCTGCGGCATTGTCAATTTGTGGGTCGAGCCATCGGTCTTAATCTTCGTCTGCCAAGATATCTGGCATCCGGTCGTGGATGATTCTCATCAAATCGTTGGCTTTAGTCACGATGATTTTGCAGGTTTAAACATGGTTTCAAATCCGCCTAGTATTTTCTGCTTTAGGACTGTCCAAATTGCTGCTATAAAGTTAAATCCTACAGCCAAAATTCATTTTAAACCAGTCGAACATGAACGCACCCCTGTCATTCATCCGCAAAGCCGAACGAGCCTTCCCGGTCGCCAATGTCGTCGTGCTGGGGCAGGCCAACCCGAAGGCGAAACGATTCCACCTGCCGCTGTTCCTGAGCCGCATTTCCGCCGGTTTCCCGTCGCCCGCCGACGATTATGTGGAAAGCCGGTTGTCGCTGGACGAGCATTTCGTGCAGCGCCCGGAAGCCACTTTCTTTTTGCGCGTACAAGGCGATTCCATGGTCGGGGCGGGCATTCATGACGGCGATTTGCTGATTGTCGATAAATCGCTGGAACCCCGCCACGGCAGCATTGTGATCGCCGAGGTTCATGGCGAACTGACCGTCAAAAAACTATACCGCAAAAACGGCGAGATTGCCCTGTTGGCGGAAAACCCGGCCTACCGCCCCATCTCGGTCAATGAGGAAAGCCAGTTGGTGATCTGGGGTGTGGTGACCGAAGTGGTCCATACGCTGCGTTGAATAAAGCCATAATGTTCGCCTTGGTCGATGCCAACAACTTTTACGTCTCCTGCCATCGGGTGTTTAACCCAAGCCTGAAGGGCAAGCCTGTGGTTGTCCTTTCCAACAACGATGGTTGTTGCGTCGCCCGCTCCAACGAAGTTAAGGCGTTGGGCGTAAAAATGGGTACGCCTTGGTTCCAACTTCGCGAACTGGCATTGCGGCACGGCATCCTTGCGTTCTCCAGCAATTACACCTTGTACGGCGACCTGTCCCGGCGTTTCATGCGGGTATTGGCCCAATTTAGCCCGTATCAGGAAGTCTATTCCATCGACGAATGTTTTCTCGATTTTACCGGTTTCAATCACCTTGACCTAACTGATTATGGGCAAACCATCCGCCAGCGAGTGTTGCAATGGGTGGGCTTGCCGGTGTGCGTAGGCATCGCGCCCACCAAGACCTTGGCGAAGCTGGCAAACCATGTGGCCAAGAAGCGCGAACAGTATCAGGGTGTGTTTGACTACTCGCGGTTAAGCCGGGAACAACAAGACGAACTGCTTGCCAGCATCGACGTCGGCGAAGTCTGGGGCATTGGTCGCCGCCTGTCCGGGCGGTTGGCCCGGATGGGCATAGCAACGGTGAAAGACCTGCGCGATGCCGATCCAAAAACATTGCGAAGGCAGTTTAGCGTCGTGGTTGAAAGGACGGTGTTGGAACTGCGCGGCATTTCATGTCTGGATTTGGAGGAAGTCACTCCGCCCAAGAAGGAAATCATCACGTCGCGCTCGTTCGGGAAGCTGGTAGTCAAACTGGAAGATTTGCAACAAGCCGTGGCGAGCTACACCGCCCGCGCCGCCGAAAAGCTGCGGCGGCAGCACAGCGACACAGGCGCAATCCAAGTGTTCCTGCAAACCAATCCCCACAAGACTGGCGAACCGCAATACCACCCCAGCATCATCGTGCCGCTGGTCGAACCCAGCGATGACACTGGCTTGCTGGCAAGCCGCGCCTTGCTGGGACTCAGGCAAATCTACAAACCCGGCTACCGCTACCAAAAGGCCGGGGTGATGCTGATGGAATTGAGCGACCCGAAGACCAGCCAGCCTGATTTGTTCGGCACATCTCCATTGTTTGGCCCACCTTCCTTTGGGTTTAGCCCGCCTTCCGTGATTGAACCCGCAACGGAACAGTCCCGTCTAAAATCGCAACGGCTGATGGACACGCTCGACCAGATCAACCGGAAAATGGGCCGGGGGACACTGCGGTTGGCGGCGGAGGGATTCCAGCAGGCATGGAAAGTCCGCACCGACTACCCTTCACCCCGCTATACCACGCGATGGGAGGAGTTACCCATTGCCCATGCGAAATAAATGGTCACAACATCGCGCTAGGCGCGTGCGTGAACAGGGACAAGAGAGTAACGAACAAAGGCGGGGGCCGGAGCATGGCGAGGGTGTCATGGGTATGTTGAGAAACTTGACAACAACCATAGAATCTCAGTGCGAACGGGCCTTGGGAAATCAACCCGCTCTGTTCGTGCCTTTCGAAGCATGAACGAAACGGGTTTTTCGAGATGCCCTATACAACCCGAAATTCATGAGGCGCGACGATGCTGGAGACGTTTTGCCGTGAAACCCCGCTGCCCTGCCTGCTGATAGGCATCTTGGGGAACGCTGCTTCTCGGCGGGACGGTTTGACGCGCTGTTAGGGGAGAACGCGGAACGCCAATATTCGCGGATTACAGTCTATAATTCATCCATCTATTATGAACTTCACTCGAAGCACTTCCGATGACGTATCGCAAAAACAGGGGGTACAGAGGTAAATACCCCAGAATATATGCAAACCAACAAGCCATCGAACACGTTGAAGCATACCGTGCGCTTGAACGCAAGCTAGGCCCTATAGTCAATGATGTTCGAAAAGAATTTTTTTCGTTTCATTCCTTCCAACTTGTAAACCTACTTGATGAATACGAACTGAAATATGGCAATAAGGCTGCTGAGTATGCAAGAGAGACCATGCCTAAATGGAAGTCGGGGCAGACGAAGATGTCTGGTCAAACGGCTGAACGACTCTTAAATCTTGTACCCCGCTATCTCACCTATGATTCGCGCTTTCATATGGTGCAAAAACTTTGCAACCATCATGCGCCAAAAATTGACCGCACAGTCTCAATAAACCCAGAAAATATAAATGCAGGGCTTGCAGAAGTAGAAGACCATCTTAATAATCTGCTTTCTGAACTTCCGACGATTAAGTGGTTGCCTGATTATGTCTCTGAAACAGTAAAATGGCTTAATGATGACGATGTAATCATAACACGAGGAATGCTGGCTGAAATTGATCGCAAGCGAGCTGACCTAGCAACCATAACGGCAAAATCCTGCTTGCAGGATATACGGCAGTTGGTCGCCCATCAAGGTGGAACTCTTAAACAACTCAACTATACTGTTGAACTGCCGAATGGAACCACAAAGATTTTTCTGAATCAACCGTCTCCATCCTGTTTCATAGCAACGGCTGCTTTCGGTAGCAAACATGACCCAACTGTTGCTAAATTAAGATTTTTCCGAGATGCGGTTCTAAGGCAGACCACCTTAGGCTATTTATTTATAAAAGTATATTATCGATATAGCCCAAGGTTGGCACATTGGATCACAAAACACCCAAGGACTCGGACACTTGTGAGGATATTTCTAGCCCAGTTTGCATATTTTTTTGTTTCTAAAGGACAAAGCCGTGGATAATGACGATCAGAAAAATGAAATCTTACGAAAGAAAGGCAATTCCCTAACCATACCAACAAGCAACACTGGTTTGATAGATCAGGCTCTTAGCCGATTGGGTGAAGAGCAACTTAAGCAGATATCAGCGAAAGCCTTGGATGAAGCTCTTAACCTCGAAGCAATGGGGAAAAGAGTAGGCTTCGAATACCAACTTGGACAACGCCAACTTAATGACCATATTGACACGGTAAACAACCTTAAGAATTCTGGTGATAAAAGCCACCATGAAGTTTCGACCACTTTGAAGGTTGGCGATAACCGTGTTTATGTAAAAAGTGAAATTGGACGGTCGAAAACGTGTTTCGTCGCAACGACAGTTTATGGTGATGAAAACCACCCCGATGTCGAAAGGCTTCGCCGATACCGTGATGAGCGTCTTCACAAGAGCGTTCCCGGTCGAATTTTCATTGTAGCCTACTACCGGTTTGGCGAATGCCTTGCAAGATTTGTAAACAAACATCCAAGACTAAAAAATGCCGTTCGAAGCAAGCTAGAGTCTTTTGTGCGCCATCTCGATAAGAACGGTATATAGGCCAGCTTAGATTTAATAGACCGAGGCAGTGGATCAGGCTGCTTTTGCTAAACGGAGGTGTCCTGAAACGGTTTAATGGCATAATCACCCATTTTCTGAAGCCCCATCCTCTCTGACAAGATCACGGCCTGCCAACTCGTCCATCGCCGCTCTTGCATCAGCGATTGCAAGGGCTGTGGCCGCGTCTTCAAGACCGAGTACACCTAAACCGCCTGGGAGCCGGGGGTCAGGGAGCGCATCAGACAAAATTTATTGGACATGGAGACTGACAGTGAAACTCAAGTGTATTCGTTTATCAAACTTCCAATGCTTTGGCGAAAAACCAATTGAACTTACCCTTGAAGACATAACCTATTTAATTGGCCCGAACGGTTCGGGCAAGACTGCTGCACTGCAGGCTTTATGCCGTCTTTTTGCCTTCGACCCTTCATTGCGCCGTGTTCAGCGCTCAGACTTTCACGTTCCTTTCAACGAGAAGATTGCACCAACTGAGCGGCAGCTTTGGATAGAGGCCGATTTCGTCTTCCCCGAATTGGCAAACGACGAAGATAATTCAACGGTCGCACCGCACTTCGGACACATGCGCCTAGATGATCCCGAAGGCATTCCGCGTGTTCGCTTTCGACTCAGCGCTACCTTAGGCATGGATGGAGACATTGATGAAACTTTAGTGTATGTATTGGATGTAAACCCAGATGGTTCGCCCATAAATCCCCCGCAAGTTCCAAGAGCCGAGCGCAATCACATTCATGTTCACTACCTGCCAGCAAGGCGTGATCCAGCAGATCATATCGCCTATAGTGCCAATGCTTTGCTAGGACGAATATTCCGGTCAGTGAACTGGGATAATGAACGCGAGAAGATTAAGAGCCTCACCGATCAGATTAGCGACAACCTAGCGGCTAATCCATCTATCAATGTTTTCAGCGAGAATTTGAAGACAGCATGGAAAAAGTTGCATAAAGGCAATTTTTTCGCGGATCCAAAAATCACATTCGTGGCCTCCGAGATTGAAGCTTTATTGCGACACATGTCGGTTTCGTTCTCGCCGGGGCATGATGAAAAATTAGTCGATTTTTCCCGGCTAAGCGACGGCCAGAAGTCAATGCTTTATCTGTCGTTGGTTCTGACCTCACAGGCAATAGGCCGCGCAGTCCTTAAAGGTGATGATGGCTCTTTTGACCCGAACAAGTTGAGGCCACCCGTTTTCACGCTGGTTGCCGTTGAAGAGCCAGAAAACAGTCTTTCACCCCACTACCTAGGGCGAATCGTCAGTGCGCTGAATACGATGGCGAGCAATCAGGATGCTCAAGCAGTCATTGCCACGCACGCCCCATCAATGCTTCGACGTGTTGATCCTAAACTCATCCGCTATCTTCGGCTCACGAAAAAACGGCTGTCACGAATCACGCATATCCAGTTGCCCCTGGAAACCGATGAGGCCCACAAATTTGTTCGCGAAGCTGTGCAGGCGTTCCCCGAAATCTACTTTTCGCGATTTGTGGTCTTGGGTGAAGGCGATAGCGAAGAAATTGTGCTGCCCCGTATTTTTCAGGCAAAAGGCGCGTCAGTTGACGAGTCAGCAGTCACGATAGCGCCGCTTGGCGGTCGTCATGTCAACCATTTTTGGCGTCTTCTTTCTGCGCTGAAAATCCCCTATCTAACGCTTCTTGATCTTGATGTAGCCCGTTATGCAGCGGGATGGGGGCGAATCAAGAACGTCAATGACCAACTCGCTAAATTCGAACCGGACAAAGTGCTCCCAAATGATTGGGAAATTCCGCAATGGAATGCCAATGGCAAACCTATTCGCACTCATCACTTTTTCGGTGACGAAAAGCAGGATGTATTTAAGTACCTGATGTTACGCACTGAGCCGTTGAAGCTCTGCGAAACTGGCTTGCAGGGCTTTGATGTAAAGTTTGCTCTTAAGCGCGAAATGGTTGAGTTGATGCTTGATCTTGAGCAGTTCAAGCTTGAAGA
>CAIYXP010000267.1 GCA_903930145.1 uncultured Methylococcaceae bacterium
CTCCTTGTCGTTCACCCAGTTTTTTCCATGCAGGATGTCGCCATTTTGAGAAGCCCACATATACCGGTAGCCAAGCATGAAATCACCCGCGTTAGCCAGCATATGATCAAACATGACACCTGCCGGGCCATGAACTCCGTGGTGGTGGTGATGGGTTTCATGGCCTGCATGGTCTCCGTGACCGGCGTGTTCGCCAGTTTTGGCATTGCCAAAACTTGCCATGGTGACCGCCGATAAATCAACGTTCACACCGGCATTAAAGCGGTAATAATTAAAATCCGCATAAGAACCCTCGCCATCGCCACCCATTTTCAACGAGCCTGCATGGGTATAATATTCAGCACCGGCCTCAAGGGTGATGCCCTTGACAAAGCGCTTGGAAACGGTTATCCCCGTACTAATTGCCCCGTAACCCGACAACCGTTGGTCACTGGAGAAATTAGTCGGCAGAAGGCTAGGATTCAGTACCGCAACGGTGACTTTTTTGGTCACAGGGTCAAACGTGCGGCGTCCGGGGTAATCTTGAAAGGACACCATATAGGGCTGGTAAAAATCGGCTTCGTTCTGGGTGTAATAGCGTAGCATGGGGGTCACGGTCCAACCGTCCACCACTGGCTGCGCCCAATCGACTTCAAAGGTATGGGATGTTATGCCCCAATCGTCAGTGTAGAATCGGTAGTCGCCATGCAAAGCCGCGCCATTCAACGCATCAATATGCTGGACATAACTCAGGTTGCCTATCCATTGATTGCGTTCGTCAGGCCGGACTTCCAACATCGACAGCGATGTTCCCGTAAGTATGGTCGTAGGGGTTATTTGTTGCGTTTGCTTGGGGTCGATGAAAACCGTAGTCACCGCTTTGTAAGGGTTTGCCAAATACCCCGTATTCCGGGTAAAGCCAAAACTCCCCACCAACAGTGCATTTTTATTCAACACCTGAGTCACGCTTAAATTGGTAGCCCAATCTTCACGATTACCCGTAAGGAGTTTATTGTTGACTTGCGGCCCACCGACAACTTCAATTTGACTTGTTCTGTGAGTGTCATTATAGGTTTTCAATCCAGTGGACGTATCATAAATGTAGGGCGTGGCATCATGATCGAGTATGGAGTTGATATCACTATTGGTGTAACTCAATCCCACCATTAAACTGGTGAGCTTTTGGTTAAAGTCGAAACGTCCCAGCACGTTGCCGAATCGTGATTCATAGTCATGCTCTGAGGAAACGCCCCCACCCACATCCAACGCCGCCTCGTCCCATTCGTAAGCAAATTTAAAATCACCTTGCTTGCGAGTCTCCGGCGAGGCCATCGCCAAGGTGTGAACTAATTGCGTATTTGGGCTGTATTTGCCCGTGTTCGGATCTTGCTTAAGCGGGTTTAATTGAGCATCCAAACGCACCGTGCCTATCGATAAATAAGGCGATGCGCCGGATTCAGTATTGACATGGTTTCCCCCAAAAACTAAAGGGGCGGTGGCCACTGGCGTGGCACCGCCCCAAGTATCTTGGGTATAATTGAAAGCAAATTTTAGCCGGTCAGTCACACTGACTTGACCACCGCCTTGCAAAGTGTCGACCTGTATCGGCTTTAAATTGCTTTGCACACCGTAGGTATGGCGTTTACTTTCTTCGTAATGACCATACTGAAAACTGGCCTGCTCCTGCTCCACAGCCTGTGCTTGTGACATCAAACCCGGCAAGGCAAGGGCTGCGGCTGTCAGCGCATTCAATGCCATGCTGGCCGAAGCCAAAGATTCAAGCTTGGCGAATTCGCAAGTTTCGATAGGGGCTATTGCTTGAGAAGGCTCACTTAGCGGCTTTGAATTGCCTGGACGAGACATGGGCTGTTTAGGTCTAATAACAGCCACAACCACCTCCGCCAGCAGCACCTCCGCCAGAAGACGCCTCGCGACTGCCGTACTGGTGGGAGCGTAGCGAATTTTGCAGAGGTGAAGGGTTTAAAGCCATGTGCGGCTTGGCAAGATTACCACGCTCCCAAGGGGCAACGTTCGCACAGGCTGTCATGCCAAAGGTAGCGGCGAGCAATATCGCAAGGATGGCAAACTTTACAAATTTCATGTTCTATACCGTACCGTATAAGCCCACTCATTGGGGCTAAGGTTTCTCGGCCAGCAACTGTTCAGCCAAAGCACGGAACTCTTTTGCCTCGTCGGGACGGAACCCTAAATGCACATAGCGAATGATGCCTTTGCGATCAACTAGGTAGGAGGAAGGCATGGCCTTAACGCCAAAATCCTTGGCACATTGCTGGGCTGCATCGGACACTATATGAAAGCTTGCAGGGTGTTGTTCCAAGAACGCCTTGGCATCTTCGTCGGCTTCGTCCAAGTTAATGCCGATGATTTGCAAACCTTGACTCTTGAGGTCTCGATGCAACTCATTTAAAAATGGAAAGGATTGCGCACAAGGTCCGCACCATGAAGACCAGAAATCTATATAAAGCACTTTCCCCTGAAATTGCTTTAGGCTGTAGTTTTGTGCCCCACCGATGTCAGACAATGCACAATCAGGGACAGCCCCCCCGATTTCTGCCGCTAGTGCCGTTTGCAAAGAGCAGACTATTGCAACAACACCTAAAAGCATCAAAAAGCGCTGAGTCATGGGTGGTCAATTATTGTAGTTGCAACACTTGAATATTAGTACCTGTGCTATTATTATTAGCGTCTTGGCAATCCCATCCAATGGTGAAATTCCTCGCCCCGACATTCGTTTTACGGATTGAAACATAATAATTACCCGCACCCCGATCGACACTAATGATGTCGCTCCACCCGCCATCACCAGAAACCGGGTCGGTAGCCGTAGTCATTTTGTTTTCTTTGAAAATATGCACACTCACCAGCAATCCATTCACTGGCGATGAATTATCCTGTACCGCAGCGGAAAAATGGTGGGTTCCTTGAGGGCAAGATGCAACAGCAAGATCGGTTGCACTGGCATTGTTACCGGCCGGATCCAATGTTGTTCCGGCAATGCCATAAGCCATTGCCGAATGGGTATAACCCGAAACAACTAAAACCAATATGGCGATTAAAGAAACTTTAAATACTGAGCGATTCATAAACTTAACCTCGTTACGCTAATAAACTAGCGATTATCAATTCTATTCAACAGTTAATAACTAAAAAAAGCCACAAAATTCTTTGTTAATTATTCTAATGGCACTTTTCTCGTTAAAGATTACTGAACCTGCAAAACAGTAATATCAGTAC
>CAIYXP010000268.1 GCA_903930145.1 uncultured Methylococcaceae bacterium
CCCGGCCTTGCTCGTCGTGTTGATAATCGATCCTGCGCCCGTCCGGGGTTATCGTGGCGGTGCGGTTGCCGAGTGCGTCGTACTCATGGCGGACGGTTTCGCCGCTTTGGTTTTCTTGGGTGACTGAACCTAAGGCATTGTATTGGAATAGTAATACACTGTGGCTGTTGTGCGCGGACTGCAACCGGCCCAAGGGGTCGTAGGTGTATTCGCTGACGCTGCCCTCGGGCAAGGATTTCTTGAGTAATCGTCCCAGCGGGTCGCGCTGGAAGCGGGTCAGTTGCCAACCCTCGCCGCTGCGTTGGGCGTAAGCATCCAATTGCCCATCCGCGCCGTAATGATAGCGCTGCACCCGCCCGTCAAAGCCGGTTTCTTCGGTCAGGTTTTCGTCCTTGTCATAGCCTAAGTGATATTGCTCGCCCTTGGCGTTGATGAGCGCAATCAGGTTGCGCTCGCTGTCGTAGCGGTAGCGCAACACCTGTCCGGCGGGGTCGATGCGTTCGGTGATTTGTGTCAACCCGTCTCCGTAGCGGTATTCGGTGGCCTTGCCGTCGGCGGCGATGTGCTTAGTGACAAGTCCTTGGGCGTTGTATTCCAGCTTGACCACGCCGCCATCCGGGGCTTGGACGGCGATGACGCGGCTTGCCGCATCGTACTGGTAGCGGGTGGCGAGCTTGTCTTGGGTGACGGCGGCGACGAGGTGGTCTTCGGCATCATAGTGGAAGCTGCGGCGTAGTTGGTCGAAGCCGGTTTCGCCCACTAATCGGGCGTGTTCGTCCCAAAGCAAGGTTCGGGTTTGGCCTAGGGCGTTAAGGATTTGCGCAGGTAATCCTAAGGCATTGTAGGCAATGCGAGTGGTTCCGCCTTGCGGGTCTTGGGTTTGGGTGATGCGACCCTGTGCGTCATAGTCGCGTTTCCATGCCTGACCAAGCGGGTCGGTGAGCTTGACCGGCTTGCCTTGTGGATTGTATTCCAGCCGGTAGGCATGACCGAGCGGGTCAGTGACAGCAATGATGCGACCTTCTGCGTCGTATTCGTAGCGGGTCGCGTGACCCGCCGGGTCGGTGACAGTGTGCAGCAGTTTGTTGGTATCGTAAGCATAGCGGGTGGCGCGGCCTTCCGGGCTGGTTTCCCATAATAGCAAGGCGTTTTTGTCATGCATGAATTCGCTGACACCGCCCCGCGAGTCAATGGCGCGGCTTAACCCTGAGTCCGTCCATTCAAAACGGGTGGCGTACACCCCGCCATCACCCCAGTTGTGGATGCAGCGGCCTTCGGGGGAATGCCGGTCCCATTCAAAATGAAAGTTGAATCCGCTGGCAAGGGTGCGACGGGTGATGACATGGTTTTGATAGGCGTAGCGCTCGCCTTGGTCTAGCCGATTAAAGCTGGCAACGAGATCGCCAGCCGCATCATACTGGTAGCGAACCCACGGGGCGGCGACGGGTTCATAGCCGCCGACACAAGGTCGGGCCGGACTGATGGCGATGATGTGTTGGCCTTCGCGTTGAATGACCAGCGCTTTCCCCCAACTGGCAACCAAGGCTTTGACTTGCCCGGTTTCGCCATAAACTAATTCGATGGATTGGCCGGTTTCGTTTTGCCAGCGCAGCAAACGGCAACGCCCTTGGCCTGAGGCGAAGATAAGCTCAGGCCCGTCGTCGCTGGTCAGACGATATTGGCCTTCTTCCCGATGTAGCCGCAATTGCTCCGGTAGGTTGAGGCTGTAGCCATCAGGATCGGGGATTGGAAATTCGACTGTGCGGCCTTCGCGGTCATGGTAGGCCACTTGGGTCTCGGTGATATCCAGCCATTCGTCCAAAGGAGTCAGCCAGCCATGGCCTAGTTGCAAGTCCACGCCGCTTTGCGCGGTGCGGTAGAAGCGGGTCCAGTCGAGCGTCAACGGGCCGTCCCAAACGAAATCCTCCAATTCCAGCAATTCCTCGCCGGTCACCATGCTGATGGGTTCGCCCGCTTTGGGCGTCTGATTGCTTTTTGGCGTGGCTTTTCCGGTGTTGTTGGTCGGGGTCTTGTTGGTGGTTTTACCCTTGGGCGGTTTTTTCGTTGAATCGGTCAGGGGGCAGCGGACGAGGGGTTTGGTGGTTTGGTTGACGAGTCCGGAGCCCTTTTCAGTAGCGGTAAAAGCCTTGTTGGCATCTTGGGTTTTGTCGGCGATTAGCCCGACTTTCTCCAATTTGTTGGCATCGGGGATCAGGTCGGCGGCTTTGCCCAGCTTGGCGGCTTTGCCAGCCTTGAGGAGCTTAGCAGGAGATAAGATTTCCAAAGTGGCTCGCGTACCAAATTCTGCGTCAAATTCGGCCACCCGTCCTTGGGCGATCGCGAGGTCACGTTCAGCCTGGAAGTTGCCGTAAGCACTGGACACGGTGTCGCGTACCGCATTGACGGCGCCTCTGGGGTTTTCTACGGCATAAGCCATGCCTTTTTTGGCAGTGTTGGCAACGGCCTTGGTGGTTTCCCAAGCTTGTTCACGAAAGCCTGCATCGGTGGTGAGTTTGTAGCCACCGACTGCCAAGTCTTTGACCCCCTCTGCCGTGTCTTTGACAAACCCCCCAACGCCTTTGCCAAACCCTGTGGCGTATTGACCGGCTGTCTTCGCCCACTCGTACATAAGGTGGCCTCCTTATAACCAAGCCGCTGTGTCGATGGCGATGCGAGCCCGCAGCAAGGCGGCTTGCAGGTCTGGAG
>CAIYXP010000269.1 GCA_903930145.1 uncultured Methylococcaceae bacterium
ACATTACAATGCCTAAGCCATAGTGCTTCAGACCATAATGAGAATTGCTGGAGGTTTTTTGTTAGATGACTTGGATTGATGAAAATAGCGATTGGTTTGCGAGAATTTGATGCTGGTTTTTCCAAAACACAGCTTGTTTTTCCAAAAAACCGACTAGAATTTTCTGAAAACAAGCTTCATTTTTCCAAAAACCAATTGGTTTTTCCAAAAACCAGCTTGTTTTTCCGAAAAACCGACTGGAATTTTCTGAAAGCAAGCTTCATTTTTCCAAAAACCAATTGGTTTTTATCAAAAGCAAGCTTGTTTTTTTGAAAACCAGTTGGAAATCACAAAACCAAGCTTGTTTTTGTAAAAAACGAGATGAAAATATTGAAAACAAGCAGGAACATGGAGCCAACCAACCACATCATCACACCCACAAATCGGCAAGTGAAAAGCTAATGGCATCAAATGGCGCGACGCTGACTGGATCATCGTCTTTCAGCGTGGCAACCAGCATCCACTTACCCTCCGTGAGCGTGTAAGCTTCCAAAGTCTGCACCAGAGGATCAACCAGCCAAGCATGAGCTACACCATAACGGGCGTAAAGCGGCAGTTTCTTGATGCGATCTTTTTTGCCAGTGGAAGGCGAGAGGATTTCACAAACCCAATCGGGTACGACTTCAAAGCGATGATCGTCGGGGATGTTGGGCATCCGCTCTCGCCGCCAACCCGCCAAATCCGGGACGACGACAACCGTATCGCGTTCAAAATGGATTTCCGGTTCGTCCAAAATCCACCACCCACCAGGCCCATCGTTACCAAATCTAAAGGGTGGCCCGATGAGCATGCCTAATGCGCTTCCAGCTTCGCCATGCCGCCCCGCTGGACGCGGTTGGGTAAAGAGTTCGCCTTCAATAATCTCACCAGTCAGGTTTTCCGGCAAGTCGATCAATTGTTCATAAAGCGTCGGTTGATATAAGACGGGTGCGGGGTTGCTCATCGTTGGTTTCTCCGATGTTTTGGTTCTGCACAATTTCTAGTCAAAGCAAGCTTTGACGCTCCAATCTTATTGATATGCGTAACATCAGTTCATCATTACAGTAATGCGACGGAAGCGCAATCAAGGCTAATACATTATCCCTCACCCAGCACACCTCTGTTTGCCAAATCCCGAATGATTTCCGCGCCAAACGTCAAGATGGAATCGGTATTGCTCGTACCCATTTCTGTTGCGATTTGTAATAGACATTGCTTGGTTGGTAGTCTGCCTTCGGTTTCCAATAGTTGCAATAATCGATAGGTTGGAGGGTTAAGCTCGACAAAATGCACCTTGTCTTCACGGTCTCGATAGACCACCAATAATGTAGCATCGAGAGGCGGTTCGGCGGGTTGATAATCGCGGCTAATCCGCTGCACTGGAAAATAATAAGCCAAAGGCCAGGCCACATCAGACAGGGTAATCATGCAGTCCAACGGGTTTTGTTCTAGCGCCAAACTCGGTAATGGCGCTTCGCCCTCGGCAAGTTCCAAAGCCAATTCCACCCATTCATAATGAGCCAGTTCCAGTAAAAAAGGCGGGTCTTGCGGGTTATGGCGTTCTTCGCGCAAGTATTTCAAAAATTCCTCGGCGAAGTCGGAGAAATAAGGCGTGGTGCTGCGATGACGGGCAAAAAAGTCTTGGGTCAATTCCAGCCAATGTGATTCGTCCAGTATCGTTTTTAATACCGGGAAGCTGGTGCTGATGAAATTATTGATGTTATTGAAGAACAATTCACGGTACATGGCGACCCGTTCCGGTTTGACATCGGGTGGCGCGGGGTTATGCAACGGGTCGCGGATGTAGGCGGCGAAAGCATATTGGGTTTGTTGGAAGTTTGGTTTAGTCACGATTTAGTGCCGAATCAATTAAAGGCCATTTACCAGAAAAAATGCATCTATTGCAAATAAATCATCAGCTTAGTTGAAAATTATAGATGTCAAAAATGGCATCTTCCATCACGTTTAACCCGTAACATGTCTGTTGACGATTTTTTGCCGCCAGCGCGAGCTTTCTGCTGAGTTCGCAGTCCGAAAGCACATCTTTGATCGCCTTTGTCAATGCGGCCGCATCACCAGGTGGCACAAGAATCGCGCAGGGACCATCATCCAGTGTTTCTGTTATGCCATCTACCCGGGAAGCGATGATAGTCCGCCCCATTGCCATAGCCTCAAGTAATGCCATGGGTAGCCCCTCCCCAAACAAACTCGGCATGACGAACACATCCAATGTCGCGAGTTGGTCCCTGACATTCTGTTGAAAACCAGTTATTTCGACGCGCTGAACTAGACCTGCATGATCGAGTTGTTCTTCGACAATTTTCTGATATTCATCGTTGGCAAATTCACCAATCAGCTTAAGACGAACGTTCATGCCCAATGCCACGAGTTCTTCGAATGCCTTCAACAGGATTTCTACACCCTTGCGAGGACGGAATAAACCAACCGCACCTATAGTCCTAACCCCTGCTTTATTTGAAAAATTATCCAGGCTTATATTTTGAGTCGCAACACCATTGCGAACCAAAATAAGCTTTTCTGGGTTTATATTATAGTAAGTCAGTGCATATTCCCGCAAAGCAACAGAAACAGGTATGATTATATCTGCCTTTGGCAGTGTCATTTTCTCGACTAAATAATTGCAATAGTTGAGGCTTTTGTTTTCCGATTCATACTTAGCCGGGCTATGGACATGATGTACCCATGGTATTGGTAAAACAGTTTTCAGAGCGCGGGCAACCATCGCGCTTCTTACTGTATGAGAGTGTAGCAGTTGGCAGTTCTCTCTCAGAGCGATCCGACGCAACGCCAAGATACCAGTTAGGTCGATACGGCTACGCATCCCGACAAAGTGCAAACGTGCCTCACTTGTTTTCAATCGACTAGGCATATCGCCTGGTTTCAGGCAAGCCAAATGGAGGCGAAAGCCATGGCCTGGAGCCGACTCAGCCAGATGGTCCACGACTCGCTCAATGCCCGAATATTGTTCGCCATTAAGCAAATGCAAGACATTAATAGTACTTCGCATGTGAGTCATATGCCTATGATCTATGGTCTTCGACAAAAGATGGCTTCAAGCTACGCAAAACCTTCTCCTTGACAATCCAAGACAGTGCGCGAATGGGTGTTTTTTTGAGTTCCGTGCGCGCAGTGCAAACCATCCAACAATCTTGGCAGCCGTTAACCACCTTTCGGGCCGATGATGCGTCATCACCGGCCCAAATCTTTTCAAACGGCTCGCTTCGGATATTCCCGAGCTTCAATGGTAAGGTCAGGCAAGGATAGATATCACCACGGGGAGATAGATAGAAAAAATCCGAGGCGGCAGAACATGATGTAATTCGCTTACCTTGTTCCACAAACTTGATTACGCCATGGGCAAAATAAGCGCGAAACCAATTTTTCACCGTAGGGGAACGCAGATTGCAATCGACCAGATAACCAAAATTATTTGCCACGTCAGCGGGTGGAATCTTTTCCAGATTATTCACTCCGTAATATGTTTCAGATTCCTGCGCCACAGTGGCCGTAAACTCCACCCCTAGTTGAACTGCAAGCTGATGTACCAAAGGCAATTGAGAGACATTTTGAGCAGTTGCAGTAAATCCGATGCGCAGATCTGTTACTCCAATATCGATCAGACCTTGCAAGGTTTTCATCGCACGTGTGAACGCAGCAGGAACACCTCGCATTAGATTATGGTATTCCTCAAGTCCATCAAGAGATATGGCAATGCCAAGATTGGGGACGAACTGACGCATCTGCTGTATCAACTCTATGGTTTTGTCAGTTCGAAACCCATTAGTGGCAAGAATAATACGTGGTTTTCCGGCACTTTCGTATACTGCTTGGACGATCTCCACGATATCAGGTCTTAATAAAGCCTCACCTCCCGTGATATTCACGTTCTTTAAGGTATTTGGAAGTTTCCTATAGTCTTCCGCTGTAAGAAACTCGTCTCGCTCCATCTGCCAAATGTTGCACATCTTGCAGCGTGCATCACAGCGGTTGGTGACTGATATGATTGCTTCGATTGGAAGTTTGCGCATGTTCATGATTTAAAAACGTCCACGTTGCTGTAACCACCAAGCAGAATCATCAACTAACCGCCAAGCATCTAAATGTCCTTTCACAATGGCGATGAAGGTTTTCAAGGATTCACCTGACTCAATTTTTACTCGTGGAAAAATATTGGTTCCCATCAATGGCTCACACTTACCATGTATCGACGAAAAACAAAATTGGTAACCCAAGGAAAGTAGCATCGCTCCAAGGGTTTCGGAAAAATCCAGACGTGTACCGAAAGGGAAAGCAAAGAAACAATGGTTGGCGTTGACACATTGCTTTAGTCTATTTTGAGCGTTCAGTACTTCCTCCTCGGCCTTCTCGGATGACACTTTACCTAAGGAAATATGTTTGTTGCCATGCGATGCCACGGTGATGCCGTTTAATGAAACCTTCCTAATATCATCCCATTCCATGAATTCCCGGGAACTGTTTGCTTTGTCGATTAACGCGGGACACACAAATAGAAGGGCAGGGATATTATAAGCAGCTAACAGCGGATAGGCGTGTTCAAAAAATGATCTGTGACCATCATCCACAGTAATCAAAACGGCATCACGATGGAGAGCCAGCCCCCCGTTCATGGCTACCTTGAACGACTCTGCGTCAAGCACATCAACATTTGCCGACAACCACCGCAGCTGTTGCTCGAAGTCTTTTGGACTCACCGCAACTGGGTCGAACTTATTGTTGGTAAAGCGGTGGTAAGCCAGTACGCGTATACTAGGAACTATTGACTCACACCTGTTGCGGGTATTAAGGGTACTCAGCCCAATACATGCTTTCCGTGCCAGCTTCTTTAAATACCAGCGCATTGGATTGATCCCGTAGCCCATGTCATACCTAGCCACGACATCTAATGATACTCCATCAGAGTTATTGTTGCCTTTTGAGTGCATGTCTTTCTTTGATGATACGCAGAATAAAAAGTGGGTTTCCCAATATATAACGCTTCCATTTGTGAGGCTGCTGACAAAGAATACAGAACCATTCCAATCCAAGTCTTCGGGCTATTTTGGGCGCGCGAACTAAGCTACCATCCCAATACTGAAACAGCCCACCCACTGTAATCTGCAACCTTGGCCTCAGTTTCTCGTAATGGCTAATGAGCCATTTTTCTTGCTTGGGTGTACCCATTCCGATCAGCAATAGGTCAGCTCCGCTGCTGTTAATTTGGTCTATCACTATATTATCTTCTTCGGGATTAAAAAACCCATGATGGTAACCGGCTAAAACCACATTGGAAAATTCATGAGTGAAACACCGGATTACACGTTCTTCCGCTTCCGGCTTGTGGCCCAGCAAAAAAACTTGGATACCATGACATTTATTGTGACGCAATAGCGCAGGTATCAAATCAGTGCCTGGGGCATTGCTTAATAGGTTCAAATTGAGCCAAAATCCTGCAATCCTCAGACCGACCCCGTCGGGAAATACAAAATCAAACTTACTAAGTCCGTGTCGGTAATCGGAATCAGACATCGCCACATTGGTGTTATGCGCGTTTAAAAAAGCAACTTTGTATGGGCTGTTTTGCGACGTTCCTGCAAGCGCGTCAATCAGCTTTTCCAAAATCTGTTGAAAAGTGAAGGAGACAATCCTTATCCCCATTAACCTAGATGGCAGAATATTGTTACGAACAGAACAGTCATCTAGCAAAACCGTGGAACCATGCCGACGGACATTTTGGTGGGCTTTGAACAGATTTGATTTCTGTTTATCATCAGGCATTAGTCAGATTAAACTCCCTAAGATTAATATCTTTAAGGTAATTTTACTTCCAATCAAGTTATTGTCAATAAATGAAAGCATATTTATCGACTAAGGTTTGTTCATGAAGTTAAAATTTATAATTTGAAACTAGAGTACCCGGTTTGGCTGGGTTATTGCCATACGCATTAAGGCGAACATTAACCAATAGCTGAACCAAGTGGTATCCATAATCAATACGCCAGTAAACCCATGTCCAAAAAAGAGTTAGCGCGTCGTTCATCGCTGTGACCTGCTTGGAAAGCGCAGCTACTTGTGTCACTTCTTTACTGTATAGGGACTACCAACGATAGGTCGTTGTTTTGAATCTGAGGTTTCTAGAGTGCCCTTGAATTGGTGCTAATTCTTTCCAAAATTTGGATACATAAAATCGAAAAGAAATGCCCCATGGAGGAGACATGGCCCAGCGAAATTCTATGGCATCGACTCCAATGTGTTTGGCCATTTCGATAGCTCTTTCAATCTGTTCTTGGCGATCATTCCAATTGAAAATGACATATCTCCAGACAATGTAGGGCATTTTGTGGCCCAATCTATCACGCTCGACGACAAGTTGTCTCAAATTAGTGATGGCTTGATCGAAGTTCAAGCCGATCTGATAGCGTGTTGCGGTCTTGCCGTCGGGACCGTCAAGCGAAAAAAACATCAGATTGAACTTGAACGCTGCTTCAATTTTTTCTTGGCTCAAAAACATACCGATTGTCGATGTATGCAGCTCAACCTCAGGAAGGTACTGACGCACCAAATTCACCTCGTCTAGAATGTGTCTCGACAAAAAAGGTTCGCCTAGGTTGAAAAATTCTATTGTTTTGACTTCCAACTTACTGAGTTCTATAAGCACAAACTCCATTTCACTTAATGACATGTGCATTTTTTTTAATGGGCGTGATGTGCGTCGACATGCTATGCAATTTAACGTGCATGCGGCAGTATTTTCCAGCAATACGGTGCTTGCAGGTACTTTATCTACATGCTCCATGAGTGATGCCTGGCTTTTTGGTGTGATTGCTAAATCTTGGCAGGTTACACATCGCAATATGGGGATTTTTCCAGAGGCCAGTTTGTGGCGAAACTTATTTGCTATGGGTCCTTTCCATATTTCTTGAAGGCCGCTTTCACTCAAATTGCCTAATACTCCGCTTCCATCCGAGTCAGCACAGTTGCATGAGACACTCAAATCGGCGTTGACAGCAGGACTAAATCTTGATTCTCCCGCTAATGATTTGCAGTAGAAGCCATAGCCACTAGCCATAGCGGTGATTTCTTTGACACGGCTGGCTATCGATAACAGAATTACCCGAGAAATTCTCGATAGAGTGTTTGCTTTATACCTTAACCGTTCTTTGATACGCGAACTGTGGTTCGGTGTCATGCTTTTTAATGATTTAATAAACTTAGTATTCATTATTGCTTGCTTTTCAAAGCCTACTAAGCTTTGCTGCCAGGGTTATTGAAGTAATCATAGTATTGTTCCAAGGTCAATAATTGTCAGTAAAAGAAAGAAATCTTTAACCGTGATACCTCTTTTGAATCATCCGTATGGTTTCCACTTCCTTCATCAATTCGGCGAGGGGTGGGATATTAAAATCCCGTTCCAATAAGGTAGGGAATACGCCAAACTTTTGATAAGCAGTATCGAGTAGTTTCCATACTGGGTCGATAATCGTGGCACCATGAGTGTCTACGAGGAAATCCGGGGCTTCGACATAATGACCGGCAATATGGGCATACACGATGCGTTCACCGGGTATGGCATTCAAAAATTCTTCGGCATCATAGCCATGATTCACGCTGTTGACGTGAATATTATTGATGTCAATCAACAATCCGCAATCGGCTTCTTGCAACACGGCATTGAGGAAGTCGATTTCTTCCATTTCCTTGCCCGGTGCGGCATAGTAGGAGACATTTTCGATGGCAATCCGTTGTTCCAATAGTTCTTGTACTCGGCGTATGCGGGCTGCGACATAATCCACCGCTTCACAGGTGAATGGGATTGGCATCAAGTCATAGAGCAAGCCGTCGTCACCGCAAAAGCTCAAATGCTCGCTATATAAGGCGATTTGGTGATCGTTGAGGAAGGATTTTAATTCGAGTAGAAAATCCTCATCTAGCGGAGTAGGGCCACCTAAGGACAGTGACAGGCCATGGCAGACAAAAGGGAAGCGTTCGGTCAGGGCGCGAAATTGTTTGCCTAGTCTTCCGCCAAAGCGCATCCAATTTTCCGGGGCCACTTCGTAAAAATCGACAGGGGGAGGATTATTCAGGACTTCTTCGGCAAAATCGCGCCTAAGGCCAAGCCCGGAGCCTGTTAAGGGGATGTTTGGTGGGTTCATCGTGGTTGGAAAAGTAATCAGGCCGGACGGGCCGGCCTGATTGGCAGGAGCTTACTTGGTCTCGGGGGTAGCTGGCTTTTCCATTTTCATGCCAGCACATTTCTTTTCTACGGCTTTCGCTGCTTCAGCAGGCGCAGGTGCATCCATGCCTTTCATCATGGAAGCGCCGCATTTCATTTCCGGGTTGCCCTTCATCATTTCCGCGCCGCATTTCATTTCTGCGGCGGGCTTTGCTGCTTCTGCTGGTTTAGCGGCTGGTGCAGCGGCCTGACCCGAAAAAGGGACGACTTCTGCGACTTGCATGTAGCCTTGGGCCATGTCTTTCAGCACGAAAGGATTTTCCGCTGCGTTGACGACTCCGGCGGACAGGGAGGTGACGATGCTCGCGCCAACAAAGGCGGCCAAGGATTTCTTGTCTTTTTTCATGAGTGTCCTCTTAGGTGATTATTGATTTTTAGGGCTTCTTGTGCTTCACACACGCCATTTGACCATTAAATTGGGCAAAGGTGCGATGATAGCTCCAACAGGGTTATTCTCACATAACGGAGAGAATTTGTTTAGTGTATTGATTAAAGTTCTGTTTTGTCGGGAAAGTCGCAACAATCGGCTATCACGCAACTTTCGCAACGCGGCTTGCGGGCGATGCAAGTGTAGCGCCCATGCAGATCAGTAGGTGATGGGCATCTTTCTTAAATTCTTTGGGAACATGACGCCCCAGCTTTTTTTCCACTTCCAATACATTTTTCCCCGGTGCAATCCCGGTACGGTTGGACACGCGAAAAATGTGGGTGTCTACGGCAATAGTGTGCTGACCAAAGGCAGTGTTTAGGATGACATTGGCGGTTTTGCGGCCAACCCCCGGCAGGGCTTCCAATGCTTCGCGTGTATTGGGCACTTCGCCGCCGTGCCTTTCCAGTAGCAAGCGGCTGAGTTCGATGATGTTTTTTGCCTTGCTGTTGAACAATCCGATGGTTTTGACATAAGCCTTCAAACCTTCTTCGCCCAATTCGAGCAAGGCTTGAGGAGTGTTGGCGACTGGAAATAATTTGGCTGTCGCCTTGTTGACACTCTTGTCCGTAGCTTGGGCCGATAACACCACGGCGACCAATAACTCGAATGGGGTGGAATAATTCAGTTCGGTGGTGGGTTCCGGGATGGCTTCGGCAAGTCGTTTGAATATTTGGCGGCGTTTGTCGGCATTCATAAATGCTTATTTCGCTTCCGGGACGCGGAGCGCTTCGGCATCGCGAATGGCATCTGTTGAACCTTGGCCTCGTCCCATCGCGTAACTGTCAGATTCACAGGTCACGGATGGCGGAACAAAGCCAAATCGAGTTTCTTTTTGGTTTACGCTGCCCATATTGAAGAGCTTGCTTTTGTAGAATGCATATTTGGATTGGGCTTGGTGGTCTTGAGGGTTTTGCTTTAATGCCAAATCGTAGCTTTCCATAGATTTGCTTATGGCTTGGTTCCAGTTCGTCATATAGCCGAAACGGTATCCATCAATATACGCATCTGGGTCGCAGCTATCCAATCGTGGAACCATATTGAAGGTTTTTACATAGCCTGGAGGTGTGCCGAAGGTTTCCTGTGTCCATTGCATTGGGGCCGTGGTACACCCTTGCAAACCTAAAAACATGCAAATGCAAACAATCGATGTCAGTTTCATAGTTTTTCCCAATAATTTGTTTAAGTGTTTTGGCGTGGCGAAATCAGTTGAAACTGCCCCTTGGTTCCGTCGCGCAATTGGTTCAGGAAACGGTCAAGTTCATTGGCGGGCAGTTTGGCCGTCATGCGAACACCGTTTTCATGATAATCTTCGGTGCGTTCCTCGGCGGAGCAAGCATCAAGTGTGCGATATAATGCACTGATGTGATCAAATCCGGTTTCGACGATTATTGTAACTTGAGGGGATTCCACTTGCTTTTCCGCCTTTCTGAGGGCCTCGGCGGCGGTTCCTCCATAGGCTCGCATCAATCCTCCCGCCCCAAGTTTAGTGCCGCCCCAATAACGGATCACACCCACGACGACATGATCCAAATCTTGCCCCTCAATGGCGCGGAGAATGGGTTGTCCGGCTGTCCCTCCCGGTTCCCCGCCATCACTGAAACGATATTGGTTGGCAATGCGGTAAGCCCAGCACAAATGCGCGGCATCGGCATGACGTGACAGGACTTCCCCTAAGAATGAAAAAGCTTTTTCTTGGGATTCCGCTCGGGTCGCATAGGCGATAAAGACTGAGTTCTTGATTTCTTCTTGGTGGGTTGAAATCCCTTTCAAGGTAGTGAAGGATTTCATGAGAAGTATCGATCTTTTTGTATGTTCATCAAATCTCAAAGATTCCTTAAAATCCTTTGCCGCTGATCAGGTAAATTTGTCTCCAAGGCAGTCATGCCAATAAAAGGATTGTCCTCCTTAAGCGCATTAGCTATATCATGAATCATCGAACGAGCAAAACAGGCATGGTTTTGATTTTGGAATAGCTTTGCCCATTTCAGGCTTTTTAATGCGATAACGCCACCGACTGTTTCGGAATAGCTACTGCAATTTTTCTCATCTGATTTGAAGCACAGCCACGAAAGATATGCTTTTGGGTGAATATTGCGACGGTCTCCAGCCTTTATCCATTGAGGGCGGTATTTTTTCCTCTTATTTTCTGAGTGTGAAATCCATATTTTGCAGTTTTCACCGGTATCGGTTTCATAAACTGGATCGTTAGTGATAAAACATTCGGGGTCAATCCCCTCGTCTAACGTTGCTGTTCGTGTGGGGTTACAAGAATCATTCAGGTTTTCCCAGTCGGAAAACAGCCAACTTTCAATCATTGGTTTTGCCAAGTGGAATGAAACTTTATTTTTTAAAGCATCGGTATAACGATTTCTCTTTATGCCTTCATTTGAAAACCGATCAAGATACCTCTGTGCAGCATCACGAACCACGTCAACTACAACAGATGCTTGATGAAGGTTGATTATTTCAAGGTCGTCAAGGATTATCACCAAGTCAGCTGCTTTACGATTCGCTTTATTGTCCCCTATGGCCTCTGCCGCTGCCCGAGCAATAAGTTTGTCCGCATTGTTTGCTTCACCTGAGAGTTTTGTCACATCACAAGATGTAAATGAATGAGCGGGGAAATCCTCCCCATAGGACTTTTTCTCCATTTCCGTTGGCAAACTGTAAAACTCATGCTGAGGAAATAACGATTGCAATGATTGAGGCAATGCCTCCCACTCCATTCGACCAGTAGGAAGGATTGCAATGCGCACAGTCAGTTTTCCAGTCGATTCAAGTCAGGGGCAGCGAAGTCAAGACGGTCATACAAGTCTCCTAGCGAAAATGCCGCCAGCCAATCTTCATCATGCAAGTCACTCAAGAGTGCTGGGATAGTATCGGTATTATTTTGAAGCACAAAAAATTGTTCTGGGTTATCACGAAATGTGTTCATGACGACTGGTGAATGTGTCGTTAAAATAATGGTTAGGTCGCGTTCGCTGGCCTGCTTACGCATTGAATTCAAAAGTGATCGAATAGCATGGGGGTGAAGCTGGTTTTCCATTTCATCAAAGGCAATGATCGATCCTGGACGTGCGCCTGCCACGGCGGTCAGTTGCAGCAAACCAATCAACAAACCATCCGCTGCACGGCTAGGTGGCAGACCATCAGCAAAATCGGTTGAATTTGGAGGAAACAGATAAGGCTGTCCTCGGTCAATCTCAACGGTTCCCATAATGTCGGGAAATGCCTTTCGCGCCTCTGACATAACCCACTCAAATTGCCCACCATAGCGAATTGGCGCTGTTTTCCATGTAGCCAACACGGACCAGAGATTATTACCAGTGCGACGAAGATAACTGACAGATTCACTAACTGGTTCTGGTCTTTGTACTTGATTAAGATAAAATGATTTAAAGATGGTGATACCGCTTAATGCAGAAGCCATAGGCCGCATCCAGCCAGACTCCCCCCTATCCCACAAAACCTTGGCGCAACAGCGCTTTTCGTCCAAAGGTAATGGGTCAGAACCCAACTGCCATGTATCTTCAAATAAACCAGCTCTGAGAATCAATTTGTTGTCGTATATCAACTCTTCAGCGTAAGTGCCTTTGGTTCCGGTATCTGACATAGGGAAGCGCAACTTCCAAACGATGTTCTCCACTTCCACTTCAAAATTAACGGTTTCTTCTTCTGTAATGCCTAGCTTTCTGAAGTAACTCCCGCCACCTACCGCTAAAAACGCATTTTCATGACCCCATTCAAAAAGAGTACGAAGAAATAAAAGCATATCAAGACAAGTCGTTTTTCCCGCACCATTGGCTCCGGCAAGCAGACAAACTCCATCTGGTTGCCAGTCCAATTGTTTAATCACACGAAAGTTTGTGGCTCGGATGGTGATATTTGCCATAATTTTCTGATTTTGTTATCGAAACTTTACAAGTTAATTTTTAGTGTATTTCATTCTGAAAGTGGGGAGAGTAATCCCTTAGATTATGCGTATTATGCAACCACTTACTAAAAATGAAAATAACGGTTGAAACTAAGGTCTTACGAAACTTTAATTTCTCGCCATTGTCCAGACGCTAAACCGTCCAAGGTCCATTCGGCGATGGCGTAGCGAATCAAACGCAGGGTAGGGAAGCCCACGGCGGCAGTCATGCGACGGACTTGCCGATTGCGCCCTTCACGCAAAGTCAATTCAATCCAACGGGTTGGAATCGCCGCCCGATGGCGAATCGGCGGGTTGCGCGGCCATAAGATTTCCGGTTGTTCAATGAGTCGTGCTTGTGCGGGGCGGGTAGGGCCATCGTTTAGCATGACGCCTTTGCGCAGATGTTCGAGAGCGGTTTCGTCAGGGTTGCCCTCAACCTGCGCCCAATAGACCTTGGGTGTTTTATGTTTTGGTTCGGCGATTCGGGCTTGAAGCTTGCCATCGTCGGTCAGCAGCAGCAGACCTTCGCTGTCCCGATCCAATCGACCTGCCACATAAACATTAGGGATAGGAATAAAGTCGGCCAGCGTAGCTCGCCCTTGTCCTTGATCGGTGAATTGCGTCAGTACCCCGTATGGTTTGTTGAACAATACTAAACGAGTCATAAGCGTTGGTTTGATTTTTCGAAAAAATATTGCGTTTGGCCTTTGATTATAGACGTGTCAGCGATCTTCCAAGCACAACAACAATTGACTTTCCAAGCTGTCAGGGCTACCGTAAACGCATCCTCTTCACTCACGATGAGGAATGCCACCGGCCTCAATCCGCTGGGTGGATGATCTCCCTGCGGACGAGGCCGGGAGCGAGACAGTAAACCTTATGAATACATCAGATAAACCGAAATCGCACTTACCCCGTACCTCCCATCATAATCCACATCGCTCCGATGACGAAACCGACCATTCTGTTGAGCCAAACAACCATCCTGTGACCGAAGCTTCAGAATTCCACGACAAGCTGGCTAAGATTGCCGGTTTGCAGGCGGTTTCCGCGCTATTCCGACGTGATCCACACCAAGTCATCCGGTTGTATTTTGACGAGAAAATGAAGAAATCCGTGGGTGGTTTCTGTTCTCAAATGGCCAAGATGCAGCGACCCTATCGCTTGGTGGATGATAGCGAGTTGCAAAAAATTTCAGGCACGATTTTGCATGGTGGAGTGGTTGCCGCAGCAGTGCCTAGAGTGGTGCCCGATTTTGACATAGAAGATGCAAAAGTTTGGGCGCAATCGGGTCAGCCAGTCGTCATATTGGATGGTATCGGCAATCCGCATAATCTCGGAGCCATCGCTAGAACCATGGCTTATTTTGGCCTCAAATATCTGCTGATTTCCGACCATCCGGCGCAGGCAGGATTGTCCGATGCGGCCCACCGCGTGGCGGAAGGAGGCTTGGAGCTGCTTTCGGTTTACCGGGCTGTTGGGGCTGCCCGAGTTTGCAAACGCTTGCAAGAATATTATCGGGTGGTCGGGACATCCCTAGGTGGAAGGTCCGTGGAAATGGACAAGCTACCAACCGATCCTCGCCCACTGGCTTTGGTTTTGGGCAACGAAGAACACGGCTTGCCCCATGACACCGTTAACGCTTGTGAAGCGGCTTTGCTGATCCCCGGTTGCGGTCATGTGCAATCGCTAAATGTCTCAGCCACAGCCGCAATTCTAATTCATCAAATTGCGGCTAAGCAGACGAGTGCAGCTAGCCATAAACAGTCCGTTAAACAAGCCGAAAACAGGTTTCGCGGACCTAATACGCAACGCAGGCAACGACCCGAAAGAAAACAGCCTTAAGGCTTGTCAAAACAGGCCAAGCAAGCCAGCGACC
Organism: uncultured Methylococcaceae bacterium; assembly: GCA_903930145.1. Lineage (GTDB taxonomy): Bacteria > Pseudomonadota > Gammaproteobacteria > Methylococcales > Methylococcaceae > Methylumidiphilus. Next base: position 14,495 of record CAIYXP010000269.1, read on the forward strand.
AAGATGAACAGATTTCCTAAAATCACTGAGAGCAAGAGCAAAATGGGTACGCCAATCAGGATTATGAATATGACGGCGAACACTTTGTTGTAAATGTCTAGGGACGTCCACCATTTCAACAGCCTTTCCATGGCATTAGCTTTTAAGTTATTGGTTTTATCTTTCAGTGATCCATACCACTCATCCCATGCGCTGGCGTAGGTTTGGCTGACTTCCTGCTTTTTAAGCTGGATTCTTTTGTAAGTCTTGATGCCTTGCCTTGACACCAAGTAGATAATTGCCAAGGCCAGCACGAAACCCGTATAAGCAGTAGCCATGGGGGCGAAGGATGCGCCTACTCCGACAAACAGGAATAAGGTGTCCAAAGCCCCTTCTGCCAATTCAAATAAGGTTTGCAAGGCTGGGAAAATGTTGCCCGCCATAAATTCCCAGACAATCTCGTAATACATGACTAAAACGACAAGCAAGCCTGTCATCAAGGCAAGCCAAAAAATGCCTTTGAGTAAAATCAAGCCCGGTCTGTTGCCACTTCGTTTGTTTGAACGTAAGGCATTGGGAAGCTGGCTGGGAATGGTTTTATTTTTTTGGGTATCGGGAGTAGTGCTCATAATTGATTACCTAGGTACTTAATTCAAAAGCTATCAACACAAGAATTTTTCATCAGTAGACTTGGTTTGGGCATTATAAATCCCGTTATAAACCAAAAGTAACACGCAAACATCGCCAGTGAAGCTCAGGCAACGAGTTTGACCGCATGCTGGGCCGCTCCTAGCAACCCGGCATCTTGATTCAGTGCAACTTTTACAGAAAGGGAGCTCATCCAATCGGAAAACCGCCCCTTGTCACGAAAACTTGCCATGAAATCTCCATTGGTGATGGCGGGGAGGATTTTTGCGGCTATGCCCCCTCCAATCAGCACTCCGCCGTTAGCCAATGATTTTAAAGCCCAATTACCCGCTTCTGCGCCGTATACGCGGACAAACAGGCGAAGAGTCTCCCGGCAAAGCGGGTCATTTTCTTCCAATGCCAGGCGACCAATTATTTTTCCTGGGTCTTCACCTTCCAAGAGTGCCTCCCGAAAGGATGGGGATTCAGGCGCGACGCGCTCCTCGGCTAGATATTGATAGGTGTTATAGAGCCCAGAACCGGATAAGATTCTTTCATAACTGACATGTCCGCCGCCGAATTTAATTCTGAGTGAGCGCAACAAGCCCTCTTGCTCTCTCGTGTTAGGGGCAAAATCAGTATGACCGCCTTCGGTGGCGATAGCGTGATGCATTTTACCGTCCCAGTACAGCATCGCCTCCCCACAGCCAGTGCCGGCGGCAATGACGGCAATATTCCCAACCGCAGTTTGGGCATCGGGGTTCAGTTCCACCAATTCTTCAGGTGGCAATTTCGAGAGCCCAATTGCCATTGCCTGTAGATCATTCAACAGGCGCACAGTGGGTATCCCCGTTTGATTGGAAATTTCGGTTTCCTCAACAAACCAAGGCAGATTGGTGGTCCGGCATTGACCGTCACTGACGGGTCCGGCAATCCCAAAGCATGCGGCAGTCG
>CAIYXP010000270.1 GCA_903930145.1 uncultured Methylococcaceae bacterium
CTGAGCGAAGTCGAAGGGCTTGCTTTGACAGGCGAAGCCTCACTGCCATTAAGTTAAACCGTTCGTGGTGAGCTTGTCGAACGCTCTCCTGAGCGAAGTCGAAGGGCATGAACTGTCTAACTGCTAATAAGTTAGGATTTTCTGTTCACCCTTCGACAGGCTCTGGGCGAACGGAAAAATCCTTAACTTTATGGCGGTGAGGCAAGCTTCGCATTTCCGATCTTAAGCCAAAGCAATTTTCAAATAAGACCCAGCAATCAAACCAAGCTTTGGCGATCTTGCTCGGCTAGGGCATACAAGTCCAAATATTTGATGGCACTTTGCTTCCAAGAAAAATCCTTTTTCATGCCGGTCTTTTGGATTTTTTTCCATTCGGTCTTGGCGTTGAACAATTCCAAGGCCCGAGTGACGGCCTGCAACAGCGCCTCCGCATTGGATTCGCGGAAAACAATCCCGCTGGCCTTGCCTTGTTCCAAGTTGGCGGGATTGGCATCCTCAACCGTGTCGGCAAGCCCACCTACGCAACGGACGATAGGCACCGTGCCATAGCGTTGGCTGTACATCTGGTTCAGCCCACAGGGCTCGAACCTGGAAGGCATCAAGAACAAGTCCGAACCCGCCTCAATCAGGTGGGCCAATGGCTCGTCGTAGCCTAATTTGAGCGCTATCCGTTCCGGGTAGAGGCTGTTCCAATGCTTCAGGGTTTGTTCGTATTTTTTTTCGCCGCTGCCTAGGATCGCCAATTGTACGGTCAGATCCATCAGTTTGGGCAAGATTTCGATGACCAAGTCGATACCCTTTTGCTGCACCGTCCTGCCCACCATGGCGATGACGGCGACATTCTTGTCCGGCGCAAGCTTGAAATATTTCTGTAAAGCCGCCTTGTTCGCATCCTTGCCGGCCATGTTGCCGAGTTCAAACGCATGGGGTATCAGCGGGTCGGTGGCCGGGTTCCAAGCTTCTTCGTCTATGCCATTGATGATCCCGCTCAAGCGATCTTTGCGTTCCTTCAACAAGCCATCCATGCCACAGCCAAATTCCTTGCCCTGAATTTCTACGGCATAATTGGGGCTGACGGTGTTGATCCTGTCAGCGTATACCAAGCCGCCCTTGAGGAAGCAGAGTTGATCCCAAAACTCCAAGGCGTTGTATGACCAGAAATGTTGAGGCAAGCCAAGTTTTTGGAAAAGTTCCTTGGGGAAAAGCCCTTGGTAAGCCAAGTTATGGATGGTGTAGACCGTGGCCGGACGGTCCCCTTCGTCTTCCAGCAGGGCCGGAATCAGCCCTGTTTGCCAGTCGTTGCAGTGGACGATTTCAGGTTTCCAGCCAAACCCCATCCGGTTCATGGCGATCTCCACACTGACCCGGCACAGCAACGAAAAGCGCTCAGCATTGTCAGGCCAAGACTTGCCGTTTTCCGCCAAATACGGATTGCCTGACCGGTCGAAAGCGCCTTGATGGGAAACTAGCCATACCGGGACCGAAGTGCCCGGCAGCTCGGTTTCAAAGATTTCGACCTCCCCGCCGGCTTGGTTGATCCGCTTGCTAGGCAAATCACCCAAGCTGGCGAGTACGTCGGCATAAGCCGGCATGACGATGCGCACATCGTGGCCCAAAGCGTCCAAGGCTATGGGCAGACTGCCGGAAACATCGGCCAGCCCGCCAGTCTTAATCAGTGGATAGGCTTCGCTGGTGACGAAGAGGATTTTTTTCATGCGTCGCTTTTCACCCCGGATTCTTCAGTGGTGTCAGTCGATTCAGCCTCTGTCACGATCTCACTCAGTGCAATTGGAATGACATCTTCCAATTCGGACTCACTGTCAGAAGCCTTGACTTCAGGCTTGAGGGTCAACACGATGCCTGCCAAGGGGGGAAGGGTCAACACAATCGAGTAAGGACGGCCCATCCATTCCTTTTCCTCGGCAACCAGTTGCCAATTGCCAGTGTTGCTGCCGCCGTAGTACTCGGAATCCGAGTTGAAGACTTCCAAATAAACCCCCGCTTCGGGAACACCGATTCGGTAATTTGGGCGTGGCACTGGAGTGAAATTCAAAATGACCAAGGCGAATTCGTCACCCGCACGGCGCAGATAGCTTAAAACCGACTGTGGGGCGTCGTGGCAGTCGATCCACTCAAACCCCTTGGGGTCGAAGTCATGGCGGTGCAAGGCCCGATTTTCGCGGTAGAGGGCGTTCACATCGGATTGCAATTTCTTGATGCCCTGATGCATTGGATATTCCAGCACGTACCAGTCCAAAGCCTGACCATGGTTCCACTCCGTGCCTTGACCAAATTCACACCCCATGAACAGCAGTTTCTTGCCAGGGTAGGTGAACATGAGTGTGTAAAGCAGCCTCAGGTTGGCAAATTTGCGCCATTCGTCCCCCGGCATTTTGCCCAGCAAGGATTGTTTGCCATGCACTACCTCGTCATGGGAGAAGGGCAGGATGAAATTTTCGGTGAAGGCATAAAGCAAGCCGAAGGTCAGTTGGTCGTGATGGTAATGGCGGTGGATGGGGTCTTTGCTCATGTACTGCAAAGTGTCATGCATCCAACCCATGTTCCACTTCATCGTAAAGCCCAGGCCGCCAGTCCAAGTCGGACGGGTCACCTGCGGCCATGCGGTTGATTCCTCGGCCATGATCATTGTGCCGGGATGCAACTGATGGGTCACGGTGTTCAGTTCGCGCAAGAAGGCAATGGCTTCCAAATTTTCATTGCCGCCATACTTGTTGGGAATCCAATCGCCAGGATTACGGGAATAATCCAAGTAGAGCATGGACGCAACGGCATCAACTCGCAAACCGTCTATGTGGAACTCCTCAAGCCAGAAAACTGCGCTGGCTATAAGAAAGTTTTTGACTTCATTGCGGCCAAAATTGTAAATCAAGGTTCCCCAGTCGCGATGCTCACCCAACCTAGGGTCTTCATGCTCGTACAAGGCCGTGCCATCAAAGCGGGCCAAGCCGTGGGCATCTTTGGGAAAATGGGCAGGCACCCAGTCCAGCAGGACACCGATGCCATGGCTATGGCAATAGTCCACGAAATAACGGAAATCGTCCGGCGCTCCGAAACGGGCGGTGGGGGCGAAATAGCCCGTGGTCTGATAACCCCAAGACGCATCCAGCGGGTGTTCGGTGATGGGCATCAATTCGATATGGGTGAAGCCCTGCTCCTTGACGTAATCGACCAGTTGCACGGCCAACTCACGATAACTCAGGAAATCACCATTGGCATCGAGCCGCCACGAACCCGGATGGATTTCGTAGATGGAAAGTGGTTCATGCAACCAATCGCTTTTTTTCCGGCCTTCGATCCATTTTTGGTCGGTCCACGCATATTCATCCTTGGGAACGGTGATGGATGCGGTTTGCGGTCTTAACTCGAAGCGTTGGGCATAAGGGTCCACTTTGAGATGGATAGTCCCGTGCTGGCGATTGCGAATTTCATATTTGTAGATCAAACCGCCGGCTACGCCCGGTATGAATAATTCCCAGACGCCGCTTCCGCCGCGGACACGCAGAGGATGGCTGCGACCGTCCCAGCCGTTGAAGTCGCCAACCACGCTGACACGCTCGGCATTGGGTGCCCAAGTGGAAAATAAAACACCGTCAACCCCGTCGACAGTATGGGGATGTGCGCCAAGGAAGCGGTAAACATGCCAATGCTTGCCCTCGCAGAACAAATGTATGTCAAAATCCTTCAACTGGGCAGGGAATGTATAAGGGTCGACATTGGAATGGCTATTGCCGGATTTGTCTATCCATTCAACGCTGAAGTGGTCGTCAATTTTGTCGCTGGGTTGGGCGCAATATTGGAACAGGTCTGTCCCCGCTATCCGTTCCAACACGGATCCGTTACCGCTAATCCTGACTGTTTCAGCCAACGGCAGCATTACCCGGATGATGTCTTTGCCTTGTTCACGATGTCTGCCTAGCACGGCAAAAGGGTCGTGATGGCGGGCCTCGACGATTCGTTGGAGTTCCGGGTCCAGGCCAATTGGCCCCGAATGTGTTGTGCTTGCGAATTGTGTTTCTTCGTTCGAGTTCACTTTGTTTGACCTCTGGTAGTAGAATGGCGGTCGCCATCGCCGGTAAAATCCGGGGACATGTTAACAAATTTGTGCCCCGCTTGTATGTCCTATAATAATCACATCAGGAGATTGTTCGTGTCAGAATCACATCATTCCCGTTTTGTTAGCGTATTGACTCGGAATACGCTGGCACTAATTCTCGCTGGAGGGCGAGGTTCGCGGCTTCAAAATCTCACTGAATGGCGCGCCAAACCGGCGGTGCCTTTCGGAGGCAAGTTCCGCATCATCGACTTTCCGTTGTCCAACTGCCTAAATTCTGGCATCCGCCGCATTGGCGTGTTGACTCAGTATAAGGCCGATTCGCTCATTCGCCACATCCAACAAGGCTGGGGTTTTTTACGTGCCGAGTTAGGCGAGTTTGTCGATATCATCCCAGCCCAGCAGCGAGTGGCTGAAGATGCTTGGTATGCCGGCACCGCCGATGCCGTTTACCAAAACCTAGATATTCTACGGCAACGAGGCTCGGAATATGTGCTAATCTTGGCTGGCGACCACATTTACAAAATGGATTACGGCCTCATGTTGGCCGACCATGCTGAAAAACAGGCCGATTTGACCATTGGTTGCATGGAAGTCCCGCTTGAAGAAGCCAAGGCTTTCGGTGTGATGGGGGTCGATAACGACAAACGCATCCGTGAGTTTGTCGAAAAGCCGTCCAATCCCCCACCCATGCCCGGCCAACCGGACAAAGCTCTGGCATCCATGGGTATTTATATATTCAACACAAAATTCCTGTTTGAGCAACTTATCAGGGATGCCGATATGCCAGGTTCCAGCCGAGACTTTGGCAAAGACATCATACCAAGGGTCATCGAAAACTACCGAATTTTCGCCTATCCTTTCCGCGATGTGCAAAGTGGTGCCCAATCTTACTGGAGGGACGTGGGTGAAGTTGACAGTTACTGGTCGGCAAACATGGAACTCATCAATGTCAACCCGGAACTCAATCTTTACGACACCAACTGGCCGATTTGGACCTACCAAGCACAGACCCCACCGGCAAAGTTTGTCTTTGACGATGAAGACAGGCGAGGCTACGCCGTGGATTCGATGGTTTCCGGCGGATGCATTATTTCGGGTTCTGAAATCAAACGCTCCTTGCTGTTTTCCAATGTCAGGGTAAATTCATTCAGCAAGGTGACGGATTCAGTCATTCTGCCTGATGTGAACATCGGACGCCACTGCCGGATCACCAAAGCGATCCTTGATAAGGGATGCATCATTGAACCAAATACGATAATAGGGGAAAATTTAGAAGAGGATGCCAAGCGTTTCCATGTGAGTGCCGGGGGTGTGGTCCTGGTGACTCCCGAGGCTTTAGGGCAACAGTTGCATTTTGCACGTTAAGCAACCGTTTTTTTTAGCGGCGCGGATAATATCCGCGCCTGCTTTTCCTTAAGGGAAAGCTGCTAAGGTGACTAGCTTGCTTATGATTCGACTGGCCTTTGTTGAATTGTCTGGGGATTTGCCTTATCCAATGTTATAATGAGCCGATACCGCAACAACCGCATTGACATTCGACCAATCCATACTTAAATATTTTTCTTTACTTCACCTTCGCATCTATTAAGTGATGTGGATATTATAAACATTGACTAAAAACCTCACTTCGTCGTATTCACTATGCCATTCTCTCGATCCAGCGGAATTTTGTTGCATCCAACCTCCCTACCAAGCCGTTTTGGAATTGGAGATCTAGGACCAGAAGCATACTCTTTCGTAGATTTTCTTTCTGCCTGTGGACAAAAGCTATGGCAAGTACTTCCGCTCGGGCCTACGGGGTATGGTGATTCCCCCTATATGTGCTTTTCGGCCATGGCAGGAAACCCTTTGTTGATTAGTTTGGAAGTGCTTAGGGACAAAGCCTTGCTTAGTGATGACGACCTCAATGCTTTGCTGCCATATCCGAGTAAGATAGATTATGGACGGGTGATTAATGAAAAGTTTCCACTACTTAAAAAAGCCTGGCGAGTTTTTCGCAGTCAAGCGACTCCCGAACAAAAATCTGCCTATGATCAGTTTTGTGCATCCAATGCGCAGTGGCTGGAAGATTTCACCCTATTCATGTCACTGAAGGAACATTATCACGGCAAGCCTTGGACAAAATGGAATCTTTCACTTGTCAAGCGCAAACGCGATGCCTTGAAAAAGGCCAAGACAAAGTACGCCACGATGATGGATTTCCATCGTTTTTTGCAGTTTGAATTTCAGCAGCAGATAGGCGCACTCAGGAAATACGCCAATCAGAGGAAGATTAGCATCATAGGCGACTTGCCAATTTATGTTGCCCATGATAGTGCCGAAGTTTGGGCAAAGCCTGAGTATTTTGAGATTAACAAAGAAAATGGCATTCTTTACTCCGTTGCCGGAGTGCCCCCCGATTATTTCAGTGCCACTGGGCAATTATGGGGTAATCCCATTTATAATTGGGAAAAACTTAAGCAGGATAATTTTGAATGGTGGATACAGCGATTCATTGTCTTGCTAGGTTATGTAGATGCCGTGCGGATTGATCATTTCCGTGGGTTTGAAGCATACTGGTCGGTCAAGTTTGGAGAGGAAACTGCAATCAATGGAGAATGGATTACAGCACCGGGCAAGGCATTATTCGATAGACTGTATGAACGTTTTGGGTATTTGCCTATCATAGCCGAAGATTTAGGTGTGATAACTCCTGAAGTGGAACAGTTGCGGGATAATTTTAACCTACCAGGCATGAAAATATTGCAATTTGCCTTTTCCACGGATGAAGAAAACCCTTACCTCCCTCCCAACTATACTGAAAATTGCGTTGTGTATACGGGAACCCATGATAACGACACCACGCAAGGTTGGTTCCAATCCTTGGAGGATATTGAAAAGGCAAAGGTGTTGAAATATATCGACAGCAAAGACCCGAAATCGATTCATTGGGATCTCATTGACCTTGCATTTTTATCTGTAGCCAAGATGGCTATAGTGCCATTGCAAGACATTCTGGGCTTGCCAGCCCAAGCAAGGATGAACACCCCTAGCAAAAAAGACGGGAATTGGACTTGGAGGTTTGATCGCACCCTGCTTACCGATGAAGTCATAGCCAAACTCAAGTCCCTGACGATTAAATCTGAGCGCGGTTAGGCATCAAATTAGCTTTTTTTCTTAGCGTATTGACGAGAATTACAGTTAAAATTGGTTGCAAGCGGTGCATTCACATTTTCAATTTAAGAAACCGAAAAGGGGTGATTCGGAGTGATCCGCCTGAACACTAGGTAAGTTTTATTTACTGATGTTACGCAGCGGCCTGGGGTTGAAGCGTCAAAACTTGTTTTGAAAGGTTCATTCGGATCCATAAGCCGTCCCATAGCCAAGATTGTTCACCCAGATTAGTCGGCCATTTTCGAAATGTAGAAATTGCATGAACCGGTGACGGCCAAAATCGTAAGTCCATTCCTCAATCTGAACAGGCACTTGGTTGATGAAATCCAATCCCGGTTGTTGAATGCCCGAACCGCGCATCACGGTGCTGCGATACTCTACGCGGCTCTCGCTATAATCGGGTTGTCCGCATTTTTCAAGCACTTGAAGCTTGTAGTCACCTTCTTTCACCAACCTCTGTCCACAATAAAATGCCCAACATGGCTGGCATGTTGCAAGTATAATGATGGCTATGACGGCTTTTTTCCACATGGTAATTCTCCTCATAAAAGACCAAGCAAAATCCCTAAGACGAATGGCTGAGCTTTGTAACATTTGGGGTGTTCTTGGCAGGGATTGATCAGATTTCTTGACCTGAACACTTATTACCAACATAATCTATTTGTATTAAGCTTGGCTTAAATCTTTTTTTATTTTACGGGATGTCAACAATGAGTACGACACAAGAAGCTATTATTTTCACTGACAGCGCCGCGACCAAGGTCGGGGAACTGATTGCCGAAGAAGGCAACGAAGAACTGATGCTCCGTGTCTACGTTCAAGGCGGAGGGTGTTCCGGGTTCCAATACGGATTCACCTTTGATGAAAGTGTCAATGAAGACGATACACAAATTGAAAAGAACGGGGTGAAGGTACTGATCGATTCCATGAGCATTCAATATCTGAGTGGAGCTGAAATCGACTACCGTGAAGACGCCTCGGGTGCCCAGTTTGTGATTCGCAACCCCAATGCCTCCACGCCCTGCGGTTGTGGTTCTTCATTCTCGGCTTAAAGCATAAAAGTTGGATTCGCCCGCCCCCTTTTGGGTGGGCGGATTAAACCTTGCTAAGGCTGCTCTGACGGGTGTTCTGTGCCAACGATCTCAGAAGGTTCGCTGTCGGGCGTTTCACCCAATTCAGCCTGAGCTTCATCCCCTTCTGGCAAATCATCCTTCCCCGCCGATTTGCGTTGGAGCTTTTCCTCTTTCTTCTTTTTCTTTGCCAATTCTTTTTGGCGCTTCTCGTATTGATAATTTGGCTGGGCCATGGATTCATCCTATGCGAAGGGTTTAAGGTTGCAGATTCCATCACCGAGCGATTAACGGGAATCACAGTTTTGGGCGGGACATGAACCGTCCTTGGTTCCGGCATCCGACAAAACCTTTGTCCGCTATTGGAAAGGTTTCGTCGGAACCGCTTTGCATTGATTTTAAAGCAAAAACCTCGAAGCCATGGGATGGCTTCTCAGCGAATGGTTGATGCGGAGCATAGTCTAAATGGCTTTTGCACTGTAAAAACGACAGACAGAGCGGCTTCCACTCAGGCGACTAGGCGCAGACACCGTCCAACGTGACGACTTATCTGCGTCCTGCGCCGCCAAAACCGCCGCGATCACGTCCGCCACCGCCATCGCGATCACGTCCGCCGCCACCAAACCCGCCCTTACCGCCACGGGTTTCCTCTTTTGGCCGCGCTTCATTGACCACCAATGGACGGCCATCAATGTTTTTGCCATTTAAAGCCGTTATGGCCGCTTGACCCTCTTGGCTGGTTCCCATTTCCACGAAACCGAAGCCTTTTGATCGACCATTGTCGCGGTCTTTAATAACCTGTGCGGAACTGACGCTACCGTAGGCGATAAAAAGCTTTTCCAGATCCCCGTCGCCAACGCCATAGGAGAGGTTGCCGACGTATAATTTGATGCCCATTTAGAATACCCTCAGAATGAAACAAATTTATCCCATGGATTCCAAGGGCTTAAATCTGTGCAAAAAAGTGAAATTTCACATCCTCGAAAAAGCAATGCGCATTCGCAAGTTACGAACAGGTTCACAATAGCATATTTCCAAGGGATTTTGTTCGATTTCGTGATTTTTTGGGTATAGAAATATCGGAGACTTTGTTCGGGTTAGGCGCACACTTGAAAATACTGCCCACAATCAGTAGCCCTTCTCGACAATGATCTTCTGGGCGGCTTGAACAGCGACTCCGCATTGGATGGGCGCATTCAATTCGGTCAGCACCGCTTCCATAGCGGCAAGGCAGAATAGAACGTTTTTAGGGGTCGCACTATGCCCCATCAAACCCACACGCCAGACCTTGCCAGCCAGTGCGCCTAAACCGGCTCCAATTTCCAAGTTGTACCGATTGAGTAAGATTGAACGGACCAGCGCCTCGTCAACCCCTTCAGGAATGGCAATCGCATTGAGTTGGGGCAGGCGGGCGGCTTCCGGGACGATAAGGGCCAATCCCATTGCTTCGAACCCGGCCTTCAAGGCGAGATGCAGATTGTAGTGTCGCTTCCATGAATTTTCCAAACCCTCTTCTTGCAGGATGACCAGCGCTTCGTGCAAACCATACAAGGCATTGATAGGGGCCGTGTGGTGATAGGCGCGTTTGGTGCCGCCACCCCAATAGCTCATCACCAGATTAAGATCCAGGAACCAACTCTGCACTTTAGTCTTGCGGCTTTTGATTCGTTCCACTGCATGTTCGCTGAAACTGACGGGCGACAGGCCGGGGGTGCAAGACAAGCATTTTTGCGAGCCTGAGTAAATGGCATCAATTCCCCATCCATCCACTTCCAATTCAGAGCCACCCAAGGATGTGACAGCATCGGCAATGACCAAGGCGCCATGGGCATGGGCGAGGTGGCTGATGGTTTTGGCATCGGACTGTGCGCCAGTGGAGGTTTCGGCATGGACGAAGGCGACCAGCTTAGCGGCTGGGTTGGCTTTCAGTGCGTCTTCAACCTTTTGCGGGTCCACCGGCATGCCCCAATCGTCTTGCACCATGACGGGCGTTGCTCCGCAGCGCTCGACATTTTCCTTCATGCGTCCGCCAAACACGCCGTTTTGGCACACAATCACCGTGTCGCCCGGTTCGACTAAATTGACGAAAGCGGTTTCCATGCCGGCGGAACCCGGCGCGGATACCGACAGGGTCAACTCGTTCTTGGTTTTGAAGGCATATTGCAACATGGTCTTCATCTCGTCCATCATGCCCACGAACAAGGGGTCGAGATGACCGATGGTGGGTCGGGCCATGGCACCAAGAATGCGCGGATGGACATCCGAAGGGCCGGGGCCCATCAGGGTTCTTACGGGGGGGTGGAATGAATGGATGGTCATGGATGAAGTTTAGTGTGGTATTGATGGTTATGGTCTAGGGTCAAGGTCAGGTCGGCACGGCTAGGCATTTCCGCCAAGGTATGCCGAGTGATCCTTTCATAGTGCATTATAAATCGCTTCAATGCTTCTGCATCCATGATACGGCTATTGTCGCCAGTGAATGCTGTTTTCTCGGCCAATTTTTGCTCTTGCAAACTGCGCCATTGGAAAACGCATTCCATGCTCGGCACTTTGAGCATGATGAGCCGGTCGATCTGACTAAACAATGTTGCATACGCGCCTTGCAATTGTCGGTTGACAAAAGTTCGCCAGATTCCTTCGGGGTCTTCATCTCGTTCCAAATCATTGACCGGCTCAACCAGCTCCGCCTCGGTTTGCGGGGTCGCCCCTACGCACCAACCCTCGAAGATCACAATGTCAACCGGACCTTGCACTAGGGTCCATTCCGATGGCGGGCGACGGTCATCCCTTGCCTTATCAAAGGCTGGAATGGCAACCGGGCCACTGGCAGGGTCAAACAATGCCTGAATGATCTGCAACCCCAAGTCAACGTCATGCGTTCCCGGTACGCCACGGGTCACTAACAAGGGATGAATTTCACGCCCCAAGCGCTGGCGTTCGGCATGAGTCAGATAAAGGTCGTCAATTGAGAACCCTGCCACCTTATAAGGATATGCCTCGGACAAGATCATTTGCAGGAACTTGCAAAGCGTGGATTTGCCTGAGCCTTGAGCGCCATTCACGCCTAGCAGCAAAGGGTTGCCTACGGTTTTTTGTTGATGAACCCAGTCGGCTAAAGGCAAATAAACCTGACATAATGAATCCTCCAAATCATCGGGCAGCTTTTCATCCCGCATTTTGGCTTTGAACAAGGGGCGGATTCGTGCGAGCAGTTCGTTATAAGGCTGTGATTTCATCTTGATCTAAAATCCTCATTGTGACATAACCAGTTTGTAGTCCCGGCTTCAGCCGGTTTTTCTAGGTCAGCTTGCCGCCTAAAGGCGGGACTACGAACGGATAGTGAGGGTTAAATTACCTTATCGCCCGGTTCTTCACCATTAAAAAAGGCAATCAGGTTATCAATCACCCGCATCGCCATGGCCATGCGGGTTTCCGTCGTGGCACTGCCAAAATGCGGAACCAACACAGCATTTTCCAGATCAAGAAAGCCAGGGTTTAGGTTCGGCTCCCCTTCGTAAACATCCAAACCCGCACCGGCAATGGTTTGGTTTTTCAAAGCTTGGACCAACGCTTCACTGTCCACCACATCGCCACGCGCCGTGTTGATTAGATAAGCGCTGGGTTTCATCAAGGCCAAGCGTTCGGCATTAATCAAATGGCGGTTGGCCTTGCTGCCGGGGCAATGCAAGGAAACGAAATCAGCTTCTTGCAATACGGCTTCTATCGAGTCGCGAGGGCTTGCCCATAAGGCAGGGGAGGGCAATATTGTAGAATTAACTCCTCCCCCCAACGGGGGGAGGTTGGGAGGGGGGCGATCAGAAAGCAGCGAAGCCACTGATTTAACTTGCCCCCACCCTAACCCTCCCCCGTGGGGGGAGGGGACTGGTTCGCTTAATTCAACAGTATTGGGGTTAGTGTGGGGGCGAGACAAATCAGCAACATTGGCAGGGGAGGGCGGATGCGGCGTGTAATAGATCACCGGCATATCAAATCCAAAATGCGCTCTCTTAGCCATGGCCTGACCGATCCGCCCAAAACCAATGATGCCTAGCGTCTTGCCAGTGACTTTAGTGCCTAGCATCTGATTAGGCCGCCAGCCTTTCCATTGCCCGGCGCGGACGATACGCTCGCCCTCGCCTATACGCCGGGCGACTGCCAACAACAAGCCAATAGCAATGTCCGCCGTGCAATCGGTCAACACATCCGGCGTATTGGTCACGGTGATGCCCCGTGTTTCTGCCGCCTCCAAGTCGATGTGGTTATAACCCACACCGAAATTAGCCAGAATTTTAGTCCGCAAGGGTTCGGCATTGAACACCTCGGCAGTGAAGGCATCGGTCACGGTCGGCAGCACGGCATCGTACTGGCACAAAGCCTCCTGCAATTGCTCGTTTGATAATGGCTTGTCGTTTTCATTTAAGCTGACATCAAACAATTCCTTTAATTTCGCTTCGGCGGCTTCCGGCCAACGGCGAGTGAGGAGGATTTTGGGTTTGTTCATGAAAGTACCTTTATTAAC
>CAIYXP010000271.1 GCA_903930145.1 uncultured Methylococcaceae bacterium
CATGATAGGGAAAGCCCTGCGTTGGCATGGTGCTACATTCGGTACATCCCCTTATCCAATCATTGCTTCTTGAGGTTTGCATCAGGCAATGCCGCCAGACCCTACCGCCTTACCCAATCAATCACCTGACATGGCGCAGGAAAAACCGGTTGCCTCCGCCGAGTGGGACTTGTTCTTAAGCTATAGCCGCGCTGACACCAAAGAGGTCATCGCCATTCGGTCCATTCTGCAAGCCCGTGGCATCAGTACGTTTTTCGACCGGGAGCAATTGTTGGCCGGGAGGTCTTGGCCGCAAGCCTTGGAACAAGGTTTGCGCAAAGCCAAAGGCGTGGCGGTGTTCATCGGCCCTAGCGGTCTGGGCTTATGGCAAAAGCGGGAGATGGCCTTCGCCTTGGATCGGCAAGTGGCAGAGGAAAGGAATGAGGGCAATTTCCCGGTGGTTCCGGTGCTGCTTCCCGGCGCAGATGTGACCCCAGGTTTCTTGTTCCTTAACACTTGGATAGACCTACGTTCCGACCCGACCGACCCGGAGGGTTTGGATGCCCTATGCAAAGTCATACGGGAAGGGGTTGATGCCGACTATACGGCGGAAACCAGCAACTTATGCCCCTATCAAGGTTTGCGCCCGTTTAAAGAAGAAAGTGCGGCGTTTTTCTGTGGGCGCGAGGTGTTTGCCCAGCGCATTAAAGAGACCTTGCTGCAACGCGGCCTCGTGGTGGTCATCGGCCCTTCGGGTAGTGGCAAGTCGTCGGTGGTCCAAGCCGGGTTGTTGCCCTTGCTGCGCCGGGAAAGGCCACCTGCCCTCACTTGGGATGCCGCCACCTTCATCCCCGGCGACCATCCATTCCAGCAATTGGCGATGGCTTTGATGCCTTTGTTGGAACCCGATCTGGCGACTACGAATGTATTCGCCGAAGCCAACCAATTGGCGGAATTGCTTAGAGAAGGCAAAACCACGTTGTTGACTGTGGTGGACCGAATCTTGATCCGTTCCAAGGGAACCAATCGCCTGTTAATCATAGCCGATCAATTCGAGGAATTGTTCACCCTATGCGAGCAAGCCGAGCGCCAAGATTTCTTGGATAGGTTGTTCCAAGCCGATGGGGAATCCCGTTTGGGCGTAGTCATTACCATGAGGGGATCGTTTTACGGGTATCTGATTGGTTCGAGCCGGTCGCTGAGCGACAGGATGGAAAATTCGGTCATCAATCTTGGGCCTATGACTAGGGAAGAATTGAACAAGGGCATCGTCGGCCCGGCCAAGCGTTTGGGGTTAAGCTTTGAACCCGGCTTGGCGAAGCAAATGCTGGATGAAGTGGGCGAGGAACCCGGCAACCTGCCCCTGTTGGAGTTTGCCCTGACTGAACTGTGGACGAGGCGCGAGGGGAAGGTGTTGACCCATGCCGCCTACGGTGAGATCGGAGGCGTGGGAGGGGCCATTGTGCGCAGGGCAGAAACCATTTACGCAAGCTTGAATGCGGGGCAGAAGGCGGCGGCAAAGCAAACCCTGATGCGCTTGGTTTGGATCAGTGCGGCGGCAAACAACGCACAAGAAGCCGGGCAGCGCATCGCCTTCGGGGAATTCAGCCCGGACTCGCAAAAAGTCATCCAAATATTGGCTGATGCGCGGCTATTGGTGATTGGTCATCATGGCGTCGGGGGGGAGTTCACGGTGGAGGTGGCCCATGAAGCCCTGATTCGTAAATGGTCGAGGCTGCGTACTTGGTTGGACGAAGACCGCGAATTCTTGCTATGGCGCAGAAGGCTGAAAGTCAGCCGGGAAATCTGGCAACAGAATCGGGATGACAACACCACACTATTGCGTGGGACACCCTTGCTGGAGGCGGAGCGTTGGCTCACTCTACGCGAAGATGCCTTGGATGGGGACGACTCCACTTATATACAAGCCTGTCTGTCGGTCGAACGACGCAAGCACTGGATTCAAAACCGAAAAAGGCGTAGGGCTTTGGTGATTGCCAGCAGTCTGGCTGCGATTTTCATGCTGTTGGCCTGTTTGGCAATCATGGAATCCTTGTCCGCGCTCTCTCAAGAGTTGGTGGCGAAATCATTCCTCCATCTTAAGAGCGACCCGGAACTAAGCTTGTTTTTAGGCATTCAAGCCGTGAAGGCGAACCCTTCGAATGAATCCGCCGACATCTTAAAACTTGGATTGCAAAGCCCTTTGCTGGCCACTCTGGAATATAAGCGCGATTTCCTATTGAATGTCCGTTTCAGCCCGGATGGACATCGCATTGCAGCGACGGGAAAGGATAGGCAACCCTTCATCGTGCATTGGGATGGTATGAGTTTGGGCGAAGCGAAGAAGCCGATGAATCTGCCTGATCCAATCACGATCATTGGCTTGAAAGATGACTGGTCCATGGTTGTGGCAGCAGAAAAAGACTTCAATGCCCGGTTGATAGCCACGCCTTCGGGGAAGATGCTCGGCAAACTCGAAGGCCATCAGGGGCAATTGGTCACTGCGACATTCAGTCCTGACGGTACTCAAGTGGTGACTACCAGCGAGGATGACACGGCTAGGCTCTGGGATGTGCATAGTTTGCGCACCCTCAGGGTATTTAAAGGGCACAAGGATGACCTGACCTCGGCGGAATTCAGTCCCGACGGAACCCGCATTGTCACCGCCAGCCAAGATCAGACCGCCATCATCTGGGATGTGCAGACGGGCGCTAAACTGCTTGAATTAACCGGACACCAAGCGAAAGTGAACAATGCCCGTTATAGCCCGGACGGGAAGCATATCGTCACCTCCAGCGGGGATAACGCGGCGCGGATTTGGGATGCCAACACCGGCAAGCTGTTGACTTGGTTGGAAGGTCATGTCGATTCAATCACCTTCGCCACTTACAGCCCCGCCGACCCTAACTTGATCTTAACCGTCAGCCGGGACCGCACTGGCAAGGTGTGGAGAAAAAGCACGGATGGCAACCACACGGACTGGCATTCCATCAACGAATTGCACGGACATACGGACATCTTGACTTCGGCTGCATTCAGCCCTGACGGCAAATACATCGTCACGGCGAGCCGGGATAGAAGCATTCGATTATGGAATTCACTGACCGAACATGGCCGACTCGCCTATTACGGGCATACCGGGGCCGTCAATGATGCCGTATTTAGTCCTGATGGACGCTGGGCAGTGTCTGCCAGTAGCGACAACACCGCCAGGCTTTGGGACACGCAAAATCTGCTTCCACCTGTGATCCTAAACGGCCACAAGGACTCTTTGAATAGCGTGAATTTCAACCGGAATGGCAAACTCATCACCAGCAGTGACGATCACACCGCCAAAATTTGGGATATAGCCACCGGGAACCTGCTGCAAACGCTCAGCGGTCACACCGACACGGTCAATAGGTCGAACTTTAACAATGCCAATGACAAGGCAATCACTGCCAGCGATGACACCACGGCACGGATATGGGACATCGACAGCGGGAAAACACTGATTGTTTTAGACGGCCTCTCTAACCAATCAGGAAAGCCCTATGTACCCCAGGCACAAGACACGGCCTTTTCCGCCAACGGCGCGCTAGTCGCTACGCTTGAAAACGGTCATTCTGTGTTGATACGTGATGTGGAAACGCGAAAAATCCTAGCAGAATTGACGATAGCAGACGCACTGTTCAGCGCATTGGATTTCAGCCCGAATAGTGAACGCATAGCAACCGCAGACAGACAAGGGAGAATACAGTTATGGGACACGAAAACTTGGCAAAGGGTTGCCAATATAAAGGCCCACCAAGGGGCAGTCAATAGCATCGCTTTTAGCAATGATAGCCAGTTCATGGCTACGGCGGGGGAGGATCATACCCTAAGATTATGGAACACATCGACCGCCGAGCCAGCCGCCAAGCCGTTCATCCATTCGGCCCCGCTGTCCAAGGCAGAATTCAGCGATGACGGCAAAACCCTCATTGGCACGACGATCCACGGTGAGTTTAGTGCATGGAATCTTGCCACGGGTTCGTTAATCGGCAGTATATGCAGCGACTGCTCTTCCTTGGGTGGTCATACCAAGCGCGTTCTGTCAGCAGAATTCAGCCCTGACGGCACTCTGGCGGTTACTGCAAGCCGGGACGGGACCGCTAGGGTGTGGGATACCGCTTCCGGGAGGCCGCTCAGTGTGTTGAATCACGATAAAGGTGTGGTGGGAGCCAAGTTCAGCCCGAATGGCAAGCTTGTACTGACGTTCAGCCGGGACGACACGGCAAGGCTCTGGCGACAAGATGGGGTGTCTTTCACGCTGATGCATACTCTGAAAGGCCACATTGATGACGTGACCTCGGGTGAATTCAGCCCTGACGGACGATTTGTCGCCACGGCGAGCCGCGACGCCACGGTCAAAGTGTGGGAAACGGCTACGGGGGAATTGGTATATAACCTGAAATATCATTATGATTGGGTTAACAGCGTCGAATTTAGCCCCGATGGTTCATCACTGTTGACGGCCAGCATGGACAGTATGGCCATCGTGTGGAACATGGCCGACGGTTCGATGAAATTGGAATTGCGCGGACATTCCGATGGTGTCAGGCGGGCGCGGTTCAGCATGGACGGAACCCAAGTGGTGACTGCCAGCGAGGATGGCACCCTTCGGGTTTGGAATTTGAAGGAGATCGAAGACAAGAAAAGTTGCCCGGAATGCAGTGGCAGCATTTCAGATCTATGCGCCCAAGCCATTGGCCGTGTGAAACGGACATTCACCGCTGAAGAGCGGAAACGATTCCATGTCCCATGGTTCTTGCAACTGTTAAGTTATCGCTGTTCCGGGTAGGCACTTTCCTGCGCATCTGCGAACAGTCGCCCGGAACTTTTTAAAATTGCGTTGGGAGTGCAAGGCTTGCCTTGCTGGAACATGCCCTCGCAAGGCAAGCCTTGCACTCCTACATTGCTCTTAATCGTTAGCCCTTCAACTAATTCATGCCGATCATGCTTGGCATTATTAGTGCTTCATTAATAATGAAACCCTTTTCCATTGTTTAACCAATCCCTCCCGCCGGAGGGGTCAGCCGATTTGATGACTAGAGGGAATTTGCTCCCTGCGCACCATAAGCACTTCGGCCTCATTGTTAGTGGCTTATGGTACAGGAGCTAATGCATTGGAGACATGTTATGAACACTTTTTTTATCGTATTGTTCGGGTTGTTGCAGATCGCGGACGGTATCGTGACTTTTTTTGGGCTGAAGTTCGCAGAAGTGGACGAAGTGAACCCTGTGCTTAATTATTTTGCCGACTTCATAGGATTGGGATTTTCCATCACCCTGCTTAAACTGGCAGGGCTTGCCTTTATTATTTTCCTGTTCTGTGACCGGCGCAAAATGAAAAGTCGCTGGATCACGACAACCCTTGCCTTGTCCGTGACTTTTTATAGCTGGGTTGTCAGCAATAACGTAATACTGGTTGTGGGCGCATAAGATACCCTGCTTACCCCGCAAGTCCCTAGGCTAGGCGCACACCATGGCCCAATACTGTTGAATTAAGGAATTTTCCGTTCGCCCTGAGCTTGTCGAAGGGTGAACGGAAAAACGCAACTTACTGGAACTTAGGCCGTTCATGCTTCGCCCTTCGACAAGCTCAGGAGGCTCAGCACGAACGGCTTAATTCGACAGCATTGACACCATGGCCCACCCTTGCAGTCTGCGAAAAACCGGCTCGGCCTCCATGGTCGAGCCGGCTTAAATTCGGTTATAATTCAAATTCATGTCAAAGTAGGCCCTTCGGCTTCGCTCAGGATAGGCTTTGACGCTCCAATCCTAGGTTACTAAGATTTATCTTTTGCTTGCATGTCTCGTTTCAACGAGTTACATTTTGCTTCATGCGAAACATCATGCAACCTCTACACTTGACCGATTTCCTTCTTCCTCTCAAGCCGATTATCATGAGCAAAATCCGATTGACCACACTTTCCCATGGCGGTGGCTGCGGCTGCAAGATCGCCCCTGCCCTGTTGGCACAAATGTTAGCCGAATTGCCCCAAGCGGGTCTATTTCCCGACCTGTTGGTGGGTAGCGACACTAGCGACGACGCGGCTGTTTACTGGCTGAACGAGCACCAAGCCATCGTCGCCACAACCGACTTCTTCATGCCCATTGTTGATGATGCGTTTGACTTTGGCAGAATCGCAGCAACCAATGCCTTGTCAGATGTTTACGCCATGGGCGGAAAGCCGATGCTAGCCTTGGCTGTGGTTGGAATGCCAATCGGTAAGCTTCCGGTCGAGACCATCCGCCAAATCTTGGCTGGGGGTGCGTCGGTGTGTGCGGCGGCGGGGATTCCCCTCGCCGGTGGACACTCCATCGATGCGCCCGAACCCATCTATGGGCTGGTCGCACTTGGGCTGGTGCATCCTGACAAAGTCAAACGCAACGATCAGGCAAAACCCGGCGATTGTTTAATTCTAGGCAAACCCTTAGGGATCGGGATTTTGAGCGCCGCTTTGAAAAAAGGCCGGCTGGACGAAGCAGGCTATGCGTCAATGATCGAACATACTACCCGCCTGAACAGTGTCGGCCCGTTATTGGGAGAGATGGGTGGCGTTCATGCCATGACCGATGTCACCGGCTTTGGCCTGTTGGGGCATTTGTTGGAAATCTGCCGGGGATCGGGTTTGGCGGCAGACATAGCCTTTGCCGACTTACCGCTCATCGACACAGTGGATCAGTTGGCAAGCCTAGGCTATGTGACGGGTGCGTCCGCCCGCAACTGGGACAGCTACGGGCAATCGGTCGAACTTGGTGCAGACTTGCACGACTGGCAGCGTGATTTGCTCTGCGACCCGCAGACTAGCGGCGGTCTACTAGTCGCCTGCGACCCAAGCTGCGCCGACGAAGTTTTGGCTTTGTTCCACCAACAAGGCTTTGCCCAAGCCATGGCAATCGGCAAACTGCGGGAGGGGAATGCCGTGGTTAACGTGAGCATTTGAGAATTTTCCATTGGCACTTGCAGCCATCATGGCTTCACATCTCCGTCATCCATATGAAATTTGTGCAGCATACGATGCGTTATGGGAGTCAAAATGATACCCATGATGGCGATGAATATCAGTCCGCTGAATAAAGCATAGATTGAGGCAAATATTTTTGCTTCGTCGTCATGAAGCGGGTTGACAGGACCCATTCCCCCAAGAATCATGGATGCCTCTAGCAGGGAATTGACATAATCAAAGCCAGCTATCCAATGATAACCCATGATGCCAATGGATAATGAAATGGCTATCAGGGTGCCCGCTAAACTACAAGACTGAAATAGTCTTCTTAAAAAGACTAATCGCGTAGCCAGTTGTTGATTTTTTCGTTCATACATATTAGAGCCTCGTGCCAAGCCATGGCTTGGTGTTAGTCGTTTCCCACAAGATTGGGCTTAAGGCTTGAATTGTACTTGAATCATCCAATAAGATGGACATGACAAGGCCGACTCGGTTTTATCAACCGAGCCGGCCTTTGTCTTAATGGCAGTTTGGTTTACCGGACTAGGTCGTAGTTGTAGTCCGTCGTCCCCATGCCTCGGGTCTCGTCGTCTAACCGTTCCAGAATGGCGTTGACGATGGTGGTCAGCATGGTCATCGCACCTTCGTAACCCAAGGTGGTCTGACGGTGCAAGTGATGCCGGTCGAAGATCGGGAAGCCGATGCGGATTAACGGCACTTCAAACTCTTGACCTTTATATAAGGTGTCGCGCTGGATGAACTTGCCGTAGGAATTGCCAATCATGAAGTCCGGCTTGTTGGTGAACACCAGCGAACGCATGTGCCACAGGTCGCGCCCAATGTGAACCTCGCAGTTCGTGCCAAAAGGTGAAGCCTTGAGGATTTCTTCAACCGCCTTCTTCCAGCGCTTGTTGGCATGATGGCAAAGGATGTGGGTCGGTTCTGCGCCGAGTTCCAGCAGGAACTTGACCATCCCCATGACAAAATCGGCATCGCCCCACAAGGCAAACTTCTTACCATGCAACCAAGAATGCGAGTCGGTGATCATGTCCACCAAACGGCCGCGCTCAAGTTCCAAGGAAGCAGGAATCGGCTTGCCAGTGATTTCAGACACTTTCATCAGGAATTCGTCGGTCCATTCCAAACCCATCGGGATGTGCAGCTTGGGCACTTCGTGCTTCCAAGTGTTCTCGACGAATTTCTTGGTCTTTTCCAACTGCCAAGGCTGCAACAAGATGGTGTCATAGGCATTCGGCGCATCTTTCATCTCGTCCTGAGTCGTGCCGCCAGAGTACATGCGGAACTGACCATCAGCGGGGGTATCCAGCACTTCGGTGGGGTCGCTGAGCAAGGTATGCGGCACACCCATTTCATTCAACATGCGATGGATTACGCGGAAGTTGCCCAAGTAAGTTTCAAAGCCCGGTACGAGATTGAGCTTGCCGTTTTTGCCCGGCTCTTTGCCTTCCATCGTGTTGAGGGTGAAGTAGCGGGCGATGCCTTCGAACATGTTGTCCCAACCCGTGGTGTGGCTACCGACAAAGCTTGGGGTGTGGGCGAAGGGGGTCGGGAATTCCTGCTCGATATGGCCTTCCTTTTTGGCGTTGTTGATAAAGGCATTGAGGTCGTCGCCGATGACTTCCGCCATACACGTGGTGGAAACCGCGATCATGTCGGGCTTGTACAGCGCTTTCGCGTTTTCCAGACCGTCGAACATGTTCTTTTGACCGCCGAACACCGCCGCGTCCTCGGTCATGGAATCCGACACACAGGCAATCGGTTCTTTAAAATGGCGGTTGAAATAAGTGCGGAAGTAGGCGACGCAGCCTTGCGATCCATGCACATAAGGCAGGGTTTTCTCGAATCCCAACGCACACAGCACCGCACCGAGTGGTTGGCAGGCTTTCGCCGGGTTGATCGTCAATGCTTCACGATTGAAATTCAACTCCTTGTATTCCTGACTGGTGCTCCATTGGAATACTTCGTCGATCTTTTCCTGCGGGTGACGCTCTTCGTATAGGTCACGTTTAAGGGCCAAGTTATCCTTGTACTCTTGATCGCGGAACAAGGGATAGCTGGGTTTTATGTTTTCAACTGCTTGGGTCATGGTGTCCTCCTAACCCGCCACTAATCTGTGGACTAGGCTATGGTTGGTAATCTGTTTCATTGTTCCCACGCTAGGCGGGGAATGTTTGCTGTGACGCGATGTGTCAGGTGAACGAGCCAAGTTCGTCACCTAGGTTCCCACGCGGTGCGCGGGAACCATGTCGGATGGCCTAGCCTCCTGCTGCTACTCGGGCCTGTTCTTCATTGGCCGCTGCTTTCTTCCAAGGTGGCTGGAGCTTGCTCCAGCAAGGATTGTTGATGGTCATATCCATGTCACGGGCAAAGATGGCAAAGCCGTCGTAGCCGTGATAAGGGCCGGAATAATCCCAGGAGTGCATCTGACGGAACGGCACACCCATTTTCTGGAAGATGTACTTTTCCTTGATGCCGGAGCCAATCAGGTCTGGCTTGATCTTTTTGACGAACTCTTCAAACTCGTAGCCGGTCACGTCATCGTAAAGCAGGGTCGCATTGCCCATTTCCTTGATGGTGCGGTCATAGTCGTCGTTGTGGCCAAATTCATAGCCGGTGCCGACCACTTCCATCCCCAGGTCCTCGTAAGCGCCAATGACATGGCGGGGACGCAGGCCACCGATGAACAGCATGACTTTCTTGCCTTCCAAGCGTGGCTTGTACTTGGCGATGACCGCCTCGTATTCAGCTTGGTAGCGGGCAATCACGCGCTCTGCGCCTTCTTTGATCGTATCGTCGAATTGCTCAGCGATCTTGCGCAAGGATTCGGCAATTTTGGTGGGTCCGAAAAAGTTGTACTCCATCCACGGAACCGAGTACTTCTCTTCCATATGACGGGCGATGTAGTTCATCGAACGATAGCAGTGGATCAGGTTGAGCTTGACCTTGGGGGTCAATTCAATCTCTGACAAGGTGCCGTCGCCGGACCATTGTGCCACGACGCGCAAACCCATTTCTTCCAACAAGGTGCGGGAAGACCAAGCATCACCGCCGATGTTATAGTCGCCGATCACCGCCACGTCATAAGGCGTGGACTCGAAGCTGTTGTCGCCATCGCGATTGCCGATCACATAGTCGCGTATCGCGTCATTGGCAAGGTGGTGGCCTAAGGACTGGGACACGCCACGGAAGCCTTCGCAACGCACCGGGATGACTGGCTTGCCGATTTCCTTCGCGGTCTTTTTGGAGACCGCTTCGATGTCGTCGCCGATCAAGCCGATGGGGCATTCCGATTGGACAGAAATGCCTTTGTGCAGCGGGAACAGGGTTTCGACTTCGCCGATCAACTTGGCAAGCTTCTTGTCGCCGCCGAACACAATGTCCTTCTCTTGGAAATCCGAGGTGAAGTTCATCGTAACGAAGGTATTCACGCCCGTGGTGCCGATATAGTAATTACGGCGACCAGCGCGGGAATACTGTCCACAGCCGACGGGTCCGTGGGAGATATGGATCATATCCTTGATCGGTCCCCATACCACGCCTTTGGAGCCGGCATAGGCGCAACCACGAATGGTCATTACGCCGGGCAGGGATTTACGGTTGGACGTGATGCATTTGCTCGATTTTTCAATCGACTGGTCATTGACCGTCAAATGTTTGGCACGATCTTTCTTGGCTTTGTCTGGATAAACCTCAAGCACCTCTTGGATGAGGGCTTCGGTTTCTTCGCGAGTCATGGCTGTCATAGACGCCTCCTGGATTCAGTGGTTAGTGATTAGCGGTCAGTGAATAGTGGGACGGTGAAAAATCACTGACCACTGACCTGTGCAATGGTGGGTGGCGAGCGATGAGTGGCTACGGTCTAAACCTAACCACTCATCACTACCCACTGCTGTTAAGCAGCGACCTTTTCGTCCTGAGCGGTCTTGCCGACGATGCTCTCGTCGACTTCTTCCATCACGCCAAACTCCATCAGCAGATCTTCCAATTGATCCATAGTGATGGGCGTGGGGATCACCAGATTCTTGTTGTTGATGATCTTCACCGCCAAGTCACGATATTCCTGAGCTTGCTTAGCCTCCGGCTCGTACTCGATCACGGTCATGCGACGAATTTCAGCACGTTGCACAACATTGTCACGCGGTACGAAATGAATCATCTGGGTGCCCATCTGACGGGCCAGCTCCATGATCAACTCGTCTTCACGAGCGGTCTGGCGGCTGTTGCAGATCAAGCCGGCCAAACGGACGCCGCCGGAGTTGGCATATTTCACGATGCCCTTGGCGATGTTGTTAGCGGCATACATGGCCATCATTTCGCCGGAGCAAACAATGTAAATTTCCTGCGCTTTGTTTTCGCGGATGGGCATGGCGAAACCGCCGCACACCACGTCGCCCAATACATCGTAGAATACGAAGTCGAGGTCTTCGTCATACGCGCCTTCTTCTTCCAGGAAGTTGATGGCGGTGATGACGCCACGACCCGCGCAACCTACGCCCGGCTCAGGGCCGCCGGATTCGACGCACTTGATGTCCCTGTAACCGACTTTCAATACATCTTCGAGCTCCAAATCCTCCACGCTGCCGGCATCGGATGCCATTTGCATGATGGAGTTCTGTGCCTTCGCATGTAGGATCAGGCGGGTCGAGTCGGCTTTTGGGTCGCAGCCGACGATCATTACTTTCTGCCCCTGTTCCGCCAAAGCGGCAACAAGGTTTTGGGTGGTGGTGGATTTACCGATGCCACCTTTGCCATAAATGGCGCATTGACGTAATCTTTTAGCCATGGAATTCTCCTTTGCTGGGTTGGTGATGCTTGACGCAATTTATTTATTGCAACAGGTGTGCCAAGAAGAATTATAACTATAAGATATTGATTTATTGCGATATTTTTGATTTGTCGGCGATGTCTGACGATGTAACAAGTCAGACAATCGAGGTTTGGCGGGGTGTTTGCGACAAAAAGCCTTTGTGCTGATTAAGCCATTCCATTGTTCCGGCATGATTGCCGGTCAACCGTGCGGGGGTTGCCTTGGTGTCTCGGCAATGGAAAAATCATTGCCTTTCAAGGTGAGATTGGGATTGTAGGCAGGATCGGACTGCAATAGGCTTCCCCATTTATACCTCATAAAGGCGACTTCGCTTAGAAAGCGGTCAATCTGCGCAGGCATTTGATCGCTCCCCCTACTGGCGGACTCATAATGGTAAAGTTCGGCAAAAGGTGTCCACACGTTACGATAACCGGCTTCGCGCACTTTTAGGCAAAAATCGACATCATTAAAAGCCACTGCCAGGTTTTTCTCGTCTAACCCGCCCACTTCCAGGTAAATGCTGCGACGGACCAATAAGCATGCCGCAGTGACAGCCGACATGGATTGCATCAGGCTTGCCCTATTGAAATAGCCAGAATTGTTGATCTTCAGCCCAAGATGGGCATGTCCGGCAACGCCGCCCAATCCCAACAAAACCCCGCCGTGTTGCAGCGTGTCGTCTGGAAACCAAAGCCTCGCCCCGACCGCGCCTATGCCCGGCCGCGAGGCCACCGCCACCATTTCGCCAAGCCAGTCTGGCGAAATGACCATTACATCATTATTAAGCAGAAGCACAAATTCAGCGTCCGTCTTGGCGATTGCCGCATTATTCAAGGCGGAAAAATTATAGGGGCGGTTGTCCCGTAATACGCGGATTTTTTTGCTTTGCTCAAGGGTTCGCAAATACCGGAGCACGTCAGCTTCGTCTGAGTTATTGTCGATTACTACGATTTCAAAATTTCGATACTCGGTTTTGGTCAGTACCCCCTCAATGCAGGGCCGGATCAAATCCAGCCGATTGCGTGTTGGAATAATAATCGACACACTCGGCCTAGGCTCGGGTATGGGGAAATGGACCCGGTAATGGTGGATTTGCGGAATCAGTTCTGCTGTCGCACCGGGGCACGAACGCATCAGGTGGTCATTAATCGCTTGCACGCCGGCCGTCAAGGCATAGGGTTTCGCGTCAATGCCATAGGCCGTACTTTCCACATGCACACGCCAATGGTATAAGATTCTGGGTATATGGATAATTTGGTGCGGTTGCAAGTGCTCAACACAGCGTAACGCAAGGTCATGATCCTGCGAACCTTCGAAGCCCTCTCTAAACCCTCCTATGTGATTGAGCAAACTTCGCCGGTAAACACCAAGGTGACAGATAAAGTTTTGCCCTAAAAACAGTTCATAGTTCCAATCGGGCTTGAAATAAGGGTTGCAGCGATTTTCTTGTTCATCAAGCTTGTCTTCATCGGAATAAATGATGCCGACATCGGAATGCGCTTCGATTGCCTTTGCCACATAATAAAGGGCGTATTCCGGCAACACATCGTCTTGGTCTAGCAAAGCCACGAACTCCCCTTTAGCCATTCCCAAGGCGGTATTGCTGGCCTTTGAAATATGACCGTTCTCGGTTCGGAATTCGACACGGATGCGAGGATCCAATTTGACGTAATGTTCAAGCCAGGCTTTTACATCGCGATCCGTGGATGCGTCATCCGCGATGCACAATTCCCAGTGGGTGTAGAGTTGTGTCCGCACCGATTCGATGGCACATTTAAGGAATTTGACGGGCGCATTGTAAACTGGCAACAGTACGGAAATGAGGGGTGGCTGCCGCATGGCAGAAACCGCGGCAAGCATGCTTTGCCGTTGCGGTTCGGAAACTGTGTCATACTTGGAAATCCAAGATGCGTATGGGTCAAGGGTGATAACCTGAGCGGGTTTATCTATTACAACATTAACATCATCAAGTTTTTTCGTGCCGCGAAGCCACGTCACCAACGCACGGGGAAGCTCAGTCAAGCGCCATGCACGGGAGTTAAAAACGGCGGCGAGGTCGTCTTTAGCGGCTGCAAGTTCTCTTTTATGGTTTGCAAGCTCATGTTGGCAGGCGGCAAGTTCAGAGCGTAGCTCGTCCGAATCCCGGTTTGAACGAATTGATTTTTGCCTGACAATCTCAAGTTCGCAAAGTTTTTTTTCCAAATTAGAGGCTTCTTGAGCCGCTTCGAAAGCCTCAACCAGCCATTTGTCGGGCCACAGCGTTCGCCATTTGTCCCTAACCTTTACATATTCCAAGCTGCGCTGGCCTGAAATGCCATGAACCCCGGAGGAATGTGGGTCAATCTTATAAGTGGCAGACACGCCGGGAACATGGCAAAAGGGGCCTCGTGCTTGCAGTTGCAGCCAAAAATCCCAGTCTTCGTATACGTCGAACCGCGAATCAAAACGACAACCTCCGTCTGCCACCGTGGAACGCCTAAACAAAGCAGCATGGATCGGCAATCGATTTCCAATGATTAACTGGTAAGGCTCGAACGCTCCTTCGAAGACCCCTAACACTTGCCCGTAAACATCCACCATCTGGGTATCGGCATAAGCCAGAATCACCGACTGGTTTGACGCCAGAGCTTCCACCAGTTTGGCGATATGCTCGGGGGAAATGAAATCGTCGTCATCCAAGAATGACAGGTATTCGCCAGTGACCAGCTCCAATCCTGCATTGGCAGCCCCGACACGCCCCCTGCCGGGTTGTAAGGACTTATAAACGGCCTTGCAAATACTACCCGTCGCATACTGATGGACTAGTTCGCCTACCTCGGCCCCGCCATCATTCACAACCACCAATTCTATGTCCCGATGGGTTTGGGTCGCCACCGAAACAATCGCTGCTTGCAAGGATCGCGGCCGGTCTTTGGTGCGAATGATGACCGACACCGCCGCCGCCTTGGCTGGCATGGCACCCATTCCAATCTGTTGAGTCTGCAAAGCCAATAGCATGGCATTCAAGGGCTTGTCTTCCTTCGGCCAAGCATAGAAGGCTTCCGCGTGGCTGACATTCAACGGCAATGACCAAGCACGGGCTTGGTTCAAACCCATGATGCGAGTGACATAATCGTTTTGCGTCATTTGGCTGGCGTAAATTGCCATGATTTTGCGTTTGCGCTCGGCGACGCGTGAAATATCGAACAACTGATTGGCCGGGCCTTGAACCGATATTTCATAACTCCATGGATCGGCTGCAAACCCGGTCTTCCTTAACGCTTCCCAAGCGATTACGCCACTGACCCGATGGTCCGGGTGTGGTTCTAGGGGCGAGGGGAAAAATACACAGGCCGGCTGGGCTGCTGCGATGGTTTCCGCCAACCGGTCGATGACGGATGCATAAGCCAACAACTCACGGTCTGGCAAACGCCAGAAAAACACGTCCCTGATTCCCAACTGTCGCGCAGCCTCTTTCGCCTCCATTTCACGAATAGGGGCTATCCCTTTGGCACCGCCCTTGTCACCGCTCGTCAAAAACAACACGTCTACGGCAATGCCTTGTTCGGCGGCTAGCAGTAGCGCCCCCCCCAACCCAAACGATTCGTCGTCAGGGTGCGGGGAAATGATTAACCAAGGGCCTTGCGGCAGTTTTCCAGCGATAAACGGCAAATACGATTGCTCATTTAGCATAGATTTGAGTTCTTTGTGACTGTCATTCCAGCAGATAAATTCACGGAAATTGCATATGTTAAAGTAAAACGCTTCAGAAAAACAAACCTAAAGCAAACACTGATACAGAAATTCAATATTTGATACTAGTCTCAAGCAGTTCAATACAGACAATTCGGCATTCAGCGTAAAAACAACTGACATTTCATTAGCTTATATCGTACAAAACATTGAATGCTTAGACATTTAAGAGATCAATATTAACATGATATTATATAATTTTCAAATAAAAATAGTAACTATGCTGGCTCTTTGGGATTTCGAATGGTTGGCAAGCGTTTGATTTTTATTAGATACTCTAAAACTCGGTCGGGGTTGGGATAAAGCACAAAACAAGGGTATGAGTTTAAAATACTCCTTCCCATAGGCAATAAAACGAATCATAAAATTATTAAAGCGCATGAATTGTAAGTATTTTTTTAAAGTTCATGATTGTGGCATCAGGTTTTGCAAGGAAAGCAAAGAGGTATTGTTATTCTGCCTGTTTATACTTCATCATATACTCTGTCATGGCGCACACACCTGAAGCTTGTGCTCAAGTTGTTGTTTATAGATGATTTTTTTACCCATTCAAATTCCCAAAGAGCCACTATGCTTTGATTCCCACCTTATGGTTAGACTCAAAAAAATGTTTTATACCTAATAATAATTGAAAGCACTTCAAATTTCTGATAATCTTATAAGTTTTGTGCAATCGACATACCTAACAAAAAGATCCTCAATGATATTGTGTTATTCGCCACACTGGAAAAACTACTGGATTATCACCCTAGCGTCCGACGAACCACATAGATACTCAGCAGCCTACCCTTTATTTCAGCAGCTTTACTAGGCGGTGAGGTTAATGCGTTAGGTTAAATGAAAATCGGCAAACCTACGGAAAGCGAGGGGATAACCCAGTTAGAAACCGCGATCGACATCTTTTTAATCAGGTTAGTTTGTCCGTTTGGACACGGTAGATTTCAAACCAAGCTTTCAGCGCACCAACAATTCAGCGCCAAACCAGTCAACAAGAATTTGTCTATACTTTTCGGCTTTGGCAGTCTGTAGGTGTTCCAATGGATTGAGGTTGTCAGTCAGAATCATGCCTTGACTGGGGTCGACTGCAATCTTCCGTTCTTGCATCCAAGCCACTTGCTCATTTGATAGTGTCTTGGATGCCAAGTCCAAAGGACGGTTTGCCGCCACGAAAATAAAATCGTTGAACTCCTCGCCAGGCTCGGAAACGAACGCCAACCAATCGGGAAAGACTTGGCCTACGGTCTTGGCGACAGAGGACAAGGCGGGGTTGCGGCCCGATTGGAAAAAAGCCACAAAATTAAGGGCAAGGATGCCACGCTCAGACAACAACCCGTGCAACTGCGACAAAGTTTCGACCGTCAGCAAATGCGCCGGCTCGGAACCGCCAGTGAAACAATCATGGATAATGAGATCATAAGGCCCTTGCAAGTGCCGAATTTGATAGCGGGCATCCCCCACAATGCTCTGCCCGGTCGGTGTGAAGCCAAAATAATTCACTGCGGCATCTGCGACTGCCGGATCAATTTCCAAGGTGTCGGTTACGATCCCATAACGGTCGTGCAAGACCTTGGCCATATGTCCCGCACCCTGACCGACAATCAAAGCACGAACCATGTTTGGCGACAAGGCCGGTAGCAAACCGACAATATTCTGGTACGCAAGCCGACTTTTGCCATTGGAAATATTGGCCGCGCCAATCATGGATGCGTCGGAAGTCAAGAAGCGCAAGTCGCGCCCCGGTTCCTCGATCACCCTGACCCACCCATACAAGCTTTCGCGCTCGGAAAGGATTTTGAACTGGTTGCCGCCAGTGTACGAATGCCCGGCACCCACGGCTTGGGGCAACAGGCCAAGGCCGACGAGGGACAGCAGCAGCGTGGGCAAAACGGAACGGTCCAATCCCAAGCGGGTTTTCTCATAGACAGCCAAGGCCAACGCCAGACCAAGCAGGCACACCCCCATGCCGACCAAGATTTCCCTCGCACCCACCAAAGGGAACAAATAAAACCCCAACACCAAGGTTCCCACCACACTCCCCAAGGTACTCATCGCATAGATGGAACCAGAGCTAGTGCCCACGCCTTCCAAGCGCACTGTTGACAGCTTGATGGCAAACGGACCCACCATCCCTAAGAAGGTCAAACTGGGCAGGAACAGCACCAGCGCACTGACGAAAGCCCCCGCCCGCAGACCCAGCGAATCCGTCGCCAGCAATACGAAACGGGTTGCCCATGGTATGGCAATCGTCAACACGGCTGCAAGTGCGACGATGATCGAAAGGCCAGTGCGTTGAGCCGTGTCCGCCCACCTGCCTCCGACAAAATAACCCGTGGCAAGGGCAATCATCGTCACCGAAATGAGTGACGACCAAACATACAAGCTGGTTCCATAGAAAGGTGCAATCATCCGTGTTCCCAATAGCTCAATCACCATGACCGCGGCGCCGGTCAGGAAGACACAGCAATAAAGTCCAATGCGCCCAATGCTGCCTATCGTTTTATCAGTCATGTCAACCTAAGTCTGTCGAGTGTAATATCAGGAGTTTGGCCCTTGCACCAAGGAGCCGCCAGTGTCGCCCTGCACATTCACCCATAAATGGGGTAAACCAAATTGCCCTAGCCAGGCGGGCCCTGCCTCCTCCTTGAGCATGGCTATGGTGGAGGCACTGCCCGCCACTACGCAGAAATCACCCACCACACTGACCGCCGCCAAAAACCTCACGGGCCAGCCAGTTTTCGGGTTTAGCACATGACCATAGCGGGTGCCGTCCACCGTGATGCAGCGTTCATAATCCCCGCTGCTGGCCAGTGCGCCGCCACGCAACAATATCGTCTGCATAAAGGCTTCTTTGCCCCGGGGGTCGCGTAGGCCAATCCGCCATGGGCTACCGTCCGCCCGTGGGCCGATGACCTTGATGTCACCGCCAAGATTGATCATGCCGTGGCGAACTCCAGCCTGCCAGCACAAGGCTGCCGCATGGTCAACGGCATATTCCTTGACCACACCGCCGAAATCGATTTCCATTCCCGGAATTTGGAACTCAAGCAAAGGCGGAGCCCAATTCAGTTTGTGCCAACCGACTTTGGCGAGCAATTCTTGGATGTGTGTTTGGTCAGGCAATTGACCCGACTCGAATCGCCATGCGCGACGCAGAATGCCCGAGGTAATGTCAAACAACCCGTCGCTCTGCGCATGGCAGGCTGCGGCATAATTCATCAAGCCAGTCGTTTCCTCATCAACCCTGATCCCACCCCCGTTAGCCGCAACCCGGTTGATGGCGGACAAAAAGCTGTCGCTGCGGTAGCGCGAATAAAGTGACTCAAGCCGATTGACATCGGCAATGGCCGCTTCTGCGGCCCGCCTGGCCAACCGATGCGTATTGGCAAAAAGCTGAATTTCACAGTGTGTGCCCATTGCCTTGAACGCATGTTGCAAAAACTTCATGCCTAGTTCCTATTCCATTGACCACCAAGCGCAAACCAAGCACACGCGACCGCGCCTAAGCACGCCGTCGGTCAAAACCCGTAACTCCACGTTGCGGCAAGCGAGCCCGTGCGCTGGAGTTGATAGCCATTCACATCATCATGGACCGGCTGAATCCATTCGAAACTAAAGCGGGTGCCTTGCAAATTTCCGGTCGGAACCATCGCGTTGATGCCAAACCCAACGTCCCAAAAACGCCCACCGTAGCTGTTGCCATAATCCATTGGGCCAATTTGATGATAAGTCGAGTTGTAGGACCCTTTCAGTGAGCCTTGCGTAATATAGGACCCTCGAACCGAAGCGGTCAGCCAATCGAATAGGTCAAAACCACCCCAGGCCGTGGCTTGCAAAATATCCCCGAACGCAAAACCTGATGAATTTTGATCTTCAAGCCGATGTGTGCCGCTAAGCTGCGCACCCCACGACCATTTGTTGATCTGCCCGGTATAAGTGAGGCTTGGCTTGAAATCCCAAGTGCCACTCCCCAATTGCATGCCGTAATGAATGAAGCCGAGGGCTATCCCGTGCGTATTTCTGAGAGTGATGCCAACATCGCCCGTTGGCGCACTGATGCCAAAGGTCGCATGGATATGATGCCCGGACTTTTCAAACAATCTGAACAGCGCATACATGCCAGTATCGCCTATGCCGCCCGTCTGGTGTGTGTGGAAGGCATGCATCACGGCAGCGGAAATTTCAGGGCTGGCATCGGCAATACTCGGCGCACCGTCCAAAGGCCGCATATCCATGCTCATATCGACAAATTGCGGCATCAGCATCAAGGTTAACCAATCCAGTGGCGCATACATCAGATCGAGCATATGCATGTTCATATACATGCTTGTGGGCGTCACATAACAAGGATCGCCA
>CAIYXP010000272.1 GCA_903930145.1 uncultured Methylococcaceae bacterium
ATTCCGCTCCAGCCAAATACAAGTAAGGCTAGGTCACATTGGTTTAGACCTTTTTGATCCAATCTTTTCCTTACTGACTTATAAATCGTTTGCATGACTTTCATGCGACCACCCCATCTTACCACCTCTTCTCCAATAGTTCTGGCTCTGAGATACTGAGGGTATTCATCTATTATCGGGTAATTGTTTTCTTCGCCCCAAATATTTGCTGCGATGACAAGATCGGTTAACTCAGTTATCCAAGCATCAGCTTTTTTAGCTTCTGCCATAAACATTTCGGTGCCAATTATTGGAACTATCTTATCACAGAAGTCTTTATAAATATCTTGTGTGGGTTTATTAGTCATTTTGTTAAAGGAAGAAGTCGAAATTCATAGACATAAGGACTAAATAGCGATGCAAATTCACCACAGAAGATGAGTTCCCATTCCAACAGTGCAATACGTGAAGTGCCGCTATATCGTATTATTACCCTAAAAAAATTAAAAGTAAATGGCGATATTCCTGTCAGAAAAGGCCACGGTCATAAAGTTCAGCCCGGTCAATCTTGCTGCCATCATAGTCGCCCCGGAATTTATGGAACAACGACCAATCGATTTTTTCGGTCGGTTCGCTAATGAGTGTGGGCGACTGCCTTGTCTTGATAAATTTCATAAAATCGACTACTTCGGCTAACTGCCCTTCATCGAGTTCTGTGGTCAGGCGGTTCAACCTTTCCGCCAATTGCTCTTTGTGAGATGCGCTCGTACCCTGCCTTTTTGATTATCCCGGATGTAGCCGCTCTGCGGCGCAATCCGGGTGTACGTGGCACAAACCCAGGCGGTCTCCGTGTTGTGATTTGTGGGTTATGGCAGCATGAAACGGGGTACGCTATGGCGCAAACAACTCTTGCAACACCACGAGCGTCTCGGTTAAGGTTTTTTCATCAACCATTCCAAGCCTACGGATAAGGCGCGTTTTGTCGAGTGTTCTTATTTGATCCAGTAAGATCAAACCTAACTTCCCCTCAAAGTCCGCAGGCACTCTGAAAGGGGCTGCTTTGCTCCCTGTCGTCATCGGCGCGACGATGACAGTCCGCAGATAATCGTGCAGTTCTGGCGGTGAAATCACAACGCAAGGCCGTGTTTTTTGGATTTCGCTCCCCACTGTTGGGTCAAGGCAGGTAAGCCAAACCTCGCCCCGTTTCACCATTGCCATTCTTCATCGCTCTCATTGGCGAAATCAGGCCAAGCCAAGGCATCGTCACCCAACAAGGCAATTTCTTTGCTGGCATCGGCCCAACCTTGGCGGCCGTTTTGCCTAGGTTTACGCAATACGATAGCCCCATTTTCAACGGATATGTCTGCGGCTTGTTCGATGCCAGTTTGAGCAAGCAGTGCCTTGGGAATAAGCACACCTTGGGAATTACCCATTTTGCGGATTGTTGTTCGCATGGTTTTGTGTCATGAATAAATGAATGTAATAACAATATTATTACATCGCTCATGAAGCGTCAAGCTTAGAGACCCCATAACCATATTATGCGGCGAGCTTGCGAAGTGCATCATCCAATCCCGAAAATCTGATGTGCCCCATTCCGTTACGCATCAGTTGCTGCTGATAAGCCAGCGTAGCCTAGGCATGGTGTAGCAAAGTCCGTGGCTTGCCTAGCCGTTTTAATCCCGCTACGCTTGCTGTCTTGAATTCCACAATTGCCACACATTTCCTCCACTTTCGGGGTGCATTCTTTACACCAAGGCAAGAGCAACTGAGCTTGCCGGTTTGAACAACCCTAGACCACTGAATATTGGAGACGATCATGTTAACCCGTAAAGCTTTGTTACTTATCACCGGCCTGGTTCTCACCAGCGTATTACCCATGACAGCGGCGGCATTTCCACATCACCCGCACAACCCGGATTACGACTTGAATGGCGACGGGCAAATCACCCCGGAAGAAGTCCAAGCCGCACGGGCTGCCGAGTTCCCAAAAATTGACACGGACGGCAATGGTTTCATCAGTTTTGCCGAACTGCAAACTTGGGCTGATCTACAAAAAACCACCCGCTTCAATAAGCTTGATACTGATGCTAACGGTTCACTGACAGAAGCAGAGTTTTTAGCAGGCAAGCCGAAAAATGCGCCGACGGACGTAGGTGTCAGAATCTTCAAACTGTTAGATACCGATGGCAACGGTAGTTTGTCTTTGGCGGAGTTCAAGACCATGGGCGGCTTGGATAATCTGATATTGCATTTTGCCCGCCTAGACATTGACGGAGACAGTCAGATTTCACAATCAGAATACATGACCCCTCCGGCTAAACATTATAGACACGGGGGTTCAACCGACGTACCTACCCCCCCTTCATCCGGCCAGACTGGTAGACGTTGATAGTGAGTGGACATTTCACTTCTATTGTGAAAGCTTAAA
>CAIYXP010000273.1 GCA_903930145.1 uncultured Methylococcaceae bacterium
ATTGCGTTTGCCCCTCTAGCCGTGTTGGGGTTGATTTTTGGCAAAATACTGAAGGCTCATTTATTCGCTCCCATCCCAGTGGCATTGGCCTTCATTGTGGGCGCCTTCTTCATTATCTGGGCGGAAAGGCGTGATCACGTCGTCCGCATTCATGATGTGGATGATCTCACTTGGCAAGATGCACTGAAGTTAGGGTTTGCCCAAGCCTTAGCACTTATTCCCGGGACATCGCGCTCCGGTGCAACTATCATTGGCGGTTTGTTTTTCGGATTGTCCCGCAAAGCAGCGACCGAGTTTTCGTTTTTCCTTGCCATCCCCACCTTGTTCGCGGCCACTTTTTATGATTTATATAAACACCGTGATATGCTTTCGTCAAATGACTTGGGGTTGATAGCGGTGGGCTTTCTGGCTGCTTTCGTGAGTGCTTTAATCGCAGTTAAGGGTTTGTTGCGTTATATTGCCAGCCACGACTTCACATTTTTTGCCTATTATCGAATAGTTTTCGGCATTCTGGTGTTAATAACCGCTTATTCGGGCTTGGTGAACTGGACGGCGCAATAGTCAGGAAGCTTTGCAATGGAATGAGGTAACGGGGTTGCGCTCGCTCACCGTCACCTCAGCCATATCAGTTACTTAAATGCCCAACCCTCGGTCGTTTATTGGCATCCTGACTTGGATAACCAATTGGCAAACGTGCCTTGGTCTTGCAATATCTCGTCAGAACCCATGGAGTAGATATGATGATCCGTCATGGACACGCCCAAATAACTTTTTGTTGAAGGATAGAAGCGATAGGTGAAGCCAGCACCAACTTTCGTGAAAGAGCCGACTGGGGCGAAAGCCTTGGAGTAATTTCCTTCAGCCCAATTGAAGAGGCATTCAGTATTGGGGTAATTTTTGAAGTTGTTGACAATAGTCCGTCCTCCCGACATCACCAAATCGGGATATTCTAACAGTTTGAATTTCTCAAAAGGATTACCCCGCACGGCGATTATGTCTGCCGGTGCGCCAGGTGTCAAAGTGCCTAGGCCAGTAATGCCTAGACGCTCGCCAGCCTTGGATGTTGCCGATTTAATGACGTTGACAACGTCGTTAAAATCGATGGAAGCCCCACTAGTCAAATGCAGTATCATATGCAATTCCTCGCCGTTTATTCCCCAAGGCACATTGTCGTGGCCTATTTCAGAGCCATAGATGAATTGTGATTTTGAATTGGGGTTTTGCGCCATTATTTCTGTCAGCTTATGGGTGTTGGAATGGATGCCCAAACCGTTTCCATTGACGCAAGAGCCAAGCGTATCAATCGTCGTTACGAAAGTGACCCCTTGCTGAACCGCTTGCTGCAATAAAGAATCGTCAATGGCTGCGCAAGGCATATGGGCGAATTCATCAATCCCCCCAGCCAAAGCGCGTTTAAAGCCTTCATTCTCGCCGACATGAGCGATGACCCGCTTGCCAAGGGAATGGGCTTTGGTCACAATCGCGTTCACTATGTCCTGAGGCAGCAATTTCCACGGTGCGGCTGGAACGGGCTGGTCGCCATGCGGTTGCATCCATGGCGCCCCTGGTTCGCCGCCAGGTTCCAATGCAATCTTGATGGCCGTCGCCCCGCCCTGGACTATGTCACTCACAACTTTTTCCGCCTCTGCGGCTGAGGAAACCGGAATGCCAATCTTATCGTACCCGCCGACTCCTCCGCCAAACACGTTAAGCGGATATCCCCCGGGGGCTTGGATAATCGGTCCCGCACTCAATAATCGCAAAGTGCCTTGGCCTCCTTCCACTTCCATCAACGGACCGCCAGTGTCTTGTACAGTGGTGATGCCATGCTCAAGCACTTTGTCCTTGCGGACGTTTTGGAATGTGACATGAGCATGCGATTCGATAAATCCAGGCATTAGGGTCGCTTCACCCAAATCGTAACGATTACCGCAGAGAAGGCTCAAATTAGTGGGCGAGTCAACTTTGCTAATTTTGTTGCCTTCGATCAATACGGCCAAGTTCTCTTGGGGAAAGTTGATACCGTCGAATAATCTTGCAGCGGTCAGAATGAGGCAACTTGGAGGGTTGGGTATCGGAGTTCCCGACAGATCCGTATGTGTTTCGCCCTCATGAGCGAATGTCTCAAAGGCCGCCCCCTGGCTCAATAGCATGGATAGCACCAACAATTGGGGGTTTCGCCAGAAACTTCGTTTTTTCATTATTTCTCTCTTTTTCCTAAGTTTTGATTAAAGTTGTCACCGTAAGTGACAATAACTGAACCATCAACAGTTCAGTGACCTTGCCGGACAGTGGGTAGTCTGCCCGAATGATCCTTTAGGTCAAAATTCGTGCCAAGAGTGAAAAATCAGAGTGCAAGGGGATTAAATCCCCAAATTAGAAGGTGTGGAGTCAAAGTTATTTGTTAAATGTGTGTGATATGACAAGTCTTTAAGAGTCATATGACACATTCCCTAAGAAGGTGGAAAATTCGGCAAGGCGATTGCCTATCACTATCGTCCACAGGGCTTTTCCTTACTTAGCCCTGCGTGTCTTTACCATGACGCAAGCCCCGGCAACATAGTTGAGACCATTGTCTTGCAGGAACTCCAATACTTCAGGGCTTTCCGCGCCGGGTTGTAGCCAAAGATGCGTGATGCCAAGTTTAAGGCATTCCAGAGCCACGGTTAATGTCACTTCAGGGGGCACGACCAGATTGACAATGTCGGGGGTTTCTGGAAGGGATTGGAGGTTGGGGTAGGACGGGTCACCATCAATCGTCTTTCTGTTGGGATTGACGGGAAAAACACGATAACCCTTCCGTTTCAAGTCACGGAAAATATCATGGCCAAATTTCTCTGGGTTATCGGATGCTCCGACGACGGCAATAATGATGCCCGGCTCGCTCAATAATTCGAGGGTTGTGAGTGTCATAGGATTGTTGCTTGCTTAAATTGCGATTATTCCATTGTATAACGCTTTTCTTCTGCATAATATTCGGGAAACCCCACAGCCGCCTTCAATTCTTCAAAGTCAAGCCCATGGCGGGGTTGCAGCCCGTTTTTCAAGTCGCTCAACGCTTCCCGCATGGCATGAATGGATGCGCTAAGCAGGGTCAAAGGGTAGACCGCTATTTTATATCCCATCGCCTCCAGTTCGGGGATTGGCAGCAATGGTGTCTTACCGTGTTCAATCAAATTCGCCATTTTGGGTCCTTCGACCGACTGGCAGTACAATCGCATTTCAGCTAGGCTCAACGGGGCCTCTAAAAAACTGATGTCCGCACCGATGTCGCGGAAAAGCTGGCAGCGCTCGATGGCCTCTTGTAAACCATGGGTGTCTCGGGCATCCGTGCGGGCCATAATCAAAATGTCGGCACCGGCATTACGGGCATCGACGGCGGCCTGAATGCGGGTGATTGCTTCGTCGCGCCCGACCACGGCTTTGCCTTGAGTATGGCCGCAACGCTTCGGGCTAATTTGGTCTTCGATCATAATGCAGGCAAACCCGGCTTGGGCATAGCCTTGGACGGTGCGCCTGACATTAATGGCATTGCCGAAGCCAGTGTCGCCGTCGCCAAACACCGGGATATTCACAGCTTGGCAAATGTTGCGCCCCTGCTCGACCAATTCCCCATAAGAAATCAAACCCGTGTCGGGCAATCCCAAGCGGGCGGCTGAAACGGCAAAACCGCTCATGAATGTGGATGCAAAGCCCATCCATTCGGCTTGCTTCGCTGAAATCGCGTCATGACATCCAGCCATCAGTAAGATGCCAGGTTGCGCCAACAGTCTCCTCAGCTTTTCTGCGGATGAAGTCATGGGTTTGGCTCAGAGGGGCGGGTCAACATAAGCTGGCTATGTGGAGGTCATGGTGCGTTGCGTCAAGGGGGCAATGCAGGAAAAAATTAGTGGTTTGCATCCCAGTGCTGAACAATGTGCAAAGTACATGGATATGACAGCCCCTGGCAGATTTATAGTACTTCGTTCAGTTGCATTTTGCAAAGATTTTACTTGTGTATTCGTGATTTTTCCTGTAGTGTTTGTATCGGTGTATAGATGTCCGCGCCAAGCATGCCAGTGTGGTTTCTGTTTATCATTTGAAACATTCTTGCTCCAACTGCCCGCTTTCCATTCGATACTCCATGTTACTCCAACCGTTTATTTCGTAGGCGAGTTGGATTGTTTAGCGCATAGCGCGTACTTTTTTTAGAGATTCAATATGTCGTCACAGGTACAAAAAGGAACCGTAAAATGGTTCAACGAGAGCAAA
This sequence comes from uncultured Methylococcaceae bacterium, assembly GCA_903930145.1. GTDB lineage: Bacteria > Pseudomonadota > Gammaproteobacteria > Methylococcales > Methylococcaceae > Methylumidiphilus. The sequence continues at coordinate 4,252 of CAIYXP010000273.1, forward strand.
GGATTTGGTTTTATTCAGCGGGATAATGGCAGCGATTTGTTTGTGCATTTTCGCTCCATTCAAGGCAAAGGATTCAAGACCTTGGCTGAAGGACAAGCGGTAAGCTTTAACGAAGTGAGTGGTCAAAAAGGTCCTCAGGCGGAAAACGTCGTTATCCTGTGATCCAAGCAGGTCTGCGTGCGTAATTTAAGCCAAGCCGTCCAAACGGCTTGGCTTAACCCTTCGTCCAGTGCGCCTCGGCGCATCATTCTCACCAACCCAGTCACTATCTTTTAAGGAGTGCCAACCTATGTTGACGCTTTTTGTTCGTGGTTTGCCCCCAAGCACAACCGAAGCCAGTCTAAACGAGTTGTTTGGCGGCTATGGTAAAGTTTTTGATCTTAAGTTAAGCCGGGATCTATTCACCGGCAAGGCGCGTGGCATTGCCACTGTCAATATGGAGGGTCATGAGGCCCGTTCTGCAATCTCTGGCTTGGATGGCAGTGATTTTCAAGGCAACACGATTTATGTTGCTTTGGACAAAGGCAGCAGCAAAAATGGGCGTGGTCGCCGTTAATTCAGACTCCATTCCCACCATGAAACGGAATCTATGAATACGGAAGTGATGCTAGCAAGTTTTCGGGATGCCTTGGAATGTTTTTTGCCCATAAAGAGTTTCCAAGGCAATACCTTAAACTGGCTGGCAGACAAAATCTAAGGGCGATGTCATTAAATACAACCAACCATCACCCACTCACCCTCAAGCCACCACCTGCAATTGGTGAAAGGCGCATCCTACGCATACCTCCCAAAATAATATGAATCTTACCGATCTCAAGCGCAAACCCGTTTCCGAGCTCGTCGACATTGCCGAATCCTTAAAAATCGAGGGCGTGGCTCGTAGCCGCAAGCAAGAATTGATTTTTTCCATCCTCAAAAAACAGGCAAAAAGTGGCGAAGACATTTTTGGCGATGGGGTGTTGGAAATTCTGCCGGATGGCTTTGGATTTTTACGCTCGGCTGACTGGTCTTATTTGGCGGGACCTGACGACATTTATGTATCCCCCAGCCAGATACGCCGGTTCAGTTTACATTCCGGCGACACCATCTCGGGCAAAATCAGTCCGCCGAAGGAAGGTGACCGCTATTTTTCCCTGCTCAAGGTTGAGCAAATCAATTACGAACCTCCCGAGAATTCCAAGCACAAAATACTTTTTTCCAACCTGACCCCCTTATTTCCGCATGAGCGCTTTGTGCTTGAGCTGGGGAACGGTACGACGGAAGATTTGACCGGGCGTATGATCGATCTGGTCGCCCCCATCGGCAAAGGCCAGCGTGGCTTGATCGTATCCCCGCCGAAAGCGGGCAAGACTATGATCTTGCAGAATATCGCCCATTGCATTTCGGAAAAATACCCCGAATGTTATCTGATTGTGCTGCTGATCGACGAACGGCCAGAAGAAGTCACTGAAATGCAACGCAGCGTGAAAGGGGAGGTGGTGTCCAGCACCTTTGACGAACCGCCAACCCGCCATGTGCAAGTGGCAGAAATGGCGATAGAGAAAGCCAAGCATTTGGTTGAACATAAACATGATGTCGTCGTATTGCTAGATTCGATCACCCGCCTAGCCCGTGCTTACAACACTATCGTCCCGTCTTCCGGCAAGATATTGACCGGCGGTGTCGATGCGAATGCACTGGAACGCCCGAAACGATTCTTCGGGGCGGCCCGCAACATTGAAGAAGGTGGCAGCCTGACCATCCTCGCGACGGCACTTGTCGACACGGGTTCGCGCATGGACGAAGTGATTTATGAAGAATTCAAAGGAACTGGTAACATGGAATTGCATCTGGAGAGAAAGATTGCCGAACGCCGGGTTTACCCTGCCATCAACATTAACCGCTCAGGAACGCGCCGCGAAGAATACATCGTGCCCAAGGAAGAATTGCAAATGTCCTGGATACTACGGCGCATACTGCAACCCATGGACGAAGTGGCAGCCAGCGAATTTCTTTTGGGTAAACTAAAGGACAGCAAATCCAATGCAGAGTTTTTTGCGAATATGAAGCGATAAGCCAACCATGCATCGGAACAGCAAACAAGCTTGAAACAGTTTGCCGAATCATGGCCTTAGTTTGGAATGTCAAGGTTTGCCTTGTCTCGATGCGATATAAAGTGGCTTTGGAGTGCAAGGCTTGCCTTGCAAGGGCATGTTCAGGCAAGCTTACACACCCGACATAATTTCAAATCTTTTAAGAGTTCGTATGCGTTTCTTTTCATCACACCCCTTGACTTGCCAAGCCAGCTTTGACATTCTAAAAATGCCTGACATCAATATAGATGAGATTCATAATTAAACTTAAAAGTTAAGGTTATTTTTCAGCCCATTTCAGAGTCCTCCAATGCTAATCATACCCAAAGCTAAACGGCATTCTATGGTTCTGGACAATCGCAAGTTGCTGATCCATGAAATCGAAAGGCATCTTGCCGAGTTTCGCCCCGATATCTTGCCCCTTTATTCCCGGTCTTATCTGCGTTGGCTCATCAATGACAGCATAGAACTTGCCCGACCCTTCAACATTGACGACGCCCAAATGATGCGCCTGTTTGTCCGCTTGCGTTGGGAAATTGCCCCCGGCTTTTTCAAACAACCACAAATTGCTCAAGTGCTTTCTCAAACCAACCGTCCCTCGGAGCAACGCTTCGCAGAACTGGCCAGCCCAGCTTATGCCAGTGCTTGGGAAGATGCACGAAAATTCAATGGGGCGAGGGAATGGCGTGAACATTTTTGGATATTGGAAGCATGACAGACACTTACATCATGAAACCCTAGCTTTTGCCGTATTGGTGTCACTTGAAACTGCCCGGTCAAGGGTTGCAACGGATATCAAGAATGGGTGTTTCTACATCCAGCTTGGTCACTGCTTTCACAGCCCAACCCGCTTGCGCAAGCGGCGGAAGCTAAGTTGGTCAAAACCCGCCTCAGGGCCCAAATCCGCAAGAAGCTGCTCGTATTGGTGTTTGCCCATGGGGATAGTTTTCAACATATTCAGATAATTGCCAATGGCGAGTTTTAAGGTGGGATGATCTCGCCCGGACTCGCGGGTAAGCTTGAGGAAGATGACCAGTTGGCGGCGCATGAGTGAGATAGCCTCGTCCTGCCGCTTTAGGCTTTCCACTAATTGGGACAGGTTGTTCAGCACGACAGCGACTTCTTCAGAGTCGGGACCCAAATTGTGTTCGTTGATGGCCAAGGCCCGTCGCATCAAGGGTTCCGCCTCTTCCAGCCGGTTGGTGTCGGCCAGCACAAGGGCGAGATTGTTAAGCGCAATGGCGATTTTTCCATCATCCGGCCCGAAGCATTTTTCCTCGATTGCCAATGCCCGCCTCATCAAAGGCTCCGCTTCTGCAAAACGCTTATCGGATTGATAATAATAAGCGACGCTGTGCAGGTCACGCGCCACATTTGGATGTTCCGGTCCTAGGGTTTTCTCGTCAATGTACAATGCCCGACGCATGACCATTTCGGCTTCGGCGGGACGGTTAGTGTTCTGCAACAAAATGGCGAGGTTGTTCAGGTGGTCGGAAACTTTGGGATGTTCCAGCCCATGATAGGATTCCTCGATGCTGATTAACGTGCGCAATAATGGCTCAGCTTCAGCGAGCCTAGGTACATTGAACAACATGGCGACAAGGTCGGTCAAGACAGGTGCCAATAGAGGGTCATTCGGTGGCAAAATTTCCTCGGCAACCGCCAGCGCCCTTTTCACTAAGGCTTCGCCTTCTTCCCTGCGTCCGAGTTCGTAAATCAACTTGCCCAGCAAACTCAGCCCGTGGAATAAAAATCGACGATGTTTTCCATCTTGGCCTTCAACGATGCCGAGCAATCGCCATAGCAAGGGTTCCGCTTCGGCTCCCTTGCCGGCAACTATCATGACATTGGCAAGATTATACAGGCGGGAGGCTAATTCGGGATGGTCTGGCCCTAGGTCTTTTTCGGTGATCTTCAATGCCCGGTTCATAATACCTTCGGCTCCGACCAACTCCCCTTTGACCAGCATCAATTGACCTACATTATTCGATAAATGCGCAGTGGGATTGGCAATCTCAGCATACCAGGCATATCCTAGGATTTTGGCGGCGTGGTCTACCATAGGTTCCCAAATCGACCAGGATTGTTGGATCTGTGGATTGACGAAGGTTGCGCCGTACACCAAATCCAGAGCAGCCTGCAAGCTATCTAAGCGGCTCTCCAAAGGTTGCCGCTGCCGGGTGATTAATAACACCGACGGGTGTAGCTTGCCTTCATTCGGAAACAGGCTTTCCCCTGCGGGTTGCAGCAAACCATAGCCTCGCAATTCGGCAAGGGCCATGCCCATGTCCGCCTGCCCGTCGCCGGACAATAGCTGAAGAATTTCATTCGGAGTGGGGAAATCGGCGGTGTTGCGCTGCAACATCTCGGTTCCCGCTTGCCGGTTGAATAGAAAACGGGGAAATGGATCTACATCCAACCAGGAAAGCATGTAAAGCAATGCTTGGGCGGCTGGCGTTAAGATGTCAAAACTCAGTTTCCAAGCGACGGCCACTTGGCGGTAGTATTCCAAATCATAACCGTCGACCCAATCCGCCACCTCTGGCTCCTCCCTCTGCCATCGGTCTATATATTCGCCGAACGACAAGCCGTGGATGCCTATGCAAGCCGTCGCCAATTCTAGCGCCAAGGGGATGGTGTTTGTCGCTTTGGCTAGGTTTTCTGCTTTTTCCATGTCATCGGCATAGGCTTTGCGTTTTCCTTCCGTGCGTTCCATCAGATAGTCCACGGCCTGAGCGATTTCGGGCTGCTGTATACGGGCGAAACTGAAAAATTTGTCTCGCCAATCGTAATCATAAGTGGTGACGATCATGTGGCCGCCCCACAGGCTGGTCAGGCATTCCTTGACAATTTTCTTGGATTCATCACAGTCCGAGCCATCGACAATCAATAGCCAGCCAGCGTGAGCCGGATCAACCAACCAACGCAATACCTGTTGGAAACGGGAGTATTCATCGGTTGATTCCGGGGTTATACCGAGCAGAGGACAAAGATAGGCCATTTTGTCAATAAAACCCCACATAGATTGCGCGGTGACGAATAGCAAGGCGGTGTAGTGGTCGGCCCTACTCCAAGCATACTCAACAACCGCCCGCGTTTTTCCTATCCCCCTTCCCCCAAAAACGGCGAGGCGGGTGCAGGGAGCGGGAGGTTCTCCGAGAGTCTCCTGGAAATAATAATCGACCATGTCACAGAATATTTCCGGCTCTTTGAAAGTCTCGCCCAAAGACGGGTAAGGCAAGTTTATTGGCTTGCCGGTAAATACTGAAGCTTGTTCATTGTCTTTATTCGACCCATAGGTATTGGGCAAAAAATCATTTTCATCAGCGTTCATCACTATTCTCAAGGAATCTATAGATTGCAAAATGTTAAACGTTTGCCGACCTAGCCTACTTAATCCCTACGCCAAGTCGTCCCTTGCTTGGAATCCTCCAAGATAATGCCATTAGATTTTAACTCATCGCGTATCCGGTCGGATTCGGCCCAGTTTTTCGCATTTCTGGCTTGCAGTCTTTGTTGAATCAAGGCTTCAATGGCTTCTGCGCTCAATCCGTCGTCAGTGGACCCACGTAGAAAATCTTCCGGGTTTTCTTCCAACAGGCCAATCACCGATGCCAATGATTTTAACAATCTTGCCAAATCCAAAGCAGCCGCTTCATCGGTGGTTTTTTGGCGGTTGATTTCACGAGCTAAGTCAAACAATACCGAAATGGCTTGCGGGGTATTGAAGTCATCTTGCATGGCTTCTTCAAACCGGGATTGAAAACCTATTGCAACATGGGTAAGGGCAGGTTCTGAACCCGACTCTACAGGAAGCAAACTAGAAATGTCCAAACCCCTCAATGCCGTATAAAGTCTCGTCAATGCCGCATGGGCTTCGTCCAAATTCTCGTCGCAATAATTCAACGGACTGCGATAATGGCTGTTGAGGATGAAAAAGCGCACGGCTTCGGGACGGTATCGGGCAAGGATTTCGCGAACGGTAAAAAAGTTGCCCAATGACTTGGACATTTTTTCCTCATTGACGCGGACAAAACCATTGTGCATCCACAAATTGACAAATTTCTCGCCCGTGGCCCCTTCGGATTGGGCGATTTCATTTTCATGATGGGGGAATTGCAAATCCATGCCACCGCCATGAATGTCGAAATGATTGCCCAAGCAGCATGTGGACATGGCCGAGCATTCGATATGCCAACCAGGCCGACCATTACCCCAAGGGGAAGGCCAGAATGGTTCGTCGGGTTTCGCCATTTTCCACAACACAAAATCCAGCGGGTCACGCTTGGCCTCGTCCACGTCCACCCGTTCGCCTGAGCGAAGTTCGTCTATGTTTTTGCCGGACAACTGACCATAACCGACAAATTTGCCGACCGCATAAAACACATCGCCATTGCCGCCGATGTAGGCATAGCCGCGTTCGATCAAAGTTTCTATCATATGGATGATTTCGGCAATGTTGGCGGTAGCGCGGGGTTCGTGATCCGGTGGCAACACCCCCAAGGCTTGTTCGTCTTCATGCATGGCATCGATGAAGCGGTTGGTCAAGCTTGCTGTGGATTCGCCGTTGTCATTGGCCCGTTTGATGATCTTGTCGTCTATATCGGTAATGTTGCGCACATAAGTCACGTCATAACCCGAATGCCGCAGATAACGCACCACGGTGTCGAAAGCGACCATGACCCGTGCATGGCCTAGATGGCAGTAGTCATAAACTGTCATACCACAGACATAGAGGCGGACTTTGCCAGGTTCCAAGGGTAAGAATTCTTCTTTTTGGCGGGTGAGGGTGTTGTAAATTTTCAACATAGTCCGAATTTGCAAAGGGGGATTATGGTTGACAGTTTAACATTTAAGCGATTTTGCCGGTATGATTTGACTCAGACAATTTTATAAGCTTAAGCAATGCGCCTATCAAGCAAAACCCCTTTATCAGGTCATGGAGCCATCTCCAATCCCGATTCTAGATTTCTGAAGCAAACCCGCTCTGCCGATGAATCGGCGGAAGACTGGGCTTGGGAAGATGAAGCGACCACTGTCAAAACGGAAGTGACTTACGAACGGGCAAAAACCATCATCAGGTATAACCAATCACCGGACATTCCCTTTGACCGTTCGGTCAATGCCTATCGCGGCTGCCAGCATGGGTGCAGTTATTGCTATGCCCGTCCGACCCATGAATATTTAGGCTTGTCCGCCGGTTTGGATTTTGAGACCAAGATCGTGGTCAAGGAAAATGCTGCCGAGCGATTGCGACAAGAATTGTCAAGGCCCAATTACCGTCCCGCGCCCTTGGCCTTGGGCGCGAACACCGACCCTTATCAACCCCTTGAGAAAACACAACTTGTCACCCGGCAAATCTTGGAAGTGCTGGCCGAGTTCAATCACCCGGTTATGATTACGACCAAAGGATCATTGATTGCACGCGATATTGACTTGCTAGACTACATGGCGGCGAAGAACCTAGTGAGCGTAATGATTTCGATAGGCACACTGGAACCGGAAATCGCCCGACGCGGGGACGGGCGAAAAGATGGGCTCGAGACCCAGATCCGTTCCCGGTCCGTGAGCAGGCGTCTGTCAGCCCACCTCGGGGG
>CAIYXP010000274.1 GCA_903930145.1 uncultured Methylococcaceae bacterium
CGCTATCCTTGAAGCTCGGCTTCCGCTGAACTGAAGCGGAGCTTCACATATCGGGTTCCCAAGCAAAGAGCTTGGGAACCCGAGAAAGAGAGGACTTGAGACCCCCCCAAAAAAATCGACCGCTACGCGGTATACAAAGAGCAAAAGCAGAAAACAGAAGAGCAGGAACCACAAATCAGAAGACAGAAATCACTAGGGAGAACCCAAGACAACCCGAAACCCAAGATAGTTGCGCCGAAAGTTGGGAGGGCTCCTGTCGCGGATCGCACAGCGTAGGAGGTCAGTGTAAGCGTTCCAAGAACCGCCGCGAATAACCTTCCAATCACTGCTGCCACTTTCCCAAGCAAGTGCAAATGCGGACGATCCCTGATAATTATCATGCCAACGATCCTGCACCCATTCCCAGACATTGCCCGAGGTGTCATAAAGCCCGAAAGGATTGGGTGGAAACGAACCCACCGGGGAAGTCTGCTGACCGGACCATTGGCTACCTGAACTTTCACAATTGGCTCGGTTGACACCGATGTCATCGCCCCACCAATAGGCCGTGTCCGTCCCGGCCCGTGCCGTATATTCCCATTCGGCCTCGGTGGGCAAGCGGTAAGTCTGGCCGGTTTGTTCGGTCAACCACGCGCAATAGGCGAGTGCATCGTCCCAAGACACATCAATCACCGGTCGATTGTCGCGGCCCCAACCCCAACCACCAGGCTTATCCTTGCCGGTAGCTTCACAATAACGGTCGTAGTCCTCAAACGTCACAGGATAACAGCCTATCACGAAAGCTTGGGCTATGGTCACTGGATGGAGGGGGATTTCTTCTTTCTGCGCTCCCTTCTCACCTTTCTTGCTACCCATCCAGAAATTGCCGGCTGGCACGATGACCATCTCGGGGCCGAACCCGCCGTCTTTCAGTTCATCATGCAATGGTGAGCCTTGCACAGTCGCTAACGGCAACTCTCCCTTGGCAATCCACTCCAATATCTTGATCAGACTTAAATCTTGATTATTCAAATCTGCTTGGTTTTTCCGTAAAATACCCACGCTTTCTTGGCTAGGCAGAAATGCTAACATCTGCATCGTCAGTTTAATGCTGCCACCCCGTGCCGGTTCCGGGCATCGAGCCAAATCCTGTTGCAATTGATCGTGGCACAAGCCATGGACGACCAAGAATTCTTGGATGCTGTAATGGGAAAAGCGATATTCGCGCTTGGAATTGCGGTTCAGCAAGGAACGCCCGCCAAAATCCAGCTTTTCCAAGTGTTGGACAGCGGGCAGATGCCGCATCAATTCACTTAAGGCTTCCATGTCCAACTCGCGCTTGCCGATGGTTTGCAAATACACCGCCAGCAACCGGCAAGCGGCCCACAGTTCCTGCTCGCTTGGAATCGGTTTGAGATTCTGCTTCTCCATTTTGCCGATTTCCCTCACCAACCAGACGCGGACCAAGGCTTGGAAGATTTCATAAGGGTTGCTTAAACGCTCCTTGGCTTTCAGTAATTCATCCACATGCGCCAGCAGCAAAGGCCGGAAGCGCAGGGATTTCATCGAAGCCAACAGCGTTTGTGCTTTGAGTCGTCGCGGGTCGGCCTTGCGGCTGAAGAAAGAATGCCAAGGGTCGGGGAAGCGCTTGCGTAAATAGGTTTCGACTTGCTTATCGTCGAACAAGGACAGAAACAGCATCGGGCAGCGGTCCCCGCCCAAGGTGACACGGCCGGCATCGCCGAACGGGTCCAAGCCGGTGGACGGAAAGAATTGGGTGCGGCAGGTAATCAACACCTGCCGGTAATTGCGGGAAGCCTCCAGCAATTCCTTCAGCCGCTCATCAATCCGCCCATGCGCCTTGGGGTCTTCGTCCAGCGCATCCAGCAATAACACCGTGTTAGCCTTGCCTTCATGTTTGCCGATCTGTTCCAAGCTGTTGTCGCCGAGTTTCAGCAACAAACAGTCATAGCCTTTGGGCCAAAACGCAAACGTGTGCCACATTTTCAGCATCAACAGCAGCGTGGTCTTGCCCATGCCGGCATCGGCGAGGATGAACATCTGGTTGCGCCCGTCCCGCATCAGCGTTTCCGTGCCAAGAAAGGCTTGCAAGGTGTCGTAGACCGGAGCTTTGACATAGGAACGTGACCGCTCGTCTTCGTCATGGTCCGCCGGGTTGTGGTGCTGGCAATTCGGCACGACATAATAACTCAGCATCACCCTAGGGTCGCCAAACACATCCGCCAAGGCCAACACCTCTTTTTCCCGCTGACCACGGATATTGTTGAGCATTTTCAGCAGTGGCTTGACCCACTCGATGTTGACGAAAGTTAAAGGGTCCATAAAAATTCCCGTTGGGTTTCGGAAGAAGCCTTCCTGTATAGCCGGTAACAGGTAAGACAGGCTAATATTATTCTTAACAAAAATACAGCAGAATGGTCATTTAGCATTATAATAAATTCTCTTTTTTTTCCCCTGTGTTAACTTCCTATGAACGCCACACAACAATCCCTCTATGACCGCCTAGGCGGCGAACAAGCCATTGCAGCCATCACCAAGGCATTTTATGCTCGGGTGCTAAAAGATGTTGAATTAAGGCCGTTTTTTGAGCATACGCAAATGGAAAAGCAAATTTCCATGCAAAATGCATTTCTCGGGCAAGCCTTGGGCGGACCGATGACCTATACCGGAAAGCCCTTGGCCTATGCCCATCAGGGCATGGGCATCACGACCCATCATTTTGCCAAATTTGTAGAGCATTTCCTTGAGACTCTTCATGACTTTGATGTGTCCGATGAAGATGCGGATGCAGTGATCTCCAGACTCAACACCTTGTCAAACGATATCACTGGCAAATCTTATTAGCCCCTTATTAGGCAAGGACGCTTATTTTCTTTTGTATGGGGAGCGTCAAAGCAAGCCCTTCGACTTCGCTCAGGACAGGCTTTGACGCTCCAACAATTGGGTGGGGTGGATTACGTCACCAAGCCATTCGATTGCCATGAAGTATTGGCAAGAATCAATCTACATTTCAACGATTATTCTTTTGCTCAATGAATTTTTGTTTATAACTCAAGATTTCCGCCACAATTTGTTCGGCGGTGTTTTTGACATCCTTACTGGTGGCGTTTTTCTCCATGACAAATTTCGCCGCTGCGACGTAAGGATTCTTCGTAACGACAGCCCCCGGCATTTTGCTGGGGTCTTTATTCGTGCCAAAGATAATGAAGGGAGCTTGCGGATTGTTGCTGGCTAAATCACTGACACCGACCTGCACGGTCATTTGCGTACTACCTTGACCGAAACCCAACACCGCCCGCTGAATGCGATTGCCTTCATCGACTTCGGTGAAAACGCCGTTGATTAACCAACCCTTGGGCGGCAGGCTGTTTGAGGCTGCTAGCCGTTGGGCGGGTAGGTTTTGTCGGTTGAATGCATCGACTAATGCCTCCGCCATGTTGTTGACTATCGCTGACGGTTCATTTTGACCGCCGCGATTTATCAAGCGCGAACCCACCGGCAAACGGCTTAATACGCTTTGGTCGCGCTGGAAATTTGCACCATCCAACTCAAAATCTTTAATGTAAATCGTCTCAGGCAGCGCCGTTGCTTGTCCAAGCCTCTGTTCCTGCTGGACATTGACTCCGCCTGTCATTTTTTTCGCGGAATGGCAACCTAGGCTTAAAGCTGCTGCAATGACAAGAAATAGCGCGATGATGATGGTCGTGGTTTTAGGTTTCATGATGTTGGCTTATATGGTTGTCATATTGGCAGATCGTTTTCTTCGTAAAGTGTAATACTTTCCCCAACAGCCCATCGGATGGATTTGGCCCGACCTGTGCCAATGCCTGCCACATTCAGAAGATCATGCTCGTCGGCAGCGAGAACTGCCTCAACACTGCCGAATTGTTCCAGCATTTGATTGTTTAGCTTATCCTTGTCATATAATGCAAGGCAAGCCCTCACTTCTCTCCGACGGAGATCAAAATGCTGACGATCTACGACCTCAAACCTCGCTTCCAAAACCTGTTGCGGCCTATCGTGCAGTGGCTTTGGCGAAAAGGCATCACCCCCAATCAAGTCACTTGGCTGGCTTTTGGCTTATCGTTGTTGGGCGGTACGGGTGTGGCTCTGCAACCCACGCAGCGTTGGCCCTTTTTGCTGATTCCTCTGTTAATGTTCATCCGCATGGCGCTGAATGCCATCGACGGGATGCTGGCGAGGGAGCATGATTTGCGCTCGCCATTAGGGTCCATGCTGAATGAATTGGGTGATGTGGTATCCGACACCGTACTTTATCTGCCCTTAGGTCTAATACCGGGGGTCAGTATGGCGGCAGCGGCGGTGTTTGCAGTGCTGGCAGTAGTCAGTGAACTGGCCGGGGTCGCGGCGGTGCAAATCGGGGCGAGTCGGCGTTATGACGGACCCATGGGCAAGAGCGACCGGGCTTTTGCCATCGGCTTCATCGGATTGTTGCTCGGTTTGGGCGTGGCTCCCGGTGTTTGGTTGTCCGGCCTACTGTGGGTGTTGTCTGGATTGTTGGCATGGACCGTGGTGAACCGGGTCAACAAAGCCTTGCAGGAGATTACGCCATGATTAACTTGGCCGTCAAACCGAATGTAATTTGGGCAGTGGGTGGTATATTTTCGCTACTGCTATTGGCTTCCATCATTGTGTCCCTATTGCAATGGCGCAACCCACATAAGGATTACCGGGAATTGCGCCTACGAGTCAATTCTTGGTGGGGCATGATTATCGTCTTCACCTTAGCGATGGTGCTTAACCGAAGATTGTCCTTGGTGTTTTTCGGCATGGTTAGTTTTTTGGCTTTGAAGGAATATCTCAGCCTGATACCGACACGCAGGGCCGACCGGCGAGTTTTGGTCTGGGCTTATCTGAGCATCCCCTTGCAATATTATTGGATACATCAGGAATGGTATGGCATGTTCATCATCTTCATCCCGGTGTATGCCTTTTTATTCATGCCGATGCGCATGGTGATGATAGGCGAGACCAAGGAGTTTTTACGGGCGGCGAGTACTTTACACTGGGGTTTGATGGTGACGGTGTTCAGCCTAAGCCATTTATCCTTCTTACTGGCTTTGCCGGAAGAACGTAACCCGATGGGAGGCGGGGCAGGATTGGTGTTGTTCCTGGTGTTTTTGACAGAATTCAACGATGTCGCGCAATATGTCTGGGGCAAGCTGTTGGGGCGGCACAAGATCGTCCCCAAAGTCAGCCCGAATAAAACCTGGGAAGGGTTTTTGGGCGGGGTTGCCACGACCTTGCTCTGTGCTTGGCTGATAGCCCCTTTTCTGACCCCTTTGAGTATGCCTCATTCTCTGATCATCGGCATCATCATTCCCATTGCCGGGTTTGTTGGCGATGTGGTGATTTCCGCCGTCAAGCGCGACATCGGGGTTAAAGATTCTGGCAGTTTATTACCGGGACATGGGGGCATTTTGGACCGGATAGACAGCCTGACTTATACTGCGCCGCTGTTTTTCCATTTCATGCGCTATTTTTATTTTCAGTCATGAACCGCTTACTGCGCTTTTTGTTTTTTGGTGTCGTCGTCAGAATCGTGGTGCTGTGTTTATTGGGCTTGAATGTGCGCCATCGAGAACGTTTGCCTGCGCAGGGTCCGGCGATACTGGCGGCTAACCATAATAGTCATTTGGACACGATGGTGTTGATTAGCCTGTTTCCATTGCGACTATTGCCGAGGATTCGACCGGCGGCAGCGATGGATTATTTTCTGCGCAATAAGTGGCTGGCTTGGTTTGCGTTAAACATCATCGGCATCATCCCGGTGGCTCGCAAACCTGAAACTTCGGTCGATGTGATTTCATGCCGTGCGTCCAAGCCCATCCATCCTTTGCAAGGCTGCAAGGATGCCTTGAAATGTGGGGATATTTTGATTTTCTTCCCGGAAGGCACCCGTGGCGAGCCGGAACAAAGGGCCAAGTTCAAATCCGGCATTGCCCATTTGGTCGAACACCATCCCGAAGTCCCTGTCATTCCGATTTTCATGCATGGTTTAGGCAAAGCCTTGCCTAGGGGTGAATCTTTGCTAGTGCCATTCTTCTGTGATGTGTTTGTCGGCGAGGCTTTACATTGGAGCGGCTCGCGGGTGGATTTCATGCTCAATTTGGAGCAGGGAATGGAAAAGTTGGAAGGCGAAGGCGAGTTTAACAAGTGGGAATGAAGGCTTACGATACGCCCCGACGAAGCTGGCACATTTCAACAACCGAATAATCCAGACAGTCAAAATCTCGAACCCTTCATTTTCGCAGTTGCGGTTCATTTTGAGGTTTTGTCAAAGCAAGCTTTGACGCTCCAAAAAAATCGCGAGCCGCTACACAGCAAAAAACGGGAAGAGCAGTTGTAGGCCGGAATAAGGTCGTGAAGCGACCGTTTCCGGCAGCAAAGGATTTGCCGGAAACGCCCGCAAGCGGGCTTATTCCGGCCTACAAAACAGAGAAGAGCAGAGCAAAGCCAGAGATCAGAGAAGAGCCAGAGCGCAGAGACTACAAGCATGGGGACACCACAATGCGGAACCCGTAGTTGAAGTGACGGAAGACGGGATCGCCGTAGTACCGGTAGGAGCAGCGGACGTTGAGCTGATTGATGGGGAACGAGCCGCCGCGCAATACTCTCTCCCCCCAAGCTTGCAAGTCTTCCCGCTGCTGGCGTTGGTCGCCCGGTTGCGGGTAAGGATAATCAGCCCATAAACTGCGAGTCCATTCCCACACATTGCCAGCCATGTCCAAGCAGCCGTAAGGGCTAGCGCCTTCGGGGAAGATACCGACTGGCGTGGTGGTGCGTAAGCCCAACTCTTCACAATTGCACCGAGTCGCCTCGAAGCGGTTCCCCCACGGATATTCCCGTTGGTCTTGATCGCCACGGGCAGCTTTCTCCCATTCGGCTTCGCTAGGGAAGGTAATCGGCTTGCCAGTGACTTGGCCCAACCAAGCACAATAATCCAGCGCATCCTGCCAACTGACATTCACTACCGGATGGCTTTCCAAACCCTTAGGTGGTCGCTGATCCTGCCAATCATTAGGGACGGGATGTTCGGTAGCTTGGGTGAACAGATAATATTGGGCGTTGGTGATGGGCACTCGTGAAATCCGATAAGCCACCAACACCACTTTATGGATTGGCTTTTCAGAATGATGACCCCGTTCACTACCCATCCAAAATTCCCCGGCGGGTATCTCCACCCATTCCGGTTCGCCATAAGGTGGCTTCCAGAATACTTCTTCCCCGAACCGAACCAACGCCTCCATCGCCTTTGCTCTACGCTCAATCCACGTTTTAGCACCTAAGCTGAAAACCCAGCGGGTCAGCACCGAAGGCGGAGTTTCGATACCTTTCCGCAATCGCAGCCGGACGGTTTTCGGCAAATCGCCTAGCACCCGCTTGGAACCGACATCGCGCAAGCATTCCGCCGCCAGCACCAGATTATGATAAGGTTCCGGCTCTTGCTTGCGGTCGGCGATGGCCTGTATCAGCGCCGTGGTTTTTTCCTTGCTTTGGGTACTGAGAAAACCGGCTTCCAGCAGAATCACTTCCCGCCACCACGGTTCGGGGACTTTGCCCAAGGTATAAGGCAAATAGTCCTCACGGGGGGCAATAGCCAAAGCCGCTAAGAACTCTTGAAACGTCAGATGGGAAAAGGCATAAACCCCTTCACCACGGGCAGACAACAAACCAGTGCGCTCTTCGATGACATTGAGGAACCGCTCCGCCGCTTGCCTAGCCTCATGTTCGTCCAAAGCCAGTTGCTCAAATTCGGCTTGTAACAAGCTGCGCAAATCGGCAATTTGGATTTCCTTGCTGCCTTGTTCGTGTAGGTGCAAGGCCAAGCTCTGCAACAGCAAGCGTTTGTCGCCGGTATCAAATAGCTGATCGTAGGGCAGGATGGGGGTTTCCTTCACACCTTTGGCCTCCTCCCATTTGCCTAATAGCACATCCACCGCCTCGGCATAGAGTTCCGCCCGCCGGTCGGGCAGCTTCACCCGGTCTCGATGCACCATGGCGATGACGGTCAACAACAACGGGTTGATGGCGAGTTCGCGGATGCGCGGATTGCCGTCTATGGCTTGTAATAATTGCCCGCTTTGCGATTCGGCATAGGCGATGGCGCTGGCATTGTCGCCCTTCTCCGCCACCGCAATCAGCCGATTCCAAACCGTTAAAAACTGGGCAATGTCTTGCCGGGTGAAATCCAGCACCGTCGTCAGCGCATAGGCTTCGCCCAAACGGGCCGTGCCGGTATAGCCGACGATGCGGCTAGTCACCACATAGCGGCAGCGGTCATAGGTGCGAGTGAAGCTTTCCACCAAACGGGCCACGCGCTGGCGGGATTTGGGATCGGCCACCTCGTCCATGCCGTCCAATAAAATGACCGCCCTGCCCTCCCGCAAATACGCATCAAAAAAATCTTCCGGCAGTTGGATTCTGTCACTCGCACAGGATTTCAGCAGAAAATCTAGCAATAGCCCGTGACCGTCCGCGCCATTGTCGGGTTGAGTTTGCAAGAAGCGACCGAATTGGCGCAATAGCAGCAAGATGGGCAGGCGCTCGGGTTCTTTAATTCCCAAAGCCTTGCGAACCAAACCATCGCCTTCCGCCATATCCTTCGCATAGATCAAAGCCAGATAACGCAAAAACGTAGTCTTGCCACACCCCGGATCGCCCAACACAACCAAACGTTGATAGCTTGCCAAAGCTTCCTCGGCAGTGACTGTCTCGGTGGTGACGGTTTCACGGGCAGACAGGCGATGGCGCTCGCCGGGGGCCAGCCGCATTTCCTGATCCAGCCAATGATCCTCTACGTTGATTTGGCGTTGCCGGGTTGCCCGTAAGCGAATATAGATGCGGTCCAATTCGATATGCACCAGCTTGCCGCCGGAACGGATGCCTTGCAATTGCAAATAGCGATTGCCGACAATGATATGCTGCAAATAACGACCCAAGTGGGTTTTAATGTCCACGGCGGTCATTTTGACCGGGGCGGAATCGCCGATAATGACCTTGGCTCCTTCGCCGACTTGGATAATATTGCCACCCACATCGCCGTTTACGGCAATGCCGCCGCTGACTGCCATCGCATCCTGACCTTGCGCCATGGAACCGGAACCCGTCAAATTGGCTTCGTAGGTTTGAACATTGGCCGGTGTTGATTCGGCTTGCCCCTTAGCCCAATTGCCCAAGGCCGTGGCAAGCTTGGAGGCCAATTCATCTGGCGTGGCGAAAATGTCGCGAACCAATTCCTGGCTTAAGCGCGTTCTGAATGCTTGTTGGCGTTGCCATTGTTCGTCTGATTCCCGGTAATAGCCGGAATAAAACACACCTTCCTCCGACAAGAAAACCAGTCGCGAAACCTCTGCATCGACCGCCTCATTATATTCACGAACGGTATAAGACTCTTCCGACTGGTCGGGGCTGCTGCCATAACATAATCCAACGATAAACACCGCTACATCGCATTGTTTGATTAGTTCGCGGCAATAGTCATCGGCTTGTTGATCACGCGCCCCAAAATCTTCCATGCGGATGCATTTGAAGCCGTCCAACCGATTGATGACATCGGTAAGTTTGTCGCGATAAACCTGAAGGTCTCGTGCGGTGGAACTAAGGAAAACCGAGTTCACTGTTAAGATTCCAAAATGATTTCAACAAGGATTAAACCAACAACCCCCCAACCGCAAAGCATTCCTCATCCGTCAATTCAAAATCAAAGAGTGCCAAATCTTCGCGCATATGGGAGGCTTGAGTGGTTCCGGTTAGTGGGATTATGCCAATTTGGGTCAAATAGCGGAAGAAAACCTGCTCCGGGGTGCGTTCATAGCTTGCCGCCAATCCCTCCACAATGACATGATCCAATACTTGCGGATTGGCCGTCAGCGTCCAAAAGCTCTGATAAAGGATACGATGCTGTTGGCAAAACACCCTGATTTCACGGTCATAGTGGGTAGTGGCGTAAAAGCGGTTTTGCAAAATCGCCGGTTTCACATTGGCTTGTCGATAAAGATTTTCCAACACGTTGAGATCATAGCAATTGCTAATGCCAAGTTGCCTGACCCCGCCCTGTTTAATTATAAGCTCCATCGCTTGCCAAACCTCAATCGTTTGCCGCTCTTGAGAATAAGGCGAATGGAGAATCAGCGCATCCAAGTAATCGGTTTGCAAATTCAGCAAAGAAGCTGCAAACGATTGCGACACTTGCTCGGCCAGTGCCGCTTTTGGGTCATAAGGCATGCGCTTGGGGTCTTGCCCGTTGGCCGGTGTGAATTTGGTTTGCAGATAAAGTTCAGACCTCGCCAAACCCGCTTTATAGCAAGCGGACAAACCTTGTCCGACTCCTGGCTCATGGTAATGCTTGGGTTGACAGGCGGTGTCCACCCCACGAAACCCTAGGCTGACAGCCTGCTCCACCAAGCCTGCCGTGCGGTCGGCTTTCCAAGCCGTGCCATAAATAATCTTCGGAACGCGGACATCAAAGGCAGATAGGACAAAATCGGATTGTTTCATTATTTTCTCGATGTTTTAATAGACAGTTTGCAGCGTGTCGGTAATACTTTGCAACGAAAATTATAAATCACAAACGGAGACACACATGGGTTTCATGCAAGGCAAAAAAGTTCTAATCGTGGGCGTGGCAAGCAATCGCTCCATCGCTTACGGGATTGCCCAAGCAATGCACCGTCAAGGTGCCGAGTTGGCATTCACTTATCAAGGCGAAAAATTACAAGAACGGGTTGAAAAATTCGCCGCAGAATTTGATTCTTCCATCGTTCTGCCATTGGATGTGAGCAGCGATGAGCAAATCATCGCCGTTTTCGACAGTTTGGGGAAACATTGGGACGGCTTGGATGGCATCGTCCATTCGGTGGCCTTCGCCCCGCGTGATGCATTGGAAGGTGACTATGTCGAGGCGACGACGCGGGCAAATTTCGGCGTGGCGCATGATATTAGTTCCTACAGCTTCACGGCACTCGCCAAAGCCGGGCGCAAAATGATGGCGGGGCGCAACGGCGCTTTGCTCACCTTGACTTATCTTGGCGCAGAACGGGCCATCCCGAATTACAATGTAATGGGCGTTGCCAAAGCCAGCTTGGAGGCGAATGTCCGTTACATGGCGGTGGCCTTGGGACCGGAAGGAACCCGCGTCAATGCCATCTCCGCCGGCCCCATCCGCACTTTGGCGGCTTCAGGCATCAACAACTTCCGTGAAATGCTCAGCAAGGCCGAACAGGCAGCCCCTTTGCGCAAAAATGTCAGCATTGAGGAAGTCGGCAACGTCGCCGCGTTCTTATGTTCTGATTTGGCATCGGGGGTGACGGGTGAAATCACCTATGTCGATGCCGGCTACAATATTGTCGGACTCGCCAGCATCTGATGTTCAAAGTTTGCCGACGGGAAGGCAAACCCGTCGGCAACCAGATGTTGCTTTGAGCGGAGACCGATAAGATAGACTGACCGGCGGAAACCCACAACTCATGTCACTGGAAGAACTGATCGTTCAATACGGTTACTTGGCGCTCTTCATAGGCACCTTTTTGGAGGGGGAGACGATCCTCATCATTGCCGGTTATCTGGCCCAAAGTGGGGTGCTTGATCTGCCCTTGGTCATTGTTGCGGCATTGTTTGGAAGTTTTGGCGGAGACCAGATGTTTTTCTTCATCGGTCATTTCAAAGGCATGAGCTTTTTGGACAAACGTCCGGGCTTGCGCGAGAATGCAGCCAGGGCGTTTGACCTGTTACACCGGCATCAAATCGCGATTATTTTAGGTTTTCGCTTTCTCTATGGCATCCGCAACGTCACCCCGTTTGTCATCGGATCGAGTGGTTACAAACCGTTGCGATTTTTCATCCTGAACTTCCTAGGCGCTTTGGTTTGGGCCATCACATTTGCTTGTTTTGGCTACAACCTTGGGACGCTTGCCGAAAGATTGCTGGATGATGTGGAAAATTACGAGAAAATCATCTTCTCGGCGATAGGAGGCATCGCGCTGGTTTGGTATCTATTCCGAGAACTTCGAAAACGGAAACGCAGGAAAAATCAAAATCCAGTCGGCAAAAATTCATAGTGGGGAATTCAATCAGATGAAACCGTTTTGCGGCATAATCCGGGAAGGTCGTGGCTGTGAACCCATTAACACCATAGTCACGATCTCCGCTCCAGAATAATCGTTCTCCGGCTTGGAGGCATCGACAACCTGCTAGGAGGCATCGACATCCTGCTAGGAGGCATCGACATCCTGCTAGGAGATGTCGACAACCTGCTAGGAGGCATCGACATCCTGCTAGGAGGCATCGACAACCTGCTAGGAGGCATCGACAACCTGCTAGGAGATGACGACAACCTGCTAGGAGGCATCGACAACCTGCTAGGAGGCATCGACATCCTGCTAGGAGATGACGACAACCTGCTAGGAGGCATCGACATCCTGCTAGGAGATGACGACAACCTACTAGGAGGCATCGACATCCTGCTAGGAGATGACGACAACCTGCTAGGAGGCATCGACCTCCGGCTAGGAGATCGCTATCTCCGGTTCAGAGCAATCGAAGACTGGCATAGTGATTGAGGTTTCTGCGCTCGACTCAACAAGGATGAGCCACACCCATGGAAAGGCTTTCAAGAATGCGAAGCAAGCTTTGACGCTCCAAGACGCTCCAACGATTTATTGGGTTTCAGTCAACGCCCTTAACCCAGCCGCCATCTCGTTGCCAAACTTCGCCAAGGCTTGTGATTGTGCAGCCACTTTGTCGGCATAATCGTTGCTCGTTGCCGTAGTACGGGTTTGAAAGGCATTCATGGCAACCGGTTTGTTTTGTTTCAAAATCGTCCAATTCGCCTTCAATTCACAAAGCCCGTTGGCATCCACTTGGAAACGGGTGATTTTGATTTCCAATTGGACATCAGGGCTAATGGCCCGATTCCAAGGGAAGGTCAACAAATGATTGCCCGGCATAGCTAATGCCAAATCTTCCGCCAATACGCGAGTGATGGTGTCTTTTAATGGCTCGGCCCAGCGGTGATATTCAGCCATTGTCAATTCCGCGCCATCGCCGCCGGTGACGATTTGCGGACGATCCAAATAAGCGGGTATTTCCACAGGCCCAAGCCCGATGGTGAGCGGTTTTGCCGGGGGTGTCCCGATGGCTTGTTGTTCAGCCTTATTAGTAGCTTGCAACAGATAAAATTTGACCTGCCGGGTATTGGGGGAACAAGCGGCGATTGCCAAGCTGACGATCAATGCTAATACAAGTCGCATTTTAATCTCCTTTAGTATCTTTTCCGTAGATCAGGGCATCGGGATGACGCTCCAAATAATCTGCCAACACCCGCAATGATTTAGCCGCCGAGGCCAAATCCTTCATAGCCATGTCCAAACTGGAATTTTGCGTGGTGGCTTGGTCTATAGTCGTTAAGGTTGTCCGCGCTTGGTCCATCGTGCCTGCTGTGGATTTCAAGGTATTGCGGGCATCTTCCATTAGAGGTTCGACATTCTTATTCACTTTTGCCACCAACTGGCGGCTTTCTTGAATGGTTAATTGCAGGTCTTTGGCGAGAGGGTCAACTTTGGAATCCACCTTTTGCAACAAATGCTGCAAGTCCTTCAAAGTATGATCTATCGTGGCAAGGCTGGATTGTATTTCAGGGGATTTCAGCAACTTTTCCACTTGCTGAATGCTGTTCGACAAAGATTCGACCGTTTGTTGAATTGGCATTTTCTTGACCATCGCCATGACATCCTCAATCGTACTCTCCAATTGTTCCCTAGACGAAGGAATGCTCGGTATCTCCGGGTACATGGGATTATCCCCGCCGAGTAATTTGATGGGGGTTTCCGGGCGGAAATTCAGGTCAATGAACAATTGCCCAGTCACTAAGCTTTGGGTTTGCAATTGCGCTCGCAAGCCTTGTTTGATGAGTAATTTGATGTCTTCGTTACTGGTTTTATCAATATGCCCACCTTCCAAGTTATATAATTTTTTCGGGGTGAATTCAATAATGACCGGCGTGATTACTTTACCGCGATATTCGTCATATACCACCAATATATCGATGACCTTGCCAACCGGCACGCCCTTGAGTTTGACCAAGGCTCCAATGTTCAGCCCATTCACCGAGCCTTCAAAAAATACCATATTCTTTTGCGGATTGGAAAATGCCCCGTTGGCGAACAGCAAAATAGCCGCCACGATGAGCGCCAGAGCGCCCACGATGAAACCGCCAATTAAAACCGGATTGGCCCTGCTGCTCATGCCTTCATAGCTCCACTAGCCAGCTTATCGTCATTCCTAGAACTGCCGCGAGTCAAGAACTGCCTAACCTTGGGAATCTCGCATTCCGCCAATAGCGTCTTCGGGTCGCCTTGGGCGATGATGGTTTTACTCTCGCCATCCAGAAACACGGAGTTATTGCCTATCGCAAAAATGCTGGGTAGTTCATGCGTCACCACCACAATGGTCTCTCCTAAATTATCACGCAAGTTAAGGATTAGATCGTCCAATAATCGGGAACTGATAGGGTCGAGTCCAGCGGAGGGTTCGTCGAAAAATAATATATCCGGATCCAAGGCCATGGCACGGGCCAGCCCTGCCCTTTTTTGCATCCCGCCGGAGATTTCTGCCGGATAGTATCCCTCAAACCCGGCCAAACCGACCAAAGCCAATTTCAAAGACACTATTTCCCGGATTTCATGGCGCTTCAGATTGGTGAAGGCAGACAACGGCAAGGCGATGTTTTCGGCCAAGGTCATGGAACTGAACAATGCCCCGCTTTGGTAAGACACCCCCATCTTCATCATCAGCCGTCGCCGTTGTTTGGGGCTGGCATCCCAAAAGCTGAGGTTCTGGTAAAAAATACTGCCCTTCGCCGGTTGTTTCAGCCCTATCATGTGCCGTAGCAAGGTGCTTTTGCCACAGCCGCTGCCGCCCATGACAATGAAAATATCGCCCCGATTGACGGTGAAATTCATGTCGCGCTGGATGACCATATCGCCATAAGCCATGGTCAAGTCCTTCACGGTAATGTGCGGTTCGCCCATGCCGTCACCATTTCATGCTGATGACGATCAAGGTCATCACGGCATCGGCGCACACAATCATGACGATGCCAGTCACCACGGCGGAAGTCGCCGCCATGCCGACATCTTGCGAACTGCGCCCGCATTGCATCCCGCGCATACAGCCGGAAATGGCGACCAACACCCCAAAAATCACACTCTTGCCCACGCCCACGGCGAAATCTTGAAACCTCAAACGGGCGAGGAGATGCTGGGAATATTCCAAGATGGAAATGTCATACAAACCGAACCCCACCAGACTGCCGCCGGCCATGCCCATCAAGTCGGCATAGACACACAGCAAGGGCATCATCAAGATCAAGGCCAGCATTCTGGGAACCACCAAAAATTCGATTTCCGAAAAGCCCATGGTTTTCAATGCGTCGATTTCGTCATTGACTTGCATGGAACCGAGTTGCGCGGCAAACGCCGCACCCGTGCGCCCGGTCATGATGATGGCGGTCATCAATGCACCCATTTCGCGGGACATGCCCAAGCCCACCATGTCGGAGATGTAATTCTGCGCCCCATATTTTGCCAATTGCACCGAACCGACGAAAGCCAAGATCATCCCCACCAAAAAACTAATCAAACTGACGATGGGCAGCGCATTGGCCCCGCATTCTTGAATCAGCAAGAACAAATCGACCCGGCGATAATGCGCCCTGCCAAACAAGAAGCGGACAAACCCCACCGTCGCCTCGCCGATGAAAGCCAGTATGTCTATGGTTTCATCCCAAGCCGCGATAGCGAGTAAGCCGGTTTTTTCCAACAAGCCCGGTTGTGGCGGGGTCCGCCTGACACCTTCTTGTTCCGGCACGGCATCCGCCAATTGCAACATGCCGCGAACACCATCCGGCAAGCCGCTGCGGTTGACTTTGATTCCTTTTAATTGACATTGATCGCCTATCTCCTTTAATAAGGTCAACAACAAACTATCCCACTGGCCTAGGCCGGACGTGTCGAAACCGATCTCAGCCCATGACGGGTTCAGCTTGGCGAGGATTTCGCTCGTCGAAGGACGGACAGAATCCGCATTCCAATCACCGCTTAACACGATTTCGAGCCGACGCTCAGGCAATTCGCGGCTAGACAGGCTGGGTTTGGTGTCACTGGCAGGCATGGGGACGGAAACAGGCGGCTTGAGGTTTGGAGTTCATTGCTCCATGATAAGCAAATTGGATTAAAATTTCTTGAATTTCGATGATCTATCTCAACACCGACCATTTAAAACGCTGCATTCAGACGCTTGAATCTTCGCTACTGCTCTACCAACAAGCGCAACGGGGCCAAGC
>CAIYXP010000275.1 GCA_903930145.1 uncultured Methylococcaceae bacterium
ATGTGCCAAGTGCTTACTCCTCAAACTTATCTAAATGGTCGCGGACGATTTCCGCACCTAATAAGCGCGCTCGGCTAGGTGTCCAATAGCGATATTGATTCAAAATGCCGACTATCAAACCCCCCTCGACTGATTGGAAAATCAGGCTGGTTCCGGTATCGTCGGCGAGTTTTAGGATTAACTTTTGAAAAATGGCATCAGGTTGTTGGATTGAGCGTCCCCGTTTTCCTATCAATATCATGCCAAATGGACTCGGATTTCTCAGATTAGTTGTTTTAGGATTCCAAAGAGTGACTTCGAGTTCTTCGTCCACAATCGTAAAAAACGGTTTCAAGATCAATTCCAACCGCTGCCTGAATATTTCAAGCTCTGTATCAGTAGGCGGGTCACAAGCCCGATCACGCGATTGTTTGTAGGGTGAGCACACTTCTAGCGTATCGTGTATCACCTCAAGATCGAGTTTATCCAATCCGTACAAATTGCCAAAAAATGAATCTATTTCTTTGAAAATAGCCGGATTCTCTCCATTTGAATCAATTAATTGTTCTGATAGACTTTTAATTTGATTTAGTTGAATTTCGGTCAGGTTTTCAAATGGTATAATCGGAAATTCGTCTAATATAGATTTATCAATAGTCCGGCGTTCTGAACCAAATTGAGGGGTTATAAGTTGCGAATAATGTATCCATAAACCACTATGTATAAATAGGTGTATATATCTAACTAATAGTTCGCCTTGAGGATGTTTGGCGGCAGAGTAACCATAGAAGCTTTCGTTATAAGCTATATCGTTTAACGCAAGCAAAGCAAACCCTTCTGTTCTAGTTTCACCGGGTGCTTCCAAGATAAGGGCGAGAGGTGCTTTGTAAACTTCTAGTTTACGAGGTCGGGCAAGTGTCGTTCTTGTGAAAGGTGGTAGTGCTTTGTGTTCTACAAGAAATCTGAATACTTTAGTAGAATTTAAATCTGGAAAGTCATATAAAAATAAAGCGTTATTTTGCTTTTGATTTTCTCCGATTTTATATCCATTGCTATTCACTAAACATAGATCTTTCTCCCAATATGCTTTCAAAGGTTTCCCATTTGCTTGATAGATTTGTTGAATCACCTGTAAATCCAGCGTAGTACCTATCGCCAATATTTTCAATAACCAAGGATATTGAAATGATACCTCCACATCTATCGAAATGGTCGATTTGAAATCAATCCGCAATTCACCCTTATTATTCAATGTAGTGTCGTAATGTGGGGTGATGAAATAAAGTTGATGGCGTTGCTTTGGACGTTGGTTACGTGAGAACAGCAACATGAAAGGCTGTTGCATATTAGGCCAAACCTTTGTGTCCGTCAGATTAGAGCCGTTGATGATGCCGGTCACTTCCAATAATCGGAAAACTGTCTCGCGGGCCTTACGTGGAATATCTTTCAACTTAAACAAAATCCTTGTCGGTAATGCCATCGCTATGCAACCACCCGGTTTACACCATTCCGTCGATTTCCATAAAAAAGGCAGGTCGGGGGTAAAATAAGGATTTTTATACTTTTTTGCTAGGTCTGGTTCGGCCTTACGTTCAATAATTTCCTGACTAATACGAGTAAAAGCCGTTGATAAAAGCTCTTTTCTTGCCTTGTCTTTCAATGAATTCAGGCCAGTCCAAGGTGGATTGCTTAACACGATGTCAAATTGACCATCAAAACGATCACCAACATGCTCGCCGAGACTACCGATGACAGGGCCTTCGTTTGGGTCAATACTCGGTCTTCTATGATTGAACAAGACGGAATCTTTCAATGAATTGAAGCGTAAATTTTCGGGGGGTATTGGATTAGGGTCGAGTTCAATCGCGGTGAGATAAAGACTCAGTGCAGCCAATTTCAAAGCACTGTCGCTAATATCGAAACCGACCAACTGATTTTCCAAAATCGCACGGATGTCTTTGGTGGCGGGGCGTTTCCCCGTCGCTTGCCAGCGTTCACGGTAAAGCCGACGGAATGCCAACACCAAAAATACAGCCGCACCACAGGCTGGATCGAGCACCCGGCATTGATGGGCATCGGCAATCCCGTCAAAAGCTTCGTCCACCATCATCGAAGCGATATTGCGTGGGGTGTAATGGACGCTGGTTGATTTGGAGTTGTCGGGTTCACATTGCCAGCAAAAGGCTTCATAAACTTGGCTAAGCAAACCAATCGGAACATGGGCAAAATCAAAATCACCCCATTTTTCAAAATTTAGTGTGAGTTGGTATTTTCCTTGGCCGACGGCTTCCTCACTTCGGAGAATTGCCCCGAGTGCTTTGAAAACGGCAGGGTTTAACTGGTCAAAGAAAGTTTTGCTCCCACAATCGGTAAGCGGGAGAAAATCGCCGTTAAACGTGATGTCTAACCATTGACTGGCTTGGAAGGCATTATGGGCATTATCGAAACAGGTTCGGGGATCGAGTAGATTTGGAACAATGTGTGATAAATCTGTGATTACGCTACGATCCAGAAGGAAACGAAAAAATAGGGTGCGTCCGATAAGCGAAAGCCTGTCGCTGGTCTGAACACCGTGGCCGATTAACTCAGCACTGGCATTTTCGACCAGTTTAAACATTCTCTGAAACACAAAATCGGCATCTACCGAGTCGTCTTCATCATCATAATGACCCAGTGCCAAGCGCGAGAAGAATGTGAGTGCTGCATTGCTGCCCGCTTCGTAGATTTTCCAGTTTGGCTCTTGCTGACCGGGGCTGACAGGTATGACTTCTAGTCTACCCGGAAAGATTCGGGCGAGGTAGGCGCGATCACCCCGATTAGCGATAGATCGGCGAAGGCGATAAAATTGATGGTCTTTTTCGTCATCAGACTCGGATAAACGGCTCTCGTTGATGAAATAGAGCAGTGGGCGGCCTTGGCTCTCGGCTACGCCGTCTGGCAACAGTTCAGTATTTCTCCGAGCTTCGCCAATCAGATCAAGGTAGTTTATGCAGTGTTCTGGCTCTATGGAACCATCAAATAAACGCAAGCTTTCACGAGATACCCCGTAAGCTTGTAAATCGGTAATCAGGTCGGCAGTATTGGCGGACATTGGATAGCAGGGCAGCTAACGTGTTAATCATTCAGTTAAATCAGAAAAAACAATAAATTAGGCTTAATTATAATGGTAAATTCGTTCCAAAGCATTATTTATATCAGCATTGGATTGAAACAATTGAAAATCATAGTAATGTTGAATTTTTAGAACTTTGTCAAGACCGCTAGGCCCAAGGAAATCATCGCCTTGGCCCGCTGCTTGGCCTTGGCTCCGCGCATCGAACCGCTGTTGCTGCGCAATGCCCGTTTACACTTCGTGCCTAAGGCCCAAGCCGAGGTCGAATCCTTGCTGTGGTTCAGCCCCTTGGTTGCCGCCCGTAGCACCAGTGAAATTGTCTTCCACCTAGGCGTGTCCAAAACCTTGGCGCAAGAATGCGAAGACGAAGAGCGCACAGCCTATTGGGAATTCACTCAAAAGCACACCCGCCATTGGAGCGCGGAGGACCGCCTAGAGCGTGACTTGCGTTATTACGCGCTGCAACAAGACCAAGCCAAACTGACCCAAGGATTGCGCGAGATTCTGCGCCGCATCCATGCCGAATCGGGGGAAAATAGCCTGGCCCTGTCGCGTTTGGTGAAGCGTACCTTGTCCGTCATCGCACCCAAAGGCGGCGGCAACGGCGAAGCTCTGTGGCTGGCCCAATATGCCGCGCTGGCCTTGGGCGATGCCGGGGCTTGGGTGCAACCCGGTGAACCGCAAGCCCTGCCCGATTGGTTGCGAGTCAAGCTGCCCGACTTGCCGGCCAGCATCCCCAAAGCCGAATTGGGTTTGGAAATCCGCGCCGATGGTAGCAACCAAGTCTTGCATTTTATAGCCGCCGACAAAGCCAAAGAACGCATTCCTTTGCCCAGCCCTTTGCCGGCCCAACTGCATGTCGCCAGCTTAGGGCCGGGGGCTTGGCACACCGTCAGTCTAGGCACACGCATTGCCATCAAACCGCCTAGTCAGCATTTACGACTGACCACTTTGGATGGGCAGCAATGGGATTTACGCACGGAAAACTGGCAACAGGGCAAAGCAGACGTGGAAAAAGCCGATCCCCCTCCCTTGTGGCTGGTTCACACCGAAGCCGATACTTCTCCCGCGCAAGCCATCGCCGAATGGCTGCAAGCCCAAGGCGTGGACGTGCAATTGCAAGTGGAATCTGCACTCTCGACCAGTTCCAATATTCCCTCCCCCCACGGGGGAGGGTTAGGGAGAGGGCAATCTAAATTAGGCAAAGTAGTACGGTTATGGACCCAAGCCGCACATCGCTATTGGGCCGAACGACCCGTGCCGGAAGCCGAGGCCGTGGCGGAAGGTTTGTTATTGCGCATTGAAAATGTGGACTTGCCCCGGTTAGGCACGGCTCAAGGCCAAGTGTTGGAATGGCTAGACTGGACGAGTTTAGACTCATCGCCCAAGGCACAAGCCCTGCTGGACAAGCTGCGCCGTTGGTGGGAGGGGGGTGAGATTGAGCCTGACGAAGGCCAGTCGGAGTTTGCAACCCCGACCGAAACGTTTAAAGATGATGCCAATGCACAAAACGTGAGTGACGGGGTTGCAAACCCCGTCACACCTAACGCTAAGCCCCTCTCCCCACCGGGGAGAGGGGTTGGGGAGAGGGGCAAGGGTTCAGAGCAAAAGGTTCCCAAGCAGGAGCAAGGGAAGCAGCAAACCCTCAACCCTAAAATCCAATCCCTACTCGACGAAATCAACAACCCCGCCACCGAACCGCCGCGAAGGCTGGCGATTGGCGATGAACTGGAACAACTGGGCGACCCGCGCCGGGGCGTGGGGCTAGATGCTAACGGCTTGCCCGACATAGAATGGATCGAAATCCCCAGCGGGCCGTTCATCTATCAAAACGGCGAGACCCGCGAATTGCCGACCTATTGGATTTCCCGTTATCCCATCACCAACCGGCAATTTCGAGCCTTTATTGATGCGGGTGGCTACCAAAATCAGACCGACTCGGTTTTTAAAACCGAGTCGGTCTTAGCCGAATTATGGAAAGATTTGCTACAGCCCCAACCAGCAAAATCCACTTGGCCGCAAGGCAACCGCCCGCGTACTAATGTCGATTGGTACGAGGCTGTCGCTTACACCCGCTGGCTGTCGGCGGTGTTGGGCCTGAAAGCGGAATCCATCCGCCTACCCACTGAGCAAGAATGGGAGAAGGTGGCGAGGGGAACCAGTGGAATGGTTTACCCTTGGGGCAATAAATATCGCTCCGGGTTTGCCAATATCGACGAAAAATATAGTCAAGTTGGGCCATGGTACCTAGAACAGACCACGGCGGTGGGCCTTTATCCTCATAGTAAATCGCCTTACCACATCGAAGACCTGTCGGGGACGGTGTGGGAATGGTGCCTGAACAAATATGATAAGACGAATATGACAGAGGCCGACACCAGTGGCGACTCCCGGGTTGTGCGCGGCGGGTCTTGGCTCCGCTATCGGGTCCTCGCCCGCGCCGACTACCGCCTCAGGTACGGTCCCGTCATTCGAAACGGCTACGGGGGTTTTCGGGTATTGTCTGTGGTTCCCATACACGCTGACCGCTGATTGGCTGTCCGCAGCACCGCCGCGCCAGCGTTTGATCGTTCCCACACTCAGCATTTGTCGGTATACGCAAATGCTGGAAGACCGTCATTTCGGCATGGATGCCGAAATCGTTCGTAGTTCCGGCTTTAGCCGGTCTTTAATCGTTCCCGCTCCTCGCCACTGCCATTAAGTCAGCGTTCGTAGTCCCTTCTTTAGACGGCAAACTGACCAAAAAGAACTGGCTGAAGCCGGGACTACAAACGGTTTCAGTACTCTAAAAGCCCTTGATTCAACGGCATTATGGCGCAAGTCTCCTATCAGTTGCGTGAATTGATTTTAGGGCAAACAACACAGGTGATTCAGGTAAATAACACGGGGTGCGAAATATTGACTAAGGTAATTATCCCAATAAAAATCTAATGCCTTGTTATATATAAAAAAATGAAAAATCATTATATTTATGGCACTGGATTTGCTTATGTACTATGCATTTTTAACACCGACTCTAACCTAGGTATTCAGAATAATGAAATTTTGTCAAAAAATGAAAAACAACCGAATCCTGGCTCATTCACGCCATTGGCATGGCGCATTATTGGCCTTGAGTTTATTGCTTTTCAATAGCCAGTTTTCCCATGCCGTCACTGTCGATTCGGGCGCTATTAGTTTACTAAGTGGCAACGCCTCCTCCGCAAAGTTTTCCATTGGCACGTTGGTGGATAACGGTGCCTATGCCGGAACAGCATTTGATTCAAAGCAAAAAATAACTGTTTTGTGTAAACTGGATGTGCCTGCTGAACAGGTAGGTAAGGATGCAAAGATTCATTTGGTGGCAAAATATAAAGGCAATTTATATATGGTCACTCAAGATAACACTTGGATACCTTGGAACGGCGACCCGTCAAGCTTGGTTTCCAATATCGCAAAACTCACATTGAAAACAACTCAACAGGACTTTATACACACTAGCATTACCGGTGTTACAGGTGATTTACAACTGTTTATTGGGTATTCAGTTGACAACGATATATACCACAACAACACCCCATTATCATTCAGTGTGTCCGCAGCACCTAATAACAAGCCATTATCCCATGCAGAACTTATGATGGTTCAGCCAGAGCCTAATATTCGTCCTACCTATGATGCCAATAAAGCATATTTATCAGGCGGTATTGGAATCTTGGTTTATGACGGGGTAAACGCCATGGACGTATTGGGACCGTTTCAAGTATTCAGCACCGCTGGATTGAGACCTATGTTAATTTCTGCCAGTAAAGACAGTACAGGAGCCTATAAAACCTTAATTACCACGAACAGCGGACTGCAATTGACAGCAAACAGGACGATAGCCAATACTGACAATCTTGAGGTGCTGGTGCTTACCGGAGGTGCAGTTGAGACTGCCACAATGGCGCAAGACCCCGGCCTGATTAGCTGGGTCAAGAAAATAGACAAAACCAGTATTTGGACGACCAGCGTTTGCACGGGTTCTTGGATACTGGGAGCATCTGGGCTTTTGCAGGGGAAAATGGCAACGAGTAACTGGTATCGTGCCGATGAGCTTTTGGCGCATTTCGGTGCTATTCCAATGTCAAACCAACGTTATCTGTTTGATGGAAAAATAGTAACCGCCGCTGGCGTGACGGCCGGTATTGACATGGCTTTGGCATTGGTTAAGACCGTGTTTAAAAACGATAACAGTAATGGTCATGACTTTACCCAATCGGTTATGCTCGATATCCAATATGACCCCGATCCACCCATTAAAGGAGGTTCAGCGATGACTACCCTTACACCTGTTTATGATGGCATGACCATGATGTATGATATGGCGGGTGAATGGTATGGTTTGGGGATGAGCTTAGGTGATTATATCAAGACTATTCCTGTGCAATAAGCGCTTGCGCTGTCTCATTAATCCAATGCTATTTGACGGGGAGCGTGGGTACGACGAAAGATAAAAGAAAACCTTACGCAAAGTCGCAACGTGAAGCAATTCTTCGTTGCGTCGTTGCGTGAAA
>CAIYXP010000276.1 GCA_903930145.1 uncultured Methylococcaceae bacterium
AGGCCAAAAAGAAAGTCTCTAACATTTTATCGTTTCAAATAAAGGCTAGTAGCTGGAAAGGCTTAAAGCTCAAGTTAAGCATGATATTTAAGGCATTTAATGGTTGTGACTCGACCAATAGGCACGAGTTGTTTGAGAAAAACAAAATTAGAAATTTTATTAGCAGTTCCAAACTGGAAGGGATACAAATCAGCGAGAATTTGGTATCAAGAAGCATGGAAGAAGTGCTTGAAAAATATCGGTCACGGTGATAAAATGGATAAATATGACACAGGTAACGATTACTATTGCTATCCCGGCACTTCAGTACTGAAAAACAAACTTAACATAAAGGATGAAAGTATTTTGGAAAATGCAGAGCGAGAAATAACATCGGTATCAATCAGAAATATTAGCTATTCTGATCCACCCTATAATATAGAATACTTCAAAAAATTGCATTTAAATTTATTCTCTGAGCTTTATGAGTGGGCTGGTAAGACTCGCGATGTTGATATCTCAAAAGGCGGGACAAGATTCTGCACTGCTTACCGAATTGTTCCAGAAATTGAAAAGATATTTAGCCAACTGAGAGAAGAAAACTATTTGAAAAATGCGGCTGGCAATAAATTTGCCAAAAAGCTTGCAGAATATTATGCGGAATTCAACGTTATACACCCATTTAGAGAAGGAAACGGGCGTGTTCAGCGTTTGTTTTTTGAACATTTAGCGGCTTACAATGGGTATGTCTTGGATTGGTCATTAATTTCTCAAGACGAGTGGATTAAAGCGAACATAGATGGCTTTAACGTTCAATACCAAAGCCTAAACAATATTTTCATACGAATACTTAGCCGCGCCTAACGAACCGTTCCAGCGCACCCACGCAACGAAGCGCCTTGGTGTTTTCAGGTTTCGCGGGGAAGCGAAGTGCGATGAACTTGTGTGTTATCCCTTTTGGGCTGTGGCGTAGTCCAAGGTCGGATGGGCTGAGCTTGCGAAGCCCATCAATCGCGGAAAATGCGCCTCCTCCGTCGGCACATCCTACGACTAATGACCCAAAACTTTGCCCTCATTGACTGCAACAACTTCTACGTTTCCTGCGAGCGGGTGTTCGACCCGTCGCTGGAAGGTCGGCCCGTGGTGGTCTTGTCCAACAATGACGGCTGTTGCGTGGCTCGTTCCAACGAGGTCAAGGCGCTGGGGGTGAAAATGGGTGCGCCTTGGTTCCAGTTGCAGGAATTGGCCGAGCGCCACGGCATCATCGCCCGTTCCAGCAATTACACGCTGTATGCCGACATGTCCAACCGGGTCATGGGCATCCTTGCCGGTTTCAGCCCACGGCAGGAGATTTACAGCATTGACGAATGTTTCTTGGATTTGACTGGGTTCACTCAGGTTGATCTGACAGGCTACGGTCAAACCATCCGTGCCAAGATTAGCCGTTGGGTGGGCTTGCCGGTGTGTGTGGGCATAGGCCCGACCAAAACCCTAGCGAAACTCGCCAACCATGTCGCCAAAAAAAGGCCCCAGTACGACGGCGTGTTTGATTATGGCTCGCTGGCTACTTCGGAGCAATCGGCCTTGCTGGAAAGCATAGACGTGAGTGAGGTTTGGGGCGTGGGCGGGCGCATCGCCGCTCGTTTGAATCGACGCGGAATCACCCACGTGTTGGCACTGCGCGAGGCTGACCCGAAAATCTTGCGCCGGGAGTTTGGGGTGACTTTGGAGCGCACACTGCGCGAACTGCGCGGGGAATCCTGTTTGGCATTGGAAGAGGTCAACCCGCCCAAGCAACAAATCATGTGTTCGCGGTCTTTTGGCAAGCTGGTTCTCAGGGTAGAAGAATTGCGTGAGGCCGTCATAACTTATACTGCGCGGGCTGCCGAGAAACTGCGTTTGCAACAGTCGGTTGCCGGAGCCATTCATGTGTTTTTGAACACTAACCGCTTCAAGACCGACGAGCCGCAATACCAAGCCGGGTTGACCGTGCCATTGTTGTCACCCACTAGCGATACCTTGGCCTTGGTGAAAGCCGCCTTGTTTGGGTTGGAACAGCTTTACCGGCCCGGCTACCGTTACCAAAAGGCGGGGATCATGTTGTTGGAATTGGATTCTGCCAGAAGCCGCCAACTGCAATTGTTCGACGAACCGGAAATCGAAGCAGTGGAAAGGCGCAAGCGTTTGATGCAAACCTTGGACGCGGTCAATCAACGTATGGGAAAGTATACTTTACGCTTGGCGGGAGAGGGCTTGCAGCAACGCTGGAAGCTTAAGGCCGACTACAAGTCACCCTGTTACACCACGCGCTGGGACGAATTACCTGTGGTTTCCGCATAATGTGAAACACAGGTAATCCAAAGCTGGAGCGTCAAAGCTTGCTTTGACAGGCAAAGCAAGCTATTGCTTTCTGCTCTGAGGTCAAAGCAAGCTTTGACGCTCCGTCATTTACTCCGATAGTCGGATTTTACAAAGCTTGCCCGATAATGGAATGAATACATCCAACGGCAAATCGGCACCCGCCCCACAATACTTGGACAGGGTTTTAAATTTGGCAAAGTCTAGCCAATAGCCTTTCTTGTCGTGTTTAAGTTGCAGAATGTCGCCAGTTTCCATGGCGGTGACGGTAAGTCCCAAGTCATTATCTTGCCAAGCGTAAGCCTTGTCTCCACGTTTTATGTCGATGTGACAAATAAATCCTAATTGCCCTATTCCGCCGGGAAAATAGCTGTTAAACCAAATTCGGTGGATCGTTTTATTCTTAAAGCTCAGTTTTGCCTCGCCGCTTACCATGGGGTTCTTTTGTCCATAGTGGCAAGAAATAGTCTTGTCGATTCCAGTGTGCGCATTCCCTTGGGCAAGACAAGGCAGCATGAGCAAGCCAATTCCAAACAATGCAGGGTACTTCATGATCGAGTCCGAGAGAGAAGGCAAAAAAATGTCATCATTCCAAAGGCAGGGCTTTCTGCCCACCCATGTTTTGCATGAACACATTGGCACGGTCGATGGATCGCTCCATGGCCGTGATCAAACCTGACACACCAATGGTCAGGGTAACCAATTCGCTTTCCAAATGGGCAATGGCTTGGGCGTTGAGGTTGTGTTTGAGGAACAAGACTTGGTCTTGGAAGACGCCAAGCACTGGCCCTATCTTGTTTTCAGCCCTGCGCATGGCGGACAGTAATTGTCCGTACATCTGCTGAGTCTGCTTCAGTTTCATCCGGCTGGTGTTGCGTAGGCTGCGGTTGGTGTATTGATCCAATTCGTCTTCCCATTCGGCAAACAGCGCCTCGGCCACTTCCTGCACGGCATCAATGCGATCAGACACCGCCAACGCCTTGGATTTGCTGTAATCGAATTCGACCTTGAGTTGACGGTAGACATCTTCCAAGGAACCGCCGTCGAACTCCGTCAGCGCACTAAATTTTTCCAAGGCGGTCTGGAATTGTGCCTTGGCTTCCTCCAGTCCGTCGCGGGCGGTTTCCACGCGAGTCACCAGTATGTCACGTTTGTGGTGGCCTACGGATTCGACGGCGCGGAAATAAAAGCGTTGAAAGCGGGCGCTCAGCATTCGAATGAGAGGAGCGAGCAAGCTGTTGGAACTATCGTGTTTGTAATCTTGCTTGGGCATGGCTGGAAAAAAATGAATGGGGTGTTGTTGTGTATTCTACGCGAAGTGAGGGACTTCTGAATCAGCCAATAGCTTGAATTAGGTTACAATAGACGGTTAGTAAGGGAACGGCAATGCAAAGGCGTGGACCGCAGTTTAAATAGACCCGAATTTTGAGCGGAGATTTGATTAGTGAATAAAGAGTTTTTCGGCACCGACGGCGTGAGAGGGCGGGTGGGCGAGTATCCCATCACCCCCGACTTCATGTTAAAGCTGGGCTGGGCCGCAGGCAGGGTGTTTTCGCGGGAAGGCTCGCAACATAATGTCTTGATTGGCAAAGATACGCGCATCTCAGGTTACATGTTCGAATCGGCACTGGAGGCCGGGCTGTCCGCCGCCGGGGTGAACACGCAATTGCTCGGTCCCATGCCGACACCGGCGATTGCCTACCTCACGCGCACCTTTCGCGCCCGCGCAGGCATCGTCATCAGCGCTTCACACAACCCCTATTATGACAACGGCATCAAGTTTTTTTCTCAAGACGGTATGAAATTGCCTGATGAGATCGAGTGCAAAATCGAGGAGCAGCTTGGTTTGCCGATGACAACCGTGGAGTCCTCGCGCCTAGGCAAGGCGACTCGCATTGAAGATGCGGCGGGTCGCTATATTGAATTTTGCAAATCCACCGTTCCTTCAAATTTAGACTTCAACGGCTATAAGATCGTTGTGGATTGCGCCCACGGTTCCACCTACCATGTTGCGCCTCCGGTGTTCCGTGAATTGGGGGCCGAGGTCATCAAGATCGGCGCGCAACCCGATGGCTTGAATATCAATGAAG
Organism: uncultured Methylococcaceae bacterium; assembly: GCA_903930145.1. Lineage (GTDB taxonomy): Bacteria > Pseudomonadota > Gammaproteobacteria > Methylococcales > Methylococcaceae > Methylumidiphilus. The sequence goes on from CAIYXP010000276.1 coordinate 4,428, forward strand.
GTGTGGGTGCCACCAAGCCAGAAAAGTTAAGGCAAACCGTATTGGCTGAAAGAGCCGATTTTGGCATCGCACTGGATGGTGACGGGGATCGTCTAATCATGGTCGATGAGCATGGAGTCATTGTGGATGGTGACGAGTTAGTCTATATCATTGCCCGCGCCCGCTTGAATGCGGGGCATTTACGAGGCCCGGTGGTCGGTACGCTGATGAGCAATTTGGGCATGGAGCATGCCTTGGAAGACTTGGGCGTGGTGCTCAAGCGGGCGGCGGTCGGTGACCGCTATGTCATGGAGATGATGTTGCAGTATGAAAGCGTGTTGGGCGGTGAAAGTTCCGGCCATATCATTTGCCGGGATCGCACCAGCACGGGAGACGGCATCGTTGCCGCCCTTCAGGTCATGACGGAAATGAGACAGTCTGGCAAGACGCTCAGCGAACTTAAGCAAGGCATGGAAAAATATCCGCAGAAGCTGATTAATGTGAATATCCGTGAAAAAGTCAACATCGATGAAATAGCCTCTATCATGATGGTCAAATCCGAAGTGGAACATGAATTAGGGGAGTCAGGCCGGGTATTGCTGCGTTCGTCTGGCACCGAGCCATTGATCCGAGTCATGGTGGAGGGAAGGGAGGCCGATCAAGTGGAAAGCTTGGCGAAACGGCTGGCCGATGCGGTAGGCGAAGCCCTCGCGGCTTGATAATTTAAACTGGCAATTTAATGTTGGAGGGTTAAACCAATGCGAATACTTCATACTATGTTGCGGGTGGGCAATCTTGACCAGTCCATCGCATTTTACACCGAGCTGCTAGGAATGAAGCTGCTGCGCCGTGATGATTATCCTGATGGCAAGTTTACCTTGGCTTTCGTCGGATTTCAGGACGAAAAAGAAGGAGCCGTGCTGGAATTGACCCATAACTGGGATATTGACAAGTACGACCTAGGCAAGGGTTTCGGTCATGTTGCCTTGGAAGTGGACGACGCTTATAAAGCCTGTGAAATGGTTAAGCAACGCGGCGGCAAAGTCACCCGCGAGGCGGGTCCGATGATGCATGGAACCACGGTCATCGCATTTGTGGAAGACCCCGACGGCTACAAAATTGAATTTATCCAGAAGGGAAGTTGGTGATTAAGGCTTTTAAGTCAATTTTAAGTTGAGGGTGTCATAGTTTGCGAGATTAACAGGATTTAAGGTTGAATTTGCAAATCCTTTAACTTTTTTGATGCCAGGAGATAGAGACATGTTCAACAAATTGATGGTTGTGGGTTTGATTGCAGTCGTAACACTGATCGCCAATGGTTGCGCAACCTACGGTGGTTATCAGCCGACAGTCGATCCTTACAATGACCCTAACATTGGCCGTCTTCAACAAGACGAGGCTGAATGTGGCAATCTTGCCAAGCAAGCGGGTAGTTTTGGCACTGATACCTTGAAGGGGGCTGGCGTGGGCGCATTAGTCGGCGCGGCGGGTGGTGCGGCCATGGGTGCGATTTGGGGCAATCCGGCGACCGGTGCTGCGGCAGGGGCGGCAATCGGTGGCATTGGTGGAGGTGCCACCCAAGGTATGGACGCGGACAACAATTACAAACGCGCTTATAACAACTGTATGCGGGGTCGCGGTCATAACGTGATCAATTAAAGCTTAGCCGCAACAAAGCGGCTAACACTAATCGGCAATCCATCAATGAGGCACACTGTCATGCAATCACTTACCCACGCTTTTAAAGCAGCCGTAAGCCAATACGCAGGACGGACGGCGGTCATTGTAGGCGGCCATAAACTGGATTATCGAGCATTGGACGCACAATCCAGTCAGTTTGCCGCTGCATTGGCAAGGCTTGGGGTTGCCAAAGGGGATAGGATTGGCTTGTATTGCATGAATAGCCCGTTTTTTGTCATCGCCTATTTAGGCATCATCAAGGCTGGGGCAACCGTCGTCCCAATCAATCTGCTGATCAACACCAGTGAGATGGCTTTCATCCTGACCGATGCCGGAGCCAAAGGCTTGGTCTTTCACGCGGCTTTTGCAGAACAAGCCACGTTGTTGAAAAAATCGGTTGAAAGCTTGGTTTTTTCCTTGAGCATGGGTGGTGATGTTGACGGTGCTTGGGCTTGGGGCGAAATTGTTGGAACGGACGAGCCATCGCCTGAAATCGAGTTTAATCCGCAAGACGACCTTGCGGTAATTCTTTACACCTCCGGCACAACTGGAAAACCCAAAGGCGCGATGCTGACGCATAGCAATTTACTTGCCAATGTAGCCAGTGTGCAGGAGGCCATGCAGTGGCAACCCGGCAAAGACACCGTGCTGGTCGTATTACCCATGTTTCATGCCTTCGCCGCTACGGTGGGGCTGCTAACGCCTTTGCTTTACGGATGCACCATCGCGCCACTACCCCGCTTTGAGCCGGAACTGGTCGCCAAAACCATTCATGAAACCCAGGCCACCCTGTTTCTCGGTGTGCCTAGCATGTTTACGGTGTTGCTGCGACTCAAGCCGGAACGGGTGCAATGGATGGAATCCTTGCGCTTTTGCATTTCCGGCGGAGCAGCGTTGCCGGTGGAAGTGTTGAAACGCTTTGAAGCCATGTTCGGCAAGAGAATCTACGAAGGTGACGGCCCAACTGAATGCGGCCCGGTCACCTGCGTGAACCCGGTCGGCGGATTGAGCAAACCGGGAACCGTGGGTTTGCCAATACCCAACGTAGAAATGCGCATCATCGGCGAACAAGGCGTGGAATCTTTGCCAATTGGCGAGGTGGGGGAAATTGCCGTGCGTGGTCCGAATGTGATGAAAGGCTATTGGAATCTGCCAGAAGAAACCGCCGAATCGTTTCGAGAGGGTTGGTTTTTGACCGGGGATATGGGTACGGAGGACGAAGACGGTTATTTTTCTATCGTAGACCGTAAAAAAGATCTCGTCATCGTCAATGGCATGAATGTTTACCCGCGAATGATTGAGGAATCCCTATACCGTTTTACGCCTATCAACGAAGCTGCCGTGGTGGGAGAGCCCAACGAATTGCATGGGGAAATCCCGGTGGCTTATGTCTCCTTAATCCCCGGTTCCGAAACGACCGAAGCCGATATTCGCACTTACTGCCGCCAGCATTTGGGCAGTCACCAAGTTCCCCGCAAAATTCACATTTTGCCGGAATTACCTAAAAATGCCACTGGCAAGATACTCAAGCGGGAATTGCGCAAGCAGGGGGAGATTGAAAGGGGCATCAAGGGCTTGTAGACAATCAGGTTGCCATCTAAATTCAGTATCAATATCCTCCGCCCTTCTTCTTCGCCACCTTATCGCGCAGATAAACGGGCTGTGCATATTCCGCCGCGACACACTCTCCCCGCTTGAACACTTCCTCGCCCAGCAAAGCAATCCAACGGGCGCGAGGAAAGCGATCCGCTAAAATGCCATGTAAGTTTTCCCTTCCTAAATGTTCGCGCAAAACCGTTTCATAAGTCCCCCAACCGCTGCCTATCGCATAACCGACAGCCTCTATTGGAAATTCAACGGCTCCGGCATCGGCCACGGCTTCATAGCCTAGCAACTCGGCCAAACCATTTTCGCCACGCCGGTACACCCCCCAATACACTTCACCCATACGCGCATCAAGGCAGGGAAAGGCAAATTGGCCCTCCGTCTCATTGAAAGCTTCCTGAGCCATTGCCGCCAAGGTGGACACCGGTGCGACCGGCAAATCCGCGCCAAACGCCAAGCCTTGCACGACCCCGGCGGCAATCCGCACCCCGGTGAATGAACCCGGCCCACGCCCGAAGGCCAGCGCATCCATTTGCTTTAAGCTTAACCCGGCTTCATCCAGTAGGGATTCGATCATTGGCAATATCAGCTTGTTATGCTGTTGCGGGGCCAATTGGTAACGTTCGGAGATTTCACCGTCTATGAACAAGGCGGCGGAACAGGCTTCAGTGGAGGTTTCTAGGGAGAGGAGTTTCATGGGTTAGTCGAAAAGAATGTTAGCTTAAGCGCAAATATTATCCATCTTTTATCCTAGTTTCCATTAAACTAATACTCAATGATATTTTCACGATGGCCCGACGATGACTTACCAACCCCCCAGCCAGCTACCCCAGATTTTAAACTCGATTGAGTTTGAGGAAGCCCTGTCCGCTAACGATCCGCGTTATGTCCCTACCCAAGCGGCACGGGGTAGCCAAAAAACCTTGGACAGGCTTTCGAAAAAATTTGGTCTTTGGTTGAAAGATGGCCAATTTTTCCCGCCCATGCAAAAACACGCCCTTTTTTTTGGGCATACCGGCAGTGGCAAGACCACGGAATTGCGCCGCTATGCCCTGGAATTTAGCAAACCGGGCCGTTTCTTTGTCGTGGAAGTCAATATCCACGAGCAATTGGATAGGAATAATCTGCAATTTGCCGACACCCTAATGGCTATGGCTCGCTCCTTGCTGACCGAATTGGAAAAAATCGGTTTGCATTTACCGGGTGATGCTTTGTGTGAACTGGAAAACTGGTTTGGCGAGCGTGTGTTGAACACCGAAGAAGCCAAGGACTTTGCTTTGGAAGTAAAAACCACGGCGGGGGCGGAGGGCGGCATCCCCTATTTGCTCAAGCTATTCGCGGGCTTCACCACCGCATTCAAATCCAATGTCACCTATAAAGAATCCTTACGCAAGGTGATTCGCAATTCCTTCACCCAATTTGCCGAAGCCTTCAATACACTGTTGGAGCAAGTGGAAACCAGCCTGAAAGCCGAGGGCGTTGCGCAACGGGTCTTGTTCATCATCGACGGAACCGACAAACTACGCGGCGAGGACACCCGCCGGTTTTTCGTGGAAGATGCCGAACTATTACTGGCGATTGATTCCTTGGTCATTTACACCGCCCCATTAGTACTGAAATATGAGGGCAATCTGACTAATAAGCTAGATGCCGATGTTATGTTGCCGATGATAAAGCTGTTTGATGCAGAAGGTCAACGCCATGAAGAAGGCTGGAAAACCCTGCGCGATCTTTTGTTGAAACGGGCCGACCGCTGTGTGTTTGAATCAGACATTGCCATAGATCGGCTGGTGGAAAATTCCGGTGGGCATCCCCGCGAATTATTGCGATTACTGAAACTATGCTGTGAATTTGCTGAAGAAGATAGCATAGAAGAGGCATCGGTCAGTCTAGCCATCAAACAACTAGCCTCAGAATATCGTCGTTTTCTGGAACCGGAGGATTATCAATTGCTGGTCAAATTGGACACCAACACCGTTCATGCTGGCAATGACGAGCGCACCCGTAAGCTGTTGTATAACTTGGCCTTGCTGGAATACAACGACGGGTCTTGGCGGCGCAGCCATCCGGTAATACGCACATTGGAAGGGTATCGCATTGCCTTGGATAACTTGGCTGGACAGGTTGGATGAAGTTGACCGTGAGGCCGTCATTTCGGCAGGGATGCCGAAATCCAGTGTCCAGGGATGGCAAACTGGAACCCATAACGGTGCTTAAACAAGCATTTACGCAATCGACAAGTTACCGTTCTTGGCACTGGATGCATCCCGCTTTACATCGGCAGCCACACCAAGCTTAGAGATTATTTGAAGATTAGCATTAATCATGGCAACCCCAGACGCAAACGCTCGCTTTGACTTCGCCCGTCATGTCAAGGGATCGGAACTGCCTCCCGAATTGGCGCAAGAATTCCAACGCCTAGTCAAAGATTTGCGCTTTGGCGGGAAGTTTCAGCTATTGATTGCCGAATTCAACGATTGGGCTGTTCGCAGCAATTTATTGGAGCATGTCGCCGCTGTCATGCAAGAGTCTGGCATCACAACCACGCAGTTGGAATTGACCGACAATGCTTACTCTGATGTGACGATACTGGAAATCGAATTAACTCGCCTCACCCAGCAATATGGTGTTATACATGTCATCGGTGGGGAAGCTTGGTTTACTGATGCCCGCTTAGAAGCCTTTAACCTTCGTCGTGAAGCCATCGCCCAAGCGCTGGTAGTGCGCTTGGTGTTATGGCTAGACGAAGCGACGGTGACCCGATTTAGCCAACTCGCCACCGATTGGTGGGCTTGGCGGGGCGGGGTGTTTTCGTTTTGTGTATCACAGAAAGCCATTGCCATAGCCCCGCCCGCGCCGCAACGAGAGCTAATTGACCCCCGCAGCCTAGCCAAACGCAGCCGCCGCATTAGCGAACTGCGTACCTTCCTAGAGTCCGAACCCCCTCCGCCGGACGAGTTAGCCTTACCGTTATGGGATGAATTGGCGAGATTATATTATGACTTAGGCGAATGGAACCAAGCCTTGCGCATCCGCAAAGAACAAGAACTGCCAGTGTATGAACGGCTAGGAGACGTGCGTTCCAAGGCCATAACCCTAGGCAGAATCGCCGACATTCTCCAAGCGCGAGGCAAGCTCAACGAAGCCTTGCGCATCCGCACAGAAGAAGAACTGCCGGTGTATGAACGGCTAGGAGACGTGCGTTCCAAGGCCATAACCCTAGGCAGAATCGCCGACATCCTCCAAGCGCGAGGCAAGCTCGACGAAGCCTTGCGCATCCGCACAGAGGAAGAACTGCCAGTATTTGAACAACTCGGCGATGCGCATGAAAAGGCCGTGACCCAAGGTAAAATTGCCGACATCCTACAAGTGCGGGGTAAACCCGACGAAGCCTTGCGCATCCTCATGGATGAATTAGTGCCAGGATTTGAACGGCTTGGCGATATTCGTTCCAAGGCCGTGACCCAAGGAAAAATCGCCGACATCCTTGAGACGCGGGGCCAGCTCGATGAAGCCTTGCGCATCCGCACAGAAGAAGAACTGCCAGTGTTTGAACGGCTCGGCGATGTGCGTGAAAAGGCCGTAACCCAAAGTAAAATTTCCGATATCCTAAAGGCGCGGGGCCAGCTCGACAAAGCCTTGCGTATCCACACAGATGAACTATTGCCAATATTTGAACGGCTCGGCGATGTGCATTCCAAGGCCGTGACACTAGGAAAAATCACCGACATCCTACAGGCACAGGGCCAGTTCGACGAAGCCTTGCGCATCCGCACTGAGGAAGAACTACCGGTGTATGAAATGCTAGGTGATGTGCGTTCCAAGGCCATAACCCTAGGCAGAATCGCCGACATCCTCCAAGCGCGAGGCAAGCTCGACGAAGCCTTGCGCATCCACACAGAAGAAGAACTGCCGGTGTATGAACGGCTAGGCGATGTATATTCCAAAGCAGTGACCCTTTTTCAGATCGCTGAAGTTGAAAGTCAACAAAATCAACCCGAACGTGCATTGGAGCATCTTGCCACGGCCTACCAATTGAACGAAGCGGCGCACTATGCCGATGGGCTGGCTGCAGTAGGGGAGCAATACGGCAAGCTGCTGTGCGAAACCGGGAAATATCAGCAAGGGCTTAAGGTATTGGAAACCGCCCGACTTGCCGCACTTGAACTCGGACAAAACGACAGAGCCAACCGCATAGCCGAGTTAATCAAATCCTTCGCGTAATCCAATTTTCAATTCAACCCTTTAAATCACCGTAGGGGCGGCTTCCAAACCCCAATGCTGTTTAAATAAGCCCGCAAAAATAAGCAGTAGGGCGGCAACCCTTTGCCGCCAAAGAAATAATCAAGTCCGTTGTCGGCATTGGGATGCCGACCTACTTCTCATCCATCTCCATCTGCGTCAAATAAACCCTCAAATCAAATTCCAATTGATGGTAATTCGGTTCCATGTGTAGGCATAACTGGCAAAAGGATTTATTATGCTCCCGCTCTTTCAGATGGGCCAGTTCATGCACGGCAATCATTTTTAAAAAACTCGTCGCTCCAGGCATTGAAGATGGCAAGGTTTACAGCAGTTTCACTAAGGTTGCAATCACGGCTGCTTGTGCAATCAACGCTCCCGTTACCCATTCGATCAGGTCGATTTTTTGATCCGCTAAATCGACTTTCAGTCGGTAATCCAAGTAATCCTGCGTGACTGGCTTCTGATCTGCCTGTGCTTCTTGGAAGGCTTCCGCCACTGCTTCCGCCTGTTTCGTGTCGAAGCCCGCCGACTCTAGCTTGCGAATAAATTTGAGGGTGTCGAATGTTATAGTTGCCATTTCACTTATAGGGTTTTTCGTTAAAAATAGGTTTTCATCACCAGCGAGATCACCCCCGCCAGCAACAGTCCCATCATCCATTTCAACACTGCCAAGTCGGTGCGTATCGGGGCAAACATCTTTTCCAAGGTGATGTCCAGATGCGTTTTCGTCACCAATTCGTCCTGTGCTTTGGCAATCACCCGCACCACTGCTTCGGCTTGGTCTTGCTGAAAACCCGCCGCCTTGAGTTTTTCCACTAATTCGAGCGTGTCGAAAGTCACTGTTGACATGTTGCTCCCCTTTGTTGGCATTATAGTTTTGGATTGTATCAGACAAAATTCGTTCCAACACCTTGCGGTTAGCCCCACCGCGTATGCTATTGGTAGCCACCAAACCCGCTCGTTTGGTTTTTCCTGTCTCGATCTGTGCCCGTGCCTTCTCAAACCAGTAGCACACCAAATCCGCCCCGCCCGGTACTCGACCCTGATAGCAGGCACGCAGGGCTTTGGTGTATTCATCGCCCAATCCGCCCAAAAGCTTGGAACCGCCAAGAAAAGGCGGGTTGCCGATAATGACATCCGCCGCCGGCCATACGGCACAAGTCGATAAAATGCTCTTGGGCGGATGAACGTTCCTTGAGCGTGGAACTTCGCCATTTTTTGATGAAGGCTTCGGGGGTCATTCGTGATTCAATTCCATCTGCGTCAAATAAAGCCTCAAATCAAATTCCAATTGATGGTAATTCGGTTCCATGTGCAAGCATAATTGGTAAAAGGCTTTATTATGCTCCCGCTCTTTCAAATGGGCGAGTTCATGCACGGCAATCATCTTCAAAAACTCCGGGGGCGAGGTTTTAAACAGGTCGGCGATTCTAATTTCCCGCTTGGCTTTCAATTTGCCCCCTTGCACTCGGGATAAGCTGGTGTGCGTACCCAAGGCATTTTTAATCACATGCAGGGTTTTATCGAACACCACTTTATTGAGTGGGTCCGATGTGCGCATATAACGGTATTTAATTTCCATGACATAATCGTAAAGCGCCTTATCGGTGCGTATGTCATGGCTGGCAGGGTATTTCTTGGCGAGCATTTCACCCAAGCGATCTTCTCCAATCAAGTGCCGGACTTGGGTTTTAAGTTCCTCCGGGTAATGGGCTAGGTAGGGTAATTTAGGCATACAGCCTTTCCGAGATTACTCGTTATTTAAGAAACACTTTTGTTGCTTTCTACTTGCACCGCTGCCTAGCAGTCCGAAGCATCTCCGACAATATCGGCTGCGGCTTCCGAGCTAACTTGCTCAGGTAGCGGTAAATTTTGCAATTTGCGCAAGGTTTCCCCAACTACAGGATCTCGTAATAATTTCGCAAGTCCATTTTCCAATCCTTTCTTATCCTGACAATACATAGTCTCTGAGTCCAAAGTGATTTTGCAAGGATAGCCGGCACGGTCTTGAGCCCACCGTGCAAGTTCTTTTGTGCTATTTTTCGCATACGGATTTGAAGCAACAATTGCGGAGTAATATGTCATTTTCCCACCGGATAGTACTGACATTATACCTATTGCATTATCTCGATCAATAATTTGATCTCGTGAAATAATAATCTTACCATTTGTTGCATCAGCAAGCTGTTTATTCAATTCATTAAAAACTGACTCGACTTCATTCTTTCTCTTCTCTGCCAATTCTGCTGAATTCAATCCCGATTTATAAGCTTCTACAAAATTAACCATTTTTCTTTACCTCATCAATAACGCCCATTACAGGGTAGTGGTCAAATATTTCTTTATTATCCATCATCCTTTGTCTTAATTCTGAAAAATCCAATATTCCAGTCAATTCTTCATTCAAATGCCATTCGGTTTTCCCCAAAAAGGCAGAGGAGAAAATGATTTGATCGAATGTCCGCCAGCGGGTGATTTCACCATTTTTATAATAATAAGAGCCTCCGCTGCCTTCATTCATATTGTCAGATGAACTTAATTTGGAAAAGCCTAAATGCCGCCAAAATGGATTGTAAAACAAATAGGGTTTTCTCTTTGCGGATACCCTATCTCGGGTTGCCATCAAATGTTCTGCCAACGAAGCATGGAAAGGTTCATCATTATAATCCCCCAACAATATTGCGTTCGCAAGAATTCGGTGTTCATAGCCTACATCCTCAACAGCATTGCGCAAACTTTGTCCCAACTTATGACGATCCGCTGAGTTTTCGTTACAATTTTTCCAACTAGGCCAATGGGATATAAAAATATGCAGAGGTTTATCCGAACTTGGAATTATAAAATCCACTTGCTGAGCTATTTTAAAAATACGGTTGCCTTTTGGTGAGGTAATTAGACGTGAGCCATTCAAAGACAATTTTTCCCGCCTATACAAAAAACAAATGTCAAATTTAGTCCGCCCTACTTGACTAAAGTCAAATTGTAGATCAATTCCGGTAAGCTTACAGTTCTCTATTATCACGTTGACATCCTTCTCGGCTATTTCCCCCAATGCCAAAAAGTCAACCTGCACTTCGTTCAGCATAAAATTCACCATTGAGCAAACGAATTGTCGCTGCTCGTCAGTCGCCCGGTCTTTTCCGGCAGGTGACAGGCTGGTATTCCACCAGACAAAAGATAGTCTCATGTCTCTCTATTATTGGGCTAAATTTCCGACTCCACCCTAAAAAACTCCTCCACCCGATTCAACATCCGCGTCCGTTTCATTGGTGGCAAACTGTTGAGAAATACCTTGCCATAGGGTTTGCTCAATAAGCGTGGGTCACACAGCATCAATACACCCCGGTCGTCGCTGGAACGGATCAAGCGTCCCGCGCCTTGCTTTAAAGCAATCACAGCGGCGGGAAGCTGATAACTACCAAAGGGGCTATGGCCTTGCTTTTTAATGGCTTCCAACCTTGCGCTCAATACTGGGTCGCCGGGGGAGGCAAACGGGAGCTTGTCGATGATGACGCAGGAAAGCGCCTCGCCGCGCACATCCACGCCTTCCCAAAAACTGGCGGTTCCAAGTAATACACCGTTGCCAGCCTGCTTGAACGCTTCCAATAAAGCGGCTTTAGGTTGGCTACCTTGAATAAACAAGGGGAAATCAATGGCTTCTGGCAAGAGTGTCGCAGCGGTTTGCAAAGCATGGTGGCTGGTGAATAACATGAACGCCCTGCCCCGGCTGGCTTTTAACACCGGCACGGCTGCGTTGACGACGGCGGTTACATAGTTGCGGTCGGAAGGTTCTGGCATGTCCACGGGTACATACAACATGCTTTGGTTGCGGTAATCGAACGGGCTTTCCCAAGATTCTGCGGTCGCCCCGGTCAGCCCTAAGGACGCGGAAAAATGCTGAAAGTCTTGGGCGACGCTCAGCGTGGCAGAGGTGAACACCCAAGCCGCATCGCTGTTATGGTGAAGCTTGGCAAATTCATTGGAAATTTCCAGCGGGGTACGATTCAGCGTGAAACTGCGCTTGTAGGTTTCGAACCAGCGCACGCTATTACTCTGACTTTTCTCAAGAAATTCAGCCAAGCTAGACAGGGACTCCAAGCTCCGCTTCCAACACGATTCCAAGCCTTTGCCCCGCACACTGGCCTGTTTCAACATCTCAGCTAACACTGAGAGCTGAAAGGTCACTCGATCCATTTGCTTGACGACCTCTTCTTCATGTTCGACCACACTCCAAGCGTCTCGCCGACCATCGACACCGAAAGCCAGCCTTAAGTCGGCCACAGCGTTTTCCAGCTTTTCTGCCTCGGTCGCCAATTCGGGCTGGTCCCTGGCATCTTTTAATTGTTCCATGACGATGTCATTGGCAAGTTCATTCAATTGTCTCGAACCAATCGAAAGCCCCAAAAATTGCGCCGCCGTTTCGGCAAACTGATGCGCCTCATCGACAACAATCACTTCTGGATCGGGCAATAATTCACCAAAGCCATCATTTTTCAAAGCCCAGTCTGCCCACAATAAATGATGGTTAATGACCAACACCTCGGCATCTTGGGCATTGCGCCTTGCCTTGACCAACAGACATTCGGCAAGATTTGGGCATTCTTGGCCCAAGCAATTGTCAACCGTGGAGGTGACATGCGGCCATAACGGGGACGATTCGCTGACATCGACGACCTCGGCAATATCGCCGGTTTCGGTATTTTTTGCCCAACGCTTGATGCTCTCCAGCGCTGCAATATCCTGCCTGCTATGCCCTGTGCGAAACCCTTGGGAATTTTCCAAGCGATAAAGGCAAAGGTAATTGCTGCGGCCTTTGAGCAAAGCGGCATGAAAAGGGACCGCCAAGGCATCGCGCACGAGTTTTAAGTCTTTGCCGAAAAGCTGGTCTTGCAGGTTTTTGGTTCCGGTGGAAACGATCACCCGCTTACCTGAAATAATGGCGGGGATCAGATAAGCAAAGGTTTTGCCTGTGCCGGTGCCTGCTTCGGCGATTAGGCTCGATTTGCTGGCTATTGCCTGTTGCACAGCCTGGGCCATGGCTAATTGCGCAGGACGCGGACGGAAGCCTTGCAGATGCTCCTCAAGCAGACCGCCGGGTCCGAAAATGCTGGCAAGATCGTACACTTAACGTTTAGCCTTGGAGTCTGCGTCGCTGGCACCCTCCGCATCCCCCTTTTGGCGACGGGCATCGGCAATGATGGACCAATTTTTACCGACCAAGGATTTATTGTCCTTAGCCAAGACATTGGATTTTTTTGCCAAATCTTCCGCAAGCCCCGGTTGATTCTGTTTGAGCCGGACTTCCGCCAGTTTCTGCCACAATAGCGCATTACGAGGTTGGATGCGGATGGCCCGTTCCAAGGTGGCGGCAGCATTGTCCAATTGCCCGCTGGCAGAATTGTCATTGGCTTCTTGCATCAAAGCCAGCACAGCGGGTGAATCGGAGGGTGGGGTTGAGGTAGGCGGTTTCGGGGCTTGTTGGGCAGTACCGCTTTGGGCAGTCCCTTCGTCCATTTTGGTTTCATCATAGACCTTGGGCGGAAGTTCAACGGGGGCCTCGACACGTTTCTTTGGAATGATAATCTCGGGGGGATATTGTTTGGTGGCTGATGGCGGAGTGCAGGCTGCCAAGGCCAATAGCATAAAACCCGCAAAAAAAACGGGCGATCTCGTCAAATTGACCATTGTTAGGTTAACTTTAGGCATGGTTTAAGTTTAGGTTTTCCAATTGTATCGCTGCGGGTATTGATGTCAGCGGGTGGCCCACAACTCAATATTATGAACTGGATAAGCCGGACTGTCTGCATTGTGGCAATCTTTGAATTTGAAAAAGCCAACAGGAAGGAAAATCAAAAGTCCAACTTTGTTCGCAGTGCCGGCAAGAAATGCAATAATTACAGCAATTGGCAAAGAACATACTTGGTTTATGCCAGCCTACCATAATAAAATGTCCGGCTTGATGATAAATTATAATGCAAAAAACTGTAACACCATCACCTAATCATGCACAATCATTGCGAGCATTCTCATAACAACGATAGCGTCCGTGCCTTACAATGGACGGGAACGGGCTTGCGTGTGCTAGACCAACGCCAATTGCCAAGTTCTGTGGCTTATGATGATTTCGATAGTGCATCAGGGGTTGCCGAGGCAATCCGATCTATGCGGGTGCGTGGTGCGCCGGCCATTGGTATTGCAGCCGCTTACGCTGTGGTGCTGGCAGCTAAACAGCGGCACTATCAAAGCCCTAACCATTGGAAAGAATCGATCAATCAGGATATTGATTTGCTGGCAGCTTCCCGGCCCACGGCAGTCAATCTGTTTTGGGCCTTGGACAAAATGCGTCAAGCGATAGCCTCGATTGGCGACGACCCTAGCCCTTTGTTGACTCTGGCACTAGCCATACACGAAGATGACATCGCCGCCAATCGCCGGATGGGCGACTTGGGCGCGGAACTGCTAGAAGGCTCGACGGGAGTCCTAACGCACTGCAACACTGGCTCCTTGGCGACTGGCGGTTATGGCACGGCCTTGGGTGTGATACGCAGTGCTTACTCGCATGGATTGCATAATATTTATGCCTGTGAAACCCGCCCGTGGTTACAAGGCGCCCGTTTGACGGCGTGGGAATTGGATCAAGACCACATCCCGGCGAAATTGATAGCCGATTCTGCTGCGGCTTGGCTGATGCAAACTGGTGCTGTGCAATGGGTCATCGTGGGCGCTGACCGCGTCGCTGCCAACGGCGATGCTGCCAATAAAATTGGCACCTATTCCCATGCCGTCAATGCCCGCTATCATGGGGTGAAATTCATGGTGGTGGCCCCGACCTCAACGATTGACTGGAACACCAATAGCGGCAAGGCTATTCAGATCGAAGAACGCGAACGCAAGGAATTGCTCAGTGAGTATTATCATCGTGAAGATAGCGTCATTGACGCATGGAACCCGGTTTTCGACGTGACTCCGGCCAGCCTGATCGATGCCATCGTGACCGAAAAAGGCGTGGTGTTGAATCCTGATGCTGACAAAATGCAGCGACTCAATGGTCAAGCGGTATATGGCTATCCGGGGTAGAATATTTTCAAAATGTCTTTGCCATCAACGGGCAAGATTGATTTAAACCTTTTTTGAACTTTTTCGGTGGGGCAATCATGAACAGAACCAAACTCGCTTGCGCATTAGCCTGTGTGTGCGCTTTGTTTATGGTCAGTTGCGGCGAAAAGAAAATCGCCGAACCCATCCCCGACACTTGGGCCAAACCTAAACAAGAAAAACCAAACAGCACTGACAAGAGCGCGTTGGCTGGTCAGAGGCGTAATTTGGAAGATAATCCAGTTTCTTTTTGAATTTGAAAATGAAAAATACGTATGCAGATTAACAACACGATTCATTCTTTGGTGTATCAATTTTCGTTAATACCTATAGTGATTTGTCAAGCAACTAGATATAAAATTTGACTCTAATGAAAACTATAGATTTATTTGCTGGTGCAGGAGGGTTGACCTGCGGGTTGAACCAGTCTGGTTTTAAATCAGTATTTGCAAATGAATTAGTGTCAGAATATGCTAATACCTATCAAGCGAATCATCCTGATGTAACTCTTTTGGTGGGTGATGTTAGGCAAGTATGTGAAATTAATCTCAAAAAATATCTAGGCATTAAAACAGGTGAGATAGCACTTGTTGCGGGTGGCCCTCCTTGCCAAGGGTTTTCAATAAATGCTCCAATCCGCAGTTTGGATGATGAAAGAAACCATCTATTTAAGGATTTTCTCAGGGTTGTCGCGGCAATCCTGCCTAGGGCGGTTTTAATTGAAAATGTACCCGGCATTGTTTCTCTTGGCAAAGGCACTGTCGTCCAACAAATCTATCGAGAGTTGGAGACAATGGGCTACAAGGTTAAGCACAAAATTTTGTTTGCTGGACATTATGGTATTCCTCAAATGAGGTTTCGAACTGTGTTTATCGGAATTAAGAATTACGTTGGGGAAATCACTTTTCCAGAGCCAGCCTATGATGCCAAAGCTGTAGCCAACTTTACTGGAGCACAGGAACTATGTATCAAAACCATGGAACCTAGCCTCCTTATGATCTATGCGAGACG
>CAIYXP010000277.1 GCA_903930145.1 uncultured Methylococcaceae bacterium
TGAATTTTTACCAGCGGGCTTGAAGAGGGCAAGAAGGAGCGACCATACCAAACGTTATGGTCGTTTACACCCCGACGCACTCTGCTCAACGGTATTGACCAAATGCGATCCACATTGGGGAAGTTTTTTTCATCCCACTCAAGACCGCATCATTTCTGTGCGTGAAGCAGCAAGAATACAGTCGTTCCCAGATGATTATGTTTTTACAGGAAATATCACTCAACAATATGAACAGATAGGCAATGCAGTGCCGCCTTTAATGGGGAAGGCAATCGGAGATGAAATCATGAAGATGTTGGTTTAAAAAGCATGAATGTTCGTCCTAATAAGGATTTAATTGAAGTTTTCGGCTATGCTCCTGACGATTTATCACCTCAGTGCCGTAGTCTATGGAAATTGTCCGCCTGTCCGTTTATCAACAAAAAATGCACCAAAGCTAATCATGATGGTTCTGTGATTTATGGTACATGTAGCGTAACTTCTGCTTATGGAGATTGTATAATTTGCCCGAATCGTTTATATGAACGAAACTATGCAACATTAAGAACCATTGCACAAGAAGTTTTCGACGCAAGTCTAGATTTTTTTATGTTTGAGCAATTCATACCTCTCAGAGATAAATTGAAATGCTGTGTTGTTGCTCTTGGTCAAAACTCTGGTAGAGAAGTTAAAATCGGTACTAATTTATCTATGGATTGGGTTTTAGCAAAAATTGAAAATGGAGAGCTAAACGAATACGTTGGCGTAGAAGTTCAGAGTATTGATATAACTGGCAACTATAGGGATGCGTGGCATTCATATAAAAACCTAACGAATCAAACTTTAAATATTCCAAGCTCTGGACATGGAATGAATTGGGCAAATGTTCATAAGCGGTTGATTCCACAAATTATACGAAAAGGAATTATCTATTCACGTTCACAATTTGTAAAATCTGGTTTATATTTTGTAGTTCCAGATATTGTGTACAATAAATTCGAAGGAATAATTGGAAAAGATATACCAATACTAGAAAAATCAGGGAAAGATGTGTTGACAATACACACCTATGAGCTATCTCAAGTGACAAAGCATGGTGAGCAACGTAGCTTAATCTTGAAGAGAAATCTGCGATTTTCATTAGAAGAGTTTTCCCAACGTTTTATTTCAGGTCCTAATTTGCCAAGCGGGTCGCAATTGGATGCCGCTGTAATGCGTGTTCTTGGTGTGACTTGAAATTTTGATATATCCGTGTAATCTCTTAAATATTTTTAACCAAATAATCCCTGAACGAAAGTAAGCAAATGCTAGACCCCCGTTTATTCCGCACCAACTTGGACGAAGTCGCAGCGCAATTGGCCAGGCGTGGCCTGAATATAGACAAAGCCGCCTTCTCTGCGCTGGAGAATCGCCGCAAAGATATCCAAGTGCTGACCCAAGAGTTGCAAAACCAGCGCAACACCCGATCCAAATCGATTGGACAAGCCAAAGCGCGAGGCGAGGACATCCAGCCGCTGCTGGACGAAGTGGCACACCTAGGCGATGACCTGAAACAAAACGAGCAAGAACTGGAAACCATCCAATTACGCCTTGAAGAAATGTTATTGGATATACCCAACATTCTTGATGCAGAAGTCCCTGACGGCATGAGCGAGGAAAGCAATGTCGAAGTCAAGCGTTGGGGCGAGCCGCCGAAGTTTGATTTTGCCCCCAAAGACCATACTGAGCTGGGCGCTGTATTGGGCATGGATTTCGAAGCGGCTGCAAAACTCACTGGCGCACGTTTCGTCGTGTTGCAAGGCCCGTTGGCGCGTTTGCAAAGAGCGCTTACCCAATTCATGTTGGATGTGCATACAGGCGAACATGGCTACACCGAAACTTATGTGCCGTTCATGGTCAATGCCGACAGCATGAGGGGAACCGGGCAACTGCCTAAATTCGAAGAAGATTTGTTTAAGATCGTCCGCGATCCTCCATTCTATTTGATTCCCACGGCGGAAGTGCCAGTCACCAATTTGGTGCGTGATGAAATTCTGGAAAAACTGCCGCTTAAATTTGTCTGCCACACTCCTTGTTTTCGCAGCGAAGCGGGTTCTGCGGGCAAAGACACCAAAGGCATGATTCGACAGCACCAATTCGAAAAAGTGGAACTGGTGCGCATTGAACGCCCCGAAGACTCCACAGCAGCTCACGAAGAACTGACCCGCCACGCTGAAATCATTTTGGAAAAACTGGGTTTGCCTTATCGCCGCATGGTGTTGTGTGCAGGTGATACGGGCTTTTCTTCGGCGAAGACCTATGATTTGGAAGTTTGGCTGCCGGGGCAACATACCTACCGGGAAATTTCCTCATGCAGCAACTTTCGTGATTTCCAAGCCAGACGCTTACGGGCGCGCTGGCGTAATCCGTCCACCAACAAACCCGAACTGGCCCATACCTTGAATGGATCAGGGCTTGCCGTTGGACGAACCTTAATCGCAGTGATGGAAAACTACCAAGATGACCAAGGTCGTATCCGTATTCCTGATGTTTTAGCTCCCTACATGGGCGGAATGAGTGTTATTGGCTGAATATCGTTATACAATGCGCACTTTATTTTTTTAATTTAACCCTCTTAATGAATATGACCAAATACCAACAAAAATTTGCAGAGTCGCTAGAGCCTGTTATTGGCGTTCAATCCCTAGCCTTACTAGAAACTTCCGAGAGGGCTGCCTTGGAAGAACGTGCCCTTCAGCGGATTACCCGTCGTGACGTGGAACGCCAGAGGAACATTGAACGCATCGTGGGATTGGCTGCCGATGAATCACCCGAGGTCTTGAACGACACGTCGGCAACTCGCGACTGGCTAAACCAATTTATTGAATATGCTCAAGATATTAACGACGAAACCAGCCAACAGGTGTGGGCAAGGATGCTGGCCAATTACATTGCAAATCCAGAGTCCGTCAACAAGCGTAGCTTGATTGCCCTGCATGGAATGGATGTATGGGAAGTGAAAGCCTTTATTGAATATTGCTCGTTTGCCTTCCTTTTAGAGAATGGCTGGCG
Organism: uncultured Methylococcaceae bacterium; assembly: GCA_903930145.1. Taxonomy (GTDB): domain Bacteria; phylum Pseudomonadota; class Gammaproteobacteria; order Methylococcales; family Methylococcaceae; genus Methylumidiphilus. The sequence goes on from CAIYXP010000277.1 coordinate 3,031, forward strand.
CTTCGTGTTTGAGGAAGCCATCACGCGCAGGGAAATGTGGGGTTATGTGCAAGGTCAGGACTATACCCAACATTTCATCAACATTGGCCTGCTAGCGCAGGAACAGCACACCGTCCGGCCAAGATCGGTGCGAAGCCTGAAGATTCGCTATTTTAATAAAGAATATGAATTGGTTTTGCCGGAAGACTTGGGAACCCGGGGGGATGGTCTTGAAATCGGCTACGGCTACCGCAAATTCTCTCCCATTGGACAGCAAATTTCCAAAGCGATCAAGGCCAGAATTTATCACGGCTATGCCCGGAATCTAATCAGGACACTGGATGCCCAGCGAAATGTTCAATTCAGGTTGCTGGAAACCGAAGACACCTATAACATTCTGCCTACCTTATCTGGGGTATTGCAACCTGCGACCTAATTTTATTGGAAAAGATCATAAATTAGGGTTTTGATTAATCATATGGGTGGCAGTCTGGGCTAGTGCTTGGCGCAATAGCTCGCGTAGATCGCCATCCATAGGGGTTTCATCCAAGGCTTTGTCCATACACATCATCCATTGGTTACGTTCGTCAACACCTATGGGAAACGGGAAATGACGGGCGCGTAACCTAGGATGACCGTATTCTTGAATAAATAAATCCGGCCCTCCAAGCCAGCCGGACATAAACTTAAAGAGCTTATCGGCAGCACCGCCTAAATCCGCACCATGCATTTTGCGAATACCCCGAACTTCGGGCATTTCGTTCATATTATCGTAAAACTTAAGCACGAGTTGACGCAAAACGTTTTCCCCGCCTAGGCGCTGATAGGGAGTTTCTGTTAATTCTGGCTCTTGGATTTCAGTCATATTTAGCTTTTTGGTTTTTCTTCGACTACTTTAGGATCAAAACTAAGAATGCTATTCAAATATGGAAGCGCAACTTCAATGAACTCAAATACGAAATAACGGGTATCAGAGGGCATGGCACGAAGAATATCATTCATAGGTGCTTGATAGATAACGGCTCGATATTCCGACTCGAAGTGGTGGGGAAGTCCACATCTATCCACCCCATCCATGAATGAATCCCCGAGGACAACGGCCGGGGGCAGTAGTTTTTTTGAGTATTGGGATGCATGAGACACCACCTCGAATGGGCCTACATTTCTTTCATACACTAAGGGTGTTGCCTGGTCGGGCGGAATGGGGGCGATGAATAAGGCTTCTTCTTCCTGAAATGGGAAAAGCAAAGGCATGAAGCGGGCAACACCGCCGGAAAGAGGTTTTTTTTCAATGCCTAACGGTAATCGCCACCTCAAACTTGGGTCGTTTTCACCATCAGCTAAATGGTTGACTAAAACCTTGGCCACCTCAAAAGCGGCTGGATCGTTCCAATGAAAATTTGTTTTGTGGAATATGGGTCGTTTTTCTTTAGTCTGGAATAGCAGTGGCGTCGTATCCATGTAGGTGATGCCCGGCAATGCACTGAGTTTTGCTTTGAAATCATCGAATCGATGCTGTTTAATTGCGAACTGAGCAGAAGCAGGTAAGTATTCTGGATAAAACCTATAATTCATTTGGATGGTAATGACAACCAACTCTATACTGCGGGCAGTGAGGTAGTCGCGCAATTTAGCAATTAATTGCACAGCGTTATCCATGTCTGCATCAGACATCGCTTCAATTTTTTGTTCATATTCGTCGATAACACTTCGATAAAACAACCAGCCCCCTTTTCCAATGTGTACCCGATTGGAGATGCCAAAAACAGAAAAGTCTATCTGGTTTTTAACACGAATAAGCAATGACCGAAATCCAAAGTGATCGTCAAACCACTTCATAGATTGATCTATGGTCTTGCTAATATCTCCAATATCAGAAAAATTTGGAAGTGGTGCTAATGTCCTATTTTCAACTATCGGTTCGACGACTGGTTGAATCTTGAAAATATCAACCAAGCTAGGTATAGTGATGATGGCGAAAAAAAGGAATATAAAGATAAA
>CAIYXP010000278.1 GCA_903930145.1 uncultured Methylococcaceae bacterium
CAGCAGCTATTTTTGTGGTTTGAATGGCCCCATAAATCTGCGGATTGTAAAGAGGCATGGTTAGTTGAATATTCGCATTGATGTTGTGGGGTACCCCAAATTGAATTTCTTTAAAATCTCGCATCCTGTAAAGTCAATGAGAAATATCGTGCATGAGCCTTGTCGAAATCTTGAAGAAAACTAAACGATTTAGATCGGCTTTTTTTTACGATCCATAAATGACTTAATCCTGTTATAAGAGGTGTTTATGATAAAAAGCTTTGGTCTATATATATCTTTGATATTATGTTTTATACCTAATTTCACAAATGCTGAAACCCTAGGCTATGATCTCACGATATTAGATCATCCTAACTCACGGTCTTTAAATATGCGACTTATGGATGTCAATAATAACGGAGAATTGATCGGATATTATACTGACAGCCAAAATAAAATCGTTAACTTCTTCTATAGCGAGGGTGTTTACACATCTCTTGACCATCTCAATGGACAGTCTTCTAAGTTCATTGCCGCTGGTTTTAATAAACTTGGTCGGGTCGTAGGCACTTTAATACCTGCCAATAATATTTTACAAGGCTTCGTTGCGAGCAATGGTAGTTATATCTCTATCACAAATAACAACACAACTTCAGATTCTATAGTTTTATCTGATATCAATGATTTAGGGCAAGTAGTTGGATATTTTCGCAATTCAGATGGTTTAATTCAAAGTCTAAGGTTTGATGATCAGAGCTTTGTCGTCACCCCCCTTGAAAATCTTAATGCATTATCAGGTTTAGGAACTTACGCCACTGGTATTAATAATGACGCACATATATCGGGATTTTTTAAAGATGCCCAATCAGTTTATCATGGCTTCATTTACGATGGCAAAAGTTACAACACCCTAGATCATCCCAATGCAGCGTCATTAGGTTCGCCCAATGGCACTTATGTGAATGGAATAAATGATTACGATCAAGTAGTTGGGTATTACATAGATGCCGGTGGTATTTCGCATGGTTTCATGTTTAGCGGTGGTCAATTTGTCAATATTGATGTTGTCAATGCTCTGAACACCTATCCGAATAGTATTAATAATCATGGTGAGGTCACTGGTTATTTCGTGGATGCCTTGGGAACGCATGGTTTTTTGGCTAAACCCGTTACGACAACAACAATCAACCAAAATGGATCTTCAATCTCCATACAGACCTCTGTTGGGGGAAATTTAGGTGTCATTGCAGACTGGTGGTTTGTGGCATACTCCCCTTGGGGACATTATTATTCTTATGTCTATCCTGATCAATGGATCGATATAGGAACAGACTTAAGTCGCGTGTCGCCAGCTTACCAAGGGCGATTGATGAATGTAGCGGATCTAAAGTTGTTTGATGCGACAGGCATACCGAGTGGAAATTACATTCTATATTTTGGGGTGGATACGAAGAGGGATGGTAAGTTAGACTTTGATCGATTATATTACTCTAGTTTTTCATTGACAATACCTTAGTATGAACCTGTTTTATTGGCCCTAAGAGGTTTCGCATGTCACTTGCTTTAGTTTTGCATTTGTTCGCCGCCACCGTTTGGGTAGGCGGCATGTTCTTCGCCTATCAAATACTCCGTCCGGTGGCGGGGGAAATGTTGGAGCCTCCCGTTCGACTAACCCTGTGGAAGAATGTTTTTTGGCGATTTTTCCCTTGGGTCAAAGCGAGTATCGTGCTGTTATTCCTGACCGGTTTTTGGATGATACGCGGACTGGGTGGCATGGCAAATGTGGGTTGGCACATTCACTTGATGTTACTGATGGCTGTCGTGATGACAGTGGTATTTTTCTTGATACGCGGCAAATATTATTGTGGCCTGAAAGAAGCGGTCGTCATTGAGAATTGGGCCGTCGCCGCTGAACGGCTGGGCGATATCCGCAAAGCTGTCGGTTTGAATTTGATCTTAGGGCTAATCACCATCGCCGTGGCAGGATTAGGGCGTTACTTAGGCTAAAATAGTGGGTCATCAATCTATTCAATCCAACAGGAACAACTTATGAAATACGCCATTATTTCGGGCAGTCACAGGCCCCAATCACAATCCGGCAAAGTCGCTCTCTACATTGAAAAGCAGCTTGCGACTCACGACAGCAGCGCCTCCAGTGTGATTTTGGATCTTGGAAAAACACCCTTGCCCTTATGGGATGAAGGCATCTGGCAGGGTGACCCCAAGATTATGGAAGTGTGGAAGCCCATTTCCACCGAACTGAAAAGCTGTGATGCGGCAATTGTCATCGCACCGGAATGGGGGGGCATGGTGCCGGCTGCCTTGAAGAATTTCTTCCTGTTTGCCGCCGACGGTTGCCTGTATCATAAACCAGGCTTGATCGTTGGCGTTTCCGCTTCTCGCAATGGGGCTTACCCGGTTGCCGAATTGCGGGTCAGTAGTTACAAAAACACGCATTTACAATATATATCCGAGCATATTATTGTCCGTCAAGTCAATGATGTACTCAACGAAGATACCCCGCAATCCGATGATGATGCCGCATTGCGCAAGCGTTTGGATTACAGTTTGTCAGTGCTGGCCGAATATGCCAAAGCTTTGCAAGGGGTTCGGGCCAGTGGGGTGTTGAATCGAAAAGACTATCCTTTCGGGATGTAAATGCTAAGCGGATCAAGACCGACTCGGTTTCGGAAACCGAGTCGGTCTTTTTCATGTTCTATTGAGCCTAGCCTTGAGTTCCAAAGCCTGATTCAAGGCTTTATCGGCATCTTCCGATAACACATTAAAATGCCCCATCTTGCGGCCCACCCGTGCGGACTTCTTGCCATATAAGTGCAAGTGGACATTGGGTTGACTGAGCAATAATTCCCAGGCGGGTTCGTCATCGCCCCAAATGTCGCCCAACAAATTCACCATGACCACCGGGCTTAGCAAGCGTGTGTCGCCGGGGGGCAAGCCACACATGGCGCGCACTTGTTGCTCGAACTGGCTGGTTTGGATGGCATTCAAGGTGTAATGACCGCTGTTATGCGGACGGGGGGCGATTTCATTAATCAATAATTCCCCGTCGTCCAGCACGAAAAATTCAACCGCCAACACACCGACATAATCCAAGGACTCGGCCAATTGCAAGGCCATTTCCCTCGCATGTTCGGCGACGCTGCTTGCGACCCGTGCAGGAACGATGCTGATGTCAAGTATGCCCCCGGCATGATGATTTTCCGCCACCGGGAAGCAAACCGATTGCCCAATGCCAGTGCGGGTGACGATCACAGAAACCTCGGTCTTCAGATTCAGTTTGCGTTCCAACACGCAAGGCTTGCTATCCATGGCAAGAAAGGCGTTCTTGGCTTCCTCCAACGAGTTGACATGAACCTGTCCCTTGCCGTCATAACCTAAACGGGCGATTTTCAGGATGCCGGGTAAATGCCCGCTCAAGTCTTGCTGCAAATCTTCCAAGTTTTCAATGGCCAGAAACGGAGCGACTTGCAACCCGGCATTAAAGATGAAATTCTTCTCGCGGATACGGTCTTGGGCGATGGATACCGCCTCGGATGAAGGGCTGACGCGAATATGGTGTTCCAAGAAGGCCATGCTGGCCGCTGGCACGTTTTCAAATTCAGTGGTCACGGCTAGGCAGGTGTCTGCCAATTGCTGTAAAGCTGCCGGATCGTCAAAAGCGGCGCACAGATGAACATCGGCAAGCATCCCGGCGGGGCTTTCGGTGTCAGGGTCTAGCACGGTGACGCGATAACCCATGGACAAGGCAGACATGGTAAACATGCGGCCCAACTGTCCACCGCCCAAAATGCCGAGCATGGCGGTTGGCAAGATAGGCTGTCTCATCCGTCCACCTCAGGCAAGTGCATCGCCAGCACGGTATCGGTTTGATGTTGGCGGAAGGCTTGCAAGCGGTCACATAAGTCAAAATCATGATTTGCCAACATCGCCGCTGCGAATAAGGCCGCATTTGTCGCCCCGGCTTCGCCGATGGCAAAGGTTGCCACCGGAATGCCTTTGGGCATTTGCACGATAGAGTAGAGCGAGTCCATGCCCCTCAAGTATTTAGACGGAACCGGCACGCCTAAAATCGGCAATGTCGTTTTTGCCGCCAACATACCCGGCAAGTGAGCCGCCCCGCCCGCGCCGGCGATGATGCATTGCAAACCCCTAGGGGCCGCGCTTTCTGCATATTCAAATAGCAAATCCGGGGTGCGATGTGCGGAAACGACCCGTGTTTCAAAGCCAATCCCTAACTCTTTTAATTGTTTTGCCGCATGTTGCATGACTTCCCAGTCGCTATTGCTGCCCATGACGATGCCGACTTGAATCATCTGATGACTCTCTAAAACTAAACAGAAGATTTTACCCGATTGATGGGAAGCATGGGCAATTTTATATTCCTGTTTCAGCAATTCTCATTCTGGCGCGGAAGCCGTCATTCCGGCATGGATTGCCGCTATCCAGATCACAGGGAGGTGAATCTAGTTTGCCCTCTTCATTGATCGTTAAACTCAAGTGTTGGAGACCCGTCATTCCGGTCAGGGATGCCGGAATCCATCGTCCAAGGATGGCAAACTGTGGGACACGACCGATGCTCTTGTATCC
>CAIYXP010000279.1 GCA_903930145.1 uncultured Methylococcaceae bacterium
ACCACTGATTTTTTCACTATTTGATCCGATCCAAGGCAACGAAAAGCGTAAAGGAGGTTAAGTGAGGGTTTCATGATCCCAACGCCGCCAATAACCTAGCCTCGGATCGGATGAGTTCGCCTTTTCCCCAAGCGACCACCGACTCCACAAACCAACGCGCATCGGTTGGGTGTTGCAAGGCCACATCATATTCTGCATAAAAACTGCCATCGCCGTGAACCTTGATTTCACCGATACGGTAGCCGTTCGGGTTCTTCCAAACACCTACCAGACTATCCATACCGCTATAAGTGTCTTTTTCCGTGGTAAAACCCGCCTCATCATAGTTTGGCAAACTCGAAACATTTTCCGGGGATAGACCGAGTTTGAGAATTTCTGCGATAAGGCGATTGCAAATCGTCTCGCCTAGCGGCTTGCACTCAACTGGGTTCATATTCCAAACCCATCGCACCGACTGATTCAGCCATGCCTATCACTACCGAGCCGCCGGAACGATCCTCCGGGTCCAACTTTGCCAAATGGCGAAGAACATCACTGGCCTCATCCCAGTGCTGGCGGCGCAGCTTGATAAAAGCCAAGGCTTTTAACGAGAACAGATAAAACAATCCGGCTTCGCTGGCATAGAGTTTTTTCCGCTGTGGGTCTCGGCTGAGCTTTTTCCAATCGGTGCAAACCCCGGCCTGCCGGGAGGATTCGGCCAAGGCCAAGCGGGCCGCCCGCTCGGCCCGTTCCAACTTATTGCTGTTTGCATAGAACTTGTAAAGCGCAAAATAAACCGGCAAGCAAGAAGGGTCTTCGGCACGGGCTTCCCACAGCACATTTTCAGCCTCGCTATTGTCATGATGACGGGCCGCGACGGCGTATTGCAAGCGATGGTTGGTCGCTGGCAAGATGGATGTGCCAAACAAGACCGAATCGTCGGAATAGGCGAGTGAGTTCATCTCAACTCCATATAAAATCGGGGACTTTTAAGCGCTCAATGGGTTTGTCGCCGAGCAAATGCTCTTCAATGATGGCAGCGACATCTCCTTTGGTCACCTTGCCATACATGACGCCTTCCGGGTAAACCAATACACTGGTTCCATAGCCGCAGGGACCCAAGCAACCGGTATTGGTGACGGCGATTTTGTCGAAAAGATTGCGTCTTTGGATTTCGCCAAGGAAAGTGTTCATCACATCGTCGCAGCCATGCTGGGAACAAGAACCACGGGGATGACCCTCGGCACGGCGTTGGACGCAGACGAAGACATGTTTTAACGGTCTGGGCATGACGTCTCCTTAGCTTAGGCGGCTTGCGGCAGCGCAGTGTGGGTAAAACAATCCTTCGGACAAACTCTGGAACAGGCTTCGCAACCGATGCAGTCCAAGGCATTTTTGATGTTCATGACTTGGGCGTTATCATCGTCCAGATCGTCGAAATCGTCGATTTCATCCGCATCCAACACATCGGCTCGATCAACCAGATCGAACACATCGCGTGGGCAGACTTTGAAGCAACGACCGCAGCCGATGCATCGTTCTTGGGCGATGGACTGTACGAAAGCCGGTGTCCAGACAGCACCGCCCGCTGTGACACCTGTGATGGGTTTGCTCATGGGATTCTCCTTGTTGACGCGGACTTCATGCCGCCAGCGCCTTTTTCGCTTGTTTCAGTTTTTCGTTTGCCGCCGCCCAAGCCTTGCAGGCTTTAAGCGTTGACTCGGCAAGTTCGGGGATTTCTTCGTAGGCCGCCGGCAAGCGGTCCTCGACTAAATCGTGCATCTTCGAAGCCCAATCGCTGGCGATGCGCTTGGCTTTGGCGACTTCTTTCTCCAGTGCTTGCAATTCTTCGGGAGTCATTTTTCTTTGCCTCTATTCGCACTAATTTCCCCCCTTTGAAAAAGGGGGTTAAGGGGGATTTCACAAATTTGCCACTTCTCCGTAAGCCTCGATCAACTCGACGGCTTTGCTTATCTGCTTGTCGCCTTCCTCGTTGAGTTTGGCGAAGGACGGAAAGCCGTAGCGATGGACATCGCGTAGCGTCTTATCGACGACAATCAACTTGCCGACGATGACAAACGCCCGCCCGAAACCTTCGTGGGTTAGATTGATAACCGGCACGGCCATTAATTTGGTCTTCTTCTCGATCAAACTGGCGACGGCGTTGTAAAACGCCTTGACACGGGAGATGGTGATTTCGTCCGGGTCGCCGATGATGGGGATTTCCCGCTTGCGCTCCTTGGTCAGGATCAACGGGTCCAGCACTTGCGCATCGGACCAACCCTGATAAGTGTCATAGGTGTCGATGGCACGAATTTGTTTGGCAATCTCTTTCACGAACTCGGCTTGCAGTTCGGTTTCGTCTTGTTCGGTTATCGCTAATGCGGCGTTTTGCATGGTGTTGTCTCCAGTTAATCATTTCAAATCTTTTTCTGTAGCCCGGATGGAGCCGCTTTGCGGCGCAATCCGGGTGGAAATCCGCAAACCCGGATTACGCTTCGCTACATCCGGGCTACAGCATTTACCTATTCATCCCACCCGTCCGCCTCCATCTCGGCGAATTTCTCCAATCCACCGCCTTGTCTAGCCAATGCCTTGGCGACCCAAGCGGAAGGCCCGGTGCGCAGTTCAGCCTGAAAATCACTGATCAAATCATTGATTTGGCTGTCTCGATGGACTTTGACAGGTTGAATGCCAGCGGCCATTAACTGGCGGATGGCGGAAGCGCCTACCGCCTCGCAATACACCGCCGCGCAGTCACCCAGCAAATCGATCTTGGTGGATAATTTGTCTTCATTCCCGTCTTGATCCAATTTGCCGAATTCCGCCACTTCCAACATCGTGCTTTGCTCCAAGTCCACCGCGTAAATGGCGAAAGTCTTGGCGGAGCCAAAATGCTGGTTGACGGTTTTCATGTCATCGGTGCAAAACGCAATTTTCAGGGAGGTTGCCATCGCCAATTCTTCCTCGCTTTTATCAACTATGCGCATGTGTCGGATAAGCGCCATGGGCGGTTGCCTCCAACGGTTGGGTAAATGATTCATTGGCCGGTTTCTGCCCGTAAATCGAGCGATACATCGGCACTTCGTGAGCGTGATTGTTTGACAAAGCCAGATTGGACAGATCGAATAAAGTCTGCCTAGACCCGGCGTAGCCAATGAAAGTCTTTTGGTAGCCGCCGACCACATCGTACAGCGGGAAACCGCAGCGCAAGATCGGCAGATGCAGACGCTCGGCGGTTTGCACCGCATGGGAATTGCCGATGATCAACTCGGCTTTGGCTTCCCTCGCCATTTGTTCCATATCCTCCAAATCGCCGATTTTAACCGTAGCAAACGGCAAGCTTGCCAAGGCCGGGCCATCCCCCGCTGCCACCGCCGCCACAGTTTCCCCGCCCATCTCACGAACCAAATGCGCGAAGGCATTCAACTGATCCGGGTCGGCGGCAATGGCGACGCGCAGAAAGCCAAGCATGAAATGCGTATCCACCATCGCATCCTGCAATTGGGCGCGTTGGCGTTCCAAGCGATCAGGCACTTTATTCCCGCTGATGCCGGTCAGCGCCATCATCAAAGCATCCATGGCCTTGATGCCAAATAAATGGTCAAACCGATAGGTCGGAACATGGGTGCGTTGTTCCAGAATATCGCCGGCCTTGTTCATTGATGCGCCGACCACCAAGGTGGCAATCGCCTCGCCCAAGGTTTTCAATTCCGCTAAAGGCGTACCGCCGAGGGTGATAGGCGAGAAATCCGCATCGGTCAAATGCCCGTCCAAGGAATCCGAGACATCCGGCACGAACACCGCTCGCAGTCCAAACCATTCGATGATGTCGCGCAGATGCTCCAAATCCCCCGGTGTCAGCATAGGCCCGGCCAGCACATTCACTTGCCGTTTACGCTCGCCGACTTTGTTTGATTCGGGCACCAATTCGTAAATAATCTCAGAAATCGTCGCGGCATAACCGGATTCCAAACAGCCGGAAAAATCCGGCGTATTTACCGCCACCACGGCCACGTTTTCATATTGCGGATACTTGGCGCGAAACTCCTTCACGCAGCGTTTGACATCCGTGCCTTGAGTTTCCGACAAACCCGTGGTCAATACCGTAATCAGGTCCGGTTTGGATTTCTCTGCAACCGTCTTTAAACCCTCGATAACATTTTCATCAGCACCCATCACCGAACTAGATTGATCCATCGCGGTGGATTGCAAGGGTATAGGCTCGCGGAAATGGCGCACAAAGAATACCTTGGCAAACGCCGTGCAGCCTTGCGAGCCATGCAACATCGGCATGGCGCGGTCAAACCCCAAGGTCGCCAACGACCCGCCCACCGGCTGGCTGGCCTTGAGCGGATTGACCGACATGGCTTTCTTGCGGCGGATGATCTCTGTCATGATTGACCTCTGGGTTGGTGTTTAGTTAAACCCTAGCAGAGGTTGTGCCAATTGTGTTTTGTCGCTAATTCAATGGGTTGGAGGATGGTGGGTTGTCAGGTTTGTGACAATTGGAGTGGGTTGTCGGAATGAGTGTTGAAGGTTAGGGCATTGACTTTGTGAGAAAGGAAGTAGTAATGTTTACACACAATCATGATATAAAGCTCTAAGTTAGATGAAAAAATATAATGCTTATTGAGAAAACTCCGAATAATTGGCGTGATTTAGAAAATTTGACAGCCAAACTATTTGTTGAAATAGGTTGCAAACCAGAAGTAAAAAAAATAATTGAAACGGCAAGGGGAAAGATTGAAATTGATGTATATATCAAAGACTTTTCATATGCACCACCTCTTTTGCTCATCTGCGAGTGCAAATACTGGTCAAAACGAATTCCAAAAAGTGTGGTACATTCATTTCGAACTGTTGCCGACGACTGCGGAGCAAACAGAGGCTATATAATTTCTAAATCAGGATTTCAAAGCGGTGCAATAGAAGCTTCTAATAATAGTAATATAGTTTTAGTCGATTGGATTCAGTTTCAAAATATATTCTATGTTCGATGGCTCCAAGTAATGACAGAGAATCTCTACGAATATGCTGATGTAATATTTGATTATATGGATATATTAGCTGATAGGATGAATAAAGTTAATTGGACGCGAGAAAATGAAAATAGATATGGAATATTGATGCGCCAGTCTAGTATCTATGTGTTAGCAAATCGCTGGGCTCACACTCAAAGTCATAAGATTATATTTCCATTAAAAATACAAAACCCAACAAGTAAAACATCCTATACTGTAGTCTTGAATAATTATAGAGAGTATTTTGATCTAGCTTTATCGGCCGCACCATTACTAATCTCAGATTGGCAAGAATTTTTCAGCCGATAAGCCAGTGCGCCAGACAAAAATGTAAAATTTCCTAATCCGTCATTTCGGCATGGATGCCGAAATCCAGGCCATGGACGGTAACTCTCCACAGCCATAAATCTCAAAACATCAATCGCACCAAAACAAATGGAGAAACATCCTTGCGTCTACATCCTCGCCAGCCACCGCATCGGAACTCTTTACGTTGGAGTCACTTCCAATCTCATTCAACGGGTATATCAACATAAGAACAATCTTGTGGAAGGATTCAACCAACGTTATAAATGCCATACCTTGGTATGGTATGAACAACATGAAAATATGGAAAGCGCCATTCTTCGGGAAAAAGAAGTCAAGAAATGGCAACGCCACGCTAAGATTACGTTAATTGAGAAAAGCAATCCTGAGTGGCAGGATTTGTGGGAAGATTTGACTCGTGCATAATGGGATTTATCGGTAAAGTTCAAGTTACCATCCATGGCCGGGATTTCGGCATCCATGCCGAAATGACGGTGATTTGAAAACAGGCACATTGATAAATACCATGGACACCCTATTATCCGATATTGAACCTGTCGCCCTCAAAGCTTGGGCAGAAAAGCGAATGATTTTCCTTGAATTGACTGATGGAAGAATATTTGGTTTTCCTGCTGACCGTTTTCTAATACTAAGCCGAGCTTCAGATGCGCAGTTGAAAGAAGTCCAGATTGAGGTAGGAGGCCATGCCTTGAGATGGGAAGAACTTGACGAAGATTTGACGGTTGTCGGCGTGGTCGCCGGGAGGTTTCAAATATCTTCCTGATTGGCAAGTTGTTTCAGCTATATCCGAAACGCCGTCATTGCTGTGCCAAAATGAGAATTGCTGCATCTTTTCTGTCAGGCTTGACAATCCAATTAAAAGTGTGATAATTGAAAACGGATTGCTACCGTATCAAATGCGCATAGGGTCTTTAGAAGAAGTGATCGCACACGATAACTTATTAAATTTGCGCAATCCAACATCCGATTCCTAATTTTCAGGAGAATGTTCATGAACGCCAACACTAAGCAACCCATCAACACAACCACCGATAAAAAGCTGCCTTACCAACCGCCGACGGCGACCTTGGTTACCCGCGAGCAGGAGGTTAGGCTTTTGAGTACGGGTAATTACCCGGGTACCGGAACCCCATGCGGCTGCTAATTTTGCCGCATCTCTCTGTTCGCCTTTGATCCTTGGCACATGATAATCTGTGCAGTGACGATGATCATAACGGATAAGCGCAAGTGAGTTATTTTGGCTTGTCCGTGCCGCCTGTCAACCTAAAGCCTGTTGACATGCCTACGCCCCACCAGTAGGTGGGGCGTAATTGAGCCAATTCGGCGTCCGGTTATTGCGTGTCAGCATACGGATAGTCGGCCACCCCATAAACTGTCCATATCTAACTGAAACCCAGTGCAATCATTTAAACGCACAAATGACTTTGTCATGCAAAACGTCGGCGGTGAAAGCTTGCTTGTACCCATTGGTGCGCGAGTCGTCGATGTGAATGGCATCATCGTCCTGAATGACACAGCGCGTTGCGTGTGGGAACTGTTGGCCCAAGAGCGCTCCGTGGACGAACTGGCCTCCGCCGTCGCGGAAAAGTTTGACGTGGATTTTGCGAACGCCCGCGTGGATGTGCAAACGTTCTTGGATGAGATCGCACACCTACAGGCGCTGCAATCATGACCGCGCTACCTACGGACTATAGTTCGCTAATTCGCGAATTGCAGCACCGCGCCGCCTTAATTCGCCAACCAGTGAGCGGCGTGTTTGAATTGACCGAACGCTGTAACCTGTCTTGTCAAATGTGTTATGTTCGCCATTCCGCCCGTGATCTTGCGCAACGTGCGAAGGAATTGTCCGCCGCGGAGTGGCTTAGGCTTGCGCACGATGCCGCTGACAACGGCATGGTTTTTTTGTTACTCACGGGCGGCGAAGTTTTTTTGCGCCCTGATTTCTTTGAGATTTACACGCCGCTCACGCGCATGGGTCTCATCCTGACGATTTTCACCAACGGAACGCTCATCACCGACAAGATAGCGCAACGCTTGGCGGAAGCCCCACCGAGTCTTACCGAAATCACGCTCTATGGCGCGACTGCCGCCACCTACGAAACCGTCACCGGTCTTGCCGGCAGTTACGCACGCTGCTGCGCTGGAATTGAAGCGCTCCTCAAACATCGCGTTCCGCTCGGGCTCAAAACGACTATCACTCGGCACAATGTCGGCGAATTGGAAGCGATGCAGCAGATGGCGCGCAATTGGGGGGTGTCGTTTGCGGGGGCTTGGATGCTGTCAAAACGGCGCGATGGCAATCATTCCGAGGTTGAAGACTGTCGCCTGTCCGCGCAAGAGTGTGTCAGCCTTGAAGCCACCGACCGCATATCTGCCGACGAGTGGGTCGAAACCGCGTTCCGCGACTCATCCCTCAACAAAGATTCCAATTTCAACTGCCAAGCCGGTAAAACCGCATTTGTCATCAATTCTTCCGGCGAAATGAACCCTTGCCTGAGCTTGTCCCAACCTGCGGTGCGTCCACTCGATATCGGATTTCGCGCGGCATGGGAAGGCGTGCAGCGCTTTGTGGGCGACGCACCGCCACCCGTATCCACCTGCCGCACTTGCGACACGCGAAGCTATTGCCCGCGTTGTCCAGCATGGTCGGCTATGGAAACCGGCACATTGACCGAGGCCGCGCCATATTTGTGCGATATTGCCCGATTGCGCAAGGAGCATTACGAGGGGATGCAGGGATTAGCGCCCTGACAGCCAGTCCGGTTTAATTTTGCATCCGCAAAGCTCGGCTTATGCGGGCCTAGCGGGTTGGTGTCCAACGGCACAGAGGGAACAAGCCGGGACATTTGAACAGAAACTATAAGGGATCACTTGCCTGATTCATTCTGGACGGGGGAGGAGTCTTGAGATTCCAGATGGATACCCGTACATTTTTTCGGCTGAATCTTGAACCTGAAAAATGCTCTAATGTTTGTTGCTGTACCGCCCCCATGTTCATAAGGCAACATTCTCTGTGCGCTGTCGAACAGACACGCCAAGGAAAATACGCCACTCTAGCCACTTGAATCCATGCGTCCGACGATGTGTCCTAGGCGCAGAGTTGAATTCTGTGGAGACATGACATGAAGAAAAATAGCGCTCTTGTTTGGCAATTCAAGTCTATCATCAGAATGCCCATGCTGGCATTCTTAGTGGCCTTAGTGATCAGCGCCATGACCATGACACCAGCCCTTGCCGATAACCACGGCAACCATCAAGGAAAGGGCAATAGCGGCAATAAAAACTGGAACAATGGCAATAACGGTAAGCACAAAGCGAAGGGGCACTATAAACAAGATCAGCGATACCGGTATCAGCCGCCTAATGTTTATCAACAACCCCCACATACCCACAGTAATAACTACCCGCCGCCACCCGTGATTTATCCCTTGAATCCCCCCTCGGGCATCAATTTGGTTTTCCCGCATTAACACGATTTTTAGCTGTGCTAGTTCCTAGGCTCTAGCTTCACTGCCATTAGGTTAAGAACGGGTTAACTCGTCATTTCGGCATGGATGCCAAAATCCAGCGTCCATGGATGGCAAGCTATAATCAGCCTGAAACGCTTAATCAAGCACTTATGCCAACTGATAGTTACCGTCCATGGCCTGGATACCGGCATCCATGCCGGTATGACGGCTTAACTTAATGGCAGTGAGGCTCTAGCTTGGGAACCCGGTCTTAGAAGCTCCTACTTCTTCCGCTTACAACACGAAAGCCGCTCGATTTCCAGAAGTCGCTAACATATCCTTAATCTAGCTTGCGAGAATCTGGTAACATGCAACAAAACTGGAGCTTCAACATCTAGCCTTCCAAGCAATTGGATTCCAAGTGTTAGGGTTCCCAAGCTGAAGCTTGGGAACTAGCAATCAGTTGAGTTTCTTTCATTTTCTTTTGATCGAAGCGAAAAATCGCTAGGACAAACCATCATGATCCCATTTTCCAAACAGACATTGGCATCTAATTTTTTGCTGGCTTTGGTGACAACGGCGATGCTGACAGCTTGCGCCGGTCATAAGGTACATGACAAACCAGCCCAAGCCATGTCTGGCAAAGACTCGCAGGTTGGCTATCTGCCTGCCAGCGCACTGCCAGACAGTTACCAACTACTGCCGCCGCCGCCAGCCGCCGATTCTGCCGCTTTCGCCCTAGACCAAAAGTTCAGCAAAAATAGCTTGGCATTGCGTGATACCCCGGCGTGGGCGCTGGCCAAATTGGATGCCGATTATTCGTTTCCGCAAGGGGCAGATACCTTTTCCTGCGCTTTGAATGCCCCGGTCACCGAACAGGATACGCCCCATCTTTATACCCTGTTGAGCCGCTCAGTGATCGACGCGAAAGAATCGGCTAAAGCCGCCAAGGAACATTATCACCGCCTCCGTCCGTTCTTAATCAATAATGAACCGATTTGCACCCCGGAGGATAGGCCAAGGTTGGAGAAAAGCGGGTCTTATCCGTCCTCGCATAATGCCATAGGCATGGCTTGGGCGTTGATCCTCGCCGAGGTTTCACCCGATCAGGCCAATGCGATCTTGGCGAGAGGTCAGGCGTATGGAATGAGCCGCATCGTCTGCAACGTGCATTGGTATAGCGACACCCTGCAAGGCCGGTTTTTAGGGGCTTACACCGTCGCCCTCCTACATTCGGATGCGAATTTCCTCAAGGATGTGGAAGCGGCCAAAGCCGAACTTAAAGCGGTTCGCGCCAAAGGCTTGAAACCCAAACGCGATTGCCAAGCTGAGAAGGCGGGGATGGAATTGCAGCAATCATTGTATCGCTGACGGGTTCAGCAATTCTCATTATGAGGCAAAACGTTGATGTATAAACCGTCATTCCTGCCGGGAAGCAGGACAAATCGGCAGGACAGCCGATTTGCTTAGGCCAGACGCCCATAGGGTTCGGGACAGGGTTGTCCCGAATGCATCCAGTCAACAATATTGTCCCAGTTCTGGCTTATTCTTCTTCTTTATCTGTTTGCTCCACCAACAATCGCTCATAGATGCTACGAGCCTCATGGGGCATGTCTGCCTGTTCATATTCTTCGGCAATCTCCAGCAGTCGGCAGCGAGCTTCCTGCCCCTCAAAGGAATCGGCATTGCGTTCGGCCAACTCGTAATACATTTCAATGGCTTGGTGCGGTGAATCGCTACGGCGATAATTATCTGCCATCTCAAGCAAGTGACTGAGCAGTGGCAGGACGACCTCGGCTTCGTTGTTGACTTCGTATACGGCGCTCATGGATTTTCCTCTTATAGTGGGTTATGTGTGGCCCCTGCAATACCTACTCAATTGGGCCATCTGCTACTGGGTCCTAAGCAATTATCCGCTGTGATGTACATTGCCTTGTCGACCGTTAACACTGACTGCTTCAAGCATACAGAAAGCGCTCATTATTGTCGGTGCGCTGCCGCACTGACGGTGCATAGGTATCTACACAAGTCCCTCCCCCCTTGGGGAGGGATTTAGGGAGAGGGGTACTGGGTTGATTATAAATAGCTTGTCGTCTCATCAACCATCCCGAAACCCTCTCCCCCGGCCCCTCCCCCTGCGAGGGGGAGGGGAGTAAAACCATAGTTTGCAAGTTGTGTAGATACCTATGCTGACGGTGAAGGGTGGGTAACGCTAACTCAATGGTGCATGGTGGTCAGTGCGTTGAATAGCACGCCGACATCGTGATGCCCCTTGAACACGGGCGGAATCACCTTATCGATGCCAAGCAACGCATAAACAGCCATTTGCGCCGATCTGACAGAATATTCAACGGTGAACACCACATCATCCGGGATTTCGCAAAACTGTCCGATAAATGCAAAATTCTTGGCTCCAGGCGGGACGACATCGGGCCGGTCGCCTTTGACCCTAGGCATGAATTGGCTGGTGATGAACGGCATCATGCAGGGAATGCAGATGGCGGCATCGATAATGGGCTGCGCCTTGTCGCCCAGTTTGAGATGTTGGAACAATTCCTGCAAAATCTCCTCGCCCGTGCATTCGGACATCGGTTTGTTGACGAAATCGCCTATCCTGTCAGGAAATAGGCCATAACCCCAAAATACGAAGACATTCTCCGGTTGATTGATGAAGTGCGGCTGATGCGCCAGAACGACGCTCATGAACCAGTTCGAATCGACTATGGTGACCAAGCCGCCAGTACCCGCCTCATTGCCAGTGAATGCTTCCATGAAGTCGAAGAAGGCTGATCCTTTGAGTGTCACGGTGAACGACTGCCACTTGGTCCGTCCGATGTGGCCGTCAAACACGGCAGGGTGTCCGAAGCCGGGTCTGCCATTGGCAATGTCTTCCCACAGTCCCCATGCTCCGCCTGATGATTTAGAATTCATGGTGGCGGGTGATGTCATGGAACCTAGGCTGGCACCCTCTGTCATGCATCCCAAGGTGACGAACACTCGATCTTCCGGGGCAACGGCTAAGGCTTTACGTTCGCCCTCGCAGGTGTAACGGATGCTTGTCACCACCTGTTCATTAGGGCTCATGTCAAAATCAAGCCCCGTGACCACGGTATTCATCGAGAAGTTCACCCCCTCCCCCTTAAGCCAGGTCACGAGGGGCAGTATCATCGAATCAAACTGATTATAAGGTGTGCGCCAAACCCCGCCCATTTTATTGAAGTCGGGGAATAATTGAATGAACCGCAACAGATAGCGTTTGAGTTCGACCGCGCTATGCCAAGCTTGGAATGCGAACATTGTCGACCACATCAGCCAGAAGCTATTTTCGAAAAATGTCGGCGAGAACCAGTCGTCGATGCGCTTGTTGGCAAGCGAGTCTTCCGAATGGATAATGAGTGCGAGCAAATCCAAACGATCCTTTTCACTCAGTCCAAAAGAGGAAACATCGACTTTTCTGCCATTTTTTAGCAATCGGCAGCGGGATGACGTGACATATTTTTGGCTAAATTCAACAATTTCTTCGGTGACGCTTTTGATTGGGTCGGTTAACGAGGGAATGCTGGCAAATAGGCCGAAGGTGCAGGCGTAATGCTCTTCGAGCATCCGCCCGCCCCGAATGACATAACCTTTTTCCGCTGAGCCGGACCCGTCCATACTTCCGCCAGAAACATCCAGTTCCTCGAAAATATGAATGGACTCCCCGGCGATAAGACCGTCCCTGATCAGGAAAGCCGCGCCGGCTAGCGAAGCGATTCCGCCACCGACGAAATAAGCTTGGGCAAGTTGTGGCGTTTTAGACTCGGGCAAAATGTCGGTTGTATTGATTGGGTGTGTAAGTGCCATGGTAAAACCTCTGGTTTGAAGATGTGTAACTCAGCTTAGGCGTTCTATTGCCTTGCCACCATGCCGAAGCGATTGGGCATGCCCATTCACGCCAAAAAACCCGAATACGATGACCCCCAAGGCAAAGATGCCTGCCTGGGCTAATTGCAAGCCATAGGGTATTGGGTTAACGCTGAGCAGTAATGCCAATACTACGAGCGACGGCACCAAGCCGAATACAATAATCAGCGCAATAATGAATACTGGCTGTTCCGCGCCGGTGGGTTTAGTATGGGCAAAGCCAGAAACGACTTTAATGATGGTTTGGCCGAATAATACAGCCGAGCCAAATGATAGTTCCGGCGATTCAATGATGGCGAACAGTGACCGGCCAACACTCACATCGACGATGGAAATGACCACCAAGGGGAGGACGATGAACAGCAAATCGCCCAATATGGCATACATTGCGGCTTTTCGATGAATCTTATGAGGATCATCAAGGTTACTCACTACGGATGCGGGTGGGTCTTTAGTCAATTCGACGATGCCTTTTTGGATACTCAAAACCAGTGCAAAAAAGACCGGATGGCAAGCCATCCGGTTAACTTAGGCAGAGCAGGAAAAACTTTGAATCTAAAATACTGTTAATGGTGAAACCCATCGCTATCCGGGAATATGTGCGATGCGCAAGCTTCCATGATTTTTAGTTAGCAGCGGCAGGCTTAGCCGACAAACGCCGACGGTTGGCGGCCATGGCAAAAAGGCCAATTCCGAATAGGGCTAGGCTGGTAGGTTCAGGAATGTCCACGGTAAAGCCAGGAGAAGCAAACGTGCCACTCGCGGAAATAGACTCTTGAGTTTGCGTGAAGCTCCTTGTGAAACTCCAACGAAGAGCGGCATCTGACTCAGTACAGAAGTTAATGCCAGTTGGCGTTGCACAGCCACCCCCTTGAGTTCCCAACGTGATGCCAGGTTTGATAATGCCACGGGTATACACATCCAGAAAGTTGGTTCTCTGGGTAATGATGATCAGTTGAGATGCTACATAGGTTCCGATGTTTGCTGGCCCGGTAATGTTAAAAGATGACATATTGGTAATATCCAATGGACCGGCAAGGGTAAAAAGAGTGTCTTGCGGTATTGGCGAAAAATCGCCATTATTGAGACCATATTTAGGATTTACAACAGTTATCACACCGGGTGCGCTTAGATCTACCCCTGTTATGGTTGCCCCAGTGGCACCAATTGATGAGGTACCATTTAAATTCACAAGCGCTGCTTGTGAATTGGCTGCGAATACGCAACTGCCTAGTGCTAAGCCTGTGAGTATCAATGTTTTTATAACGTGAGCCTTCATAGAATTATCCTGATTAGATGGTAGGGAAGGGATTAAAGCCGCTAACTTTGGATTCATTCTGTCGTTTCCATAACTTGGGCTGGCTTTAGAGTAATGTAGGGAAAATGGTTATGGCTGTCTGTTCGATACCGCACATTGACTGTGTATGCTTGGAAGCAAGACACATTGCTCAACCATTATTCAAACCTGTCAGTATGTTCAGTAAATCCCCAAGATTTCCAACCGCTTCCGTAGTCGGCATGGACTGCCCATGAACCACCAGAATAGGCACTCCAGAATCATGAATAATCGTTTTCGTGACATTTTTATGGAATAATTCGGAAAACCCCAATCGACCATGGGAACTCATTGCGATAAGCTGCGGTTGATGGGTTTTCACATAATTCAGAATGCCGGATTCCACTGCCTGGGACTTAATTTTGATATTCTTTAGCTGGATTCCTAAATTGAGAAACTCCTTTTCCAAGCCAGCCAGCATGACCGAAGCCTTGGGATGCTGCTTAAATGCCGTTTCCACAGTCAACACGGTAATGTTAGAGTTGGCACCTTGGATAATATTCGCCAGCACTAAAAAAACGGGAAGGGACTCGGCGCTAAAATCTGTCGTAATCAATATCTCATAGGGCAGACTAACATCGGATTTGACCGGTTCGCACACGACGATGATGGGAGTTCGCGAGGCATGAAGCAGTTTGTCGGCATGGGACCCATTAATCAACCTATCGGTTAAGGAATGCTTGTGCGCAACCAATACGATCAACTTGGCGGAAACGGTTTCGCTTAGGATTACGATTTCTTTAACGGGGTCGCCATGCCGAACATAAAATTCGACATTGATCCGATTAGCCATCGGCAAGCCTAGTTTTAACTTTGCAAACTCATTGACCGCCCAACGTTCGACGATTTCCAGTGCCAATGGCAGGACCGTGACCCACGGCAATTGGCTCCACTGTTGGCGGGTTTTGAGATCTATATTCTCGAACGCCGGGTGTATGGAAATTAAATCGGATGGCGTCAGGTTTTCTGCCGGAAAGGCATTGTCCAAATCAATGCAATAAACAATCTTCAGCCTGTCAGTCGGTTTGCTCCACATTAAGGCCAGTCGGATTGCAAATTCGGAATTGGCGGAAAAATCGACAGGCACGACGATATTTCTACCGACGGCATGGGCATCAATGGAAGCGTCCTCGACCGCCCTTTCTGCCACGGCCAACTCAACCACCGCCAGTTCCGCCACCGCCAATTCCACCGCCGCCGGCCTGACTGGTTCCTTGGGAGTGTTGTCCACTAGCAATCGGATTTTGCTGGTTTCCTCCGCTTTGATTAGGGGAGGAGATTGCGAGGATTTTCTTTTATAGAAAGCAAACGCCAGCAAACCAGCGGCAAACCCTAGGGCGATGAAGCGGTCACTAAACGATTCGCCTGTCTGTGCCGCTGCCTCGGCCAATACCATTGCGGTACTTGAACAGAACGTCGCCAGGATTGCCAAGAGTTGCCAATAGTGTCGTCTAACCATGTTTTTTTCTCCCCGCAAAAAGCATCAATCCACCGCCAGCCAATACGGCTCCTAGACCGGCCCAGATTGGAATAATGACCGTCTGCGTATCTTTAACCGTCAGTTCGAGTGGGCCTAATTGGGCTTCTTGGGTTTCCTTGGTATAGCTGAAACGTCCATAAGCCAATCCCAGCAGGCCAGTTACCATCAGCACGATTGCCATGAGCTTGAGTGCATTCATCTGATATCCCCTAATTCTGACAAGAAGCGAAAGAAGCCGATCAAATCGGCTTCTTTATCGGCGCAAGGGCTATGGGTTCACTTGGCCGGTGCTTTCCATGGCAGGTATCCAGGAGGGAATGCCTTAGTAGGGGCTGCTGCGGGGGCGGCTGATGCCGGGGCGGCGACTGCCGCTGGCGGGGCGGCCTCGGGGGCTACCGCAGGGGCCACGGGTGCGGCCGCTGGAACCGCTTCTACGGCTGCGGCGGGTTCTTCAGTCATGCCAATGACGGGTAATGACATGAGCAATATAAATCCAACAACTAATTTCAGCATAATGGGGCACCTTTAAGAGGTTTCTAGGATAGGGTTATCGCCGTTGATCGGGCGATGCTTTGTTATACTCCCTACCCACTAGCTGGTCTGTTCGATACCGCACACAGAAAGCTAAAACAGCTTCTCAAACTCCTCCGCCGACACAGGCTTGGAGAACAGATACCCTTGCCCATAGTCGCAACCGGCTTGCAGCAGCTTGTCGCGTTGTGTAGCCGTCTCTATCCCCTCGGCGATGACCTTCATGCCGAGTTTGTGCGCCATCAGGATCATGGCCTCACACAACGAGATATCGGTTGCATTGGTATCCAGATTGACCACAAAATTCCGGTCGATCTTTAAATAATCAATGTCATATTTATTCAGGAAGGACATCGACGAATAGCCCGTGCCGAAATCGTCTACCGCCACTTGCATGCCAGTGTCTCTAAAGGCAAACAACTTTTCTGCGACGCGCGGGGGAATATCCAGCAACAAGCCTTCGGTGATTTCCACCAAAATACAAGAGCCGGGCAGGTTCAAATGCTGCAAATACTCAAACCAATCGGTATGTCCGTCGCCAAATTGAACGGGGGATTTGTTGACGCTGATTTGGAACAGCGGATGACCGTTGGCACGCCATTTTGCCACTTGGGCAACCGCTTGATGAAACACCCATTCGCCGATTTCGATGATCATGCCGGTTTCCTCGGCGATGGGGATGAATTCGGCGGGGCTGATCAAACCGTGGACAGGGTGTTGCCAGCGCAGCAATGCCTCGGCCTTGTGAATGTTGCCGGTCGCCAATTCCACAATGGGTTGGTAAGCCACCCATAGCTGATTCTCAAGCAATGCACTATGCAAGTCATTGACTAGGCGCAGGCGAGTCTCTGCCGCTTCCTGCATGGCCGGCGTGAAGTAACAAAAGCGGTTGCGCCCTTGCTGCTTGGCGGCATACATGGCTTGATCGGCTTTTTTGAGTAAATCCTCCCAGTTGTCGGCATCGTCCGGGTACAGCGCAATGCCAATGCTGAATGACACATAGCAAAGTTCTTCTTTTAATTGGAATGGCGCTGTCATGCAACGCAGGATGCACTGGGCAACCCGGTCAACGCTCCTGAGATCGACCAATTCGCCCAAGATCAGGATGAATTCATCTCCGCCCGGACGCGCCAGGGTATCGGTCTCGCGAACGCAGACTTGCAGGCGGTGGGCGATTTCCTTCAGCAATCCGTCCCCGATGTCGTGACCCAGGGTGTCATTGATATCTTTGAAATGGTCAAGGTCGAGAAACATCAAGGCCAAATGATTATGCACCCGGTGGGATTTATGAATGGCCTGCTTCAACCGGTCAATAAACAAACGCCGATTGGGCAGCCCGGTCAACGGGTCAACATTGGCTTGTTGGAGGATGATTTCCTCCGTATGCTTTTTTTCCGTGATGTCCATTACCGCCGCAAAACAGGTTTGCCGGGTAGGGTCGGCGCTCGCCTCAATAGAGACCCAGCGGTGATTTTTGCCCACTTGAAGCATTATTTCGCAGTGCTGTGCGCCATCACAGACACTGGCAAACACGTTTTCCAGAAACTGGTTGAATTCGGGGCGGTGTTCGAAGCTGACGCAATTAGCAAACGGCTTCCCCGATAGCTTGGACCGCCCAAGTTCCAACAATAAGCCCCCACGGAAATTGGTCTGTTGGATGATACCGTCAATTCCCAGGGTAAAATAAGCGATGGGGGCAAAATCGAATAGATCGGCATAGCGTTCCAGTGCCAGTTCAGCCACCGACCGGGCTTCCTGCAATGCCTCGTTCTGCATCTCCAATTCGATCTGATGAACCTGCAATTCATGCATCAGCCTACGTTCGTCGATCAGGTTGCCCGTCAAGGTCTTTGCTTTGGCGGCAAGCTGTTGTTCTGCCTGGAGACGCAGTTCTGCGGCATTCTGCCCGGGGTCAGAGGGCTTTTTCATGATTGCATCTTAAGCTGGCTTCCAGTTTCTTAGTCTCGGAAATATCAATAAAGGTGATGACCAAGCCATCAATGGCGTTGTGCTGGGTGCGATACGGCATGATGCGCACCTTGAACCAACGGTCGTTGCAAGCTTTGACTTGGTTTTCCTTAAAACTAAGGGTACGCAACACCTCTTCCGCGTCTTGGTGCAGTTGTGGATAGTCCAAATCGGTGACAATGTCGGAGAGTGGCCGCCCCACATCGGCTTTAATCAGTTTGAACAAATGGGTGGTATGGCTGGCAAAACGCCGGATGTTGAGCGCATTGTCCAGAAATACCGTGGCAATTTCCATGCTGTTGAGCAAATTGTTCATGTCATTGCTGGCGCGTGACAGGTCGTCCAACCTAGCCTGTAATTCTGCATTCACGGTTTGCAGTTCCTCATTCAAGGACTGCATCTCTTCCTTGGAGGTCGTCAATTCCTCGTTGGAGGATTGTAATTCTTCATTGGTCGATTGCAATTCCTCGTTGGTGGAGGTGAGTTCTTCTTGCGCAGTCTGCATTGCTTCATGCATCGTTTGGAATGTCTCGTGGGCTTGTTTCAATTCGGCCAACAAGGATTGCTGTGCCGCATTGGGTTGCTTGCGAGACGATTTGCGGACGGGTGGCGTCGCCACATCAGTAAACACGACGATCAGCAATCCGCTTAAGGCTTCGGGTTTGGTGATTGTCTGCACCGTGAGGTTGATGGTTTGCACCCCGCCGTTTGTACCCACCGTCACACCCGGCAGATGGACGGCTTCGGTTTGGTGTTGGGCCTTCCTCAATGCGCCGGGGAGTTCATGGCGCAGACCGTCACGCGCCATGGCGTGGATATTCCAATTGGCCTTGCCGGCGGCCGGTTCCAGATATTTGCCTGTGCGCCCGCTGATGTAGAGAATGTCGCCCTCGGCATTGACCAATACCGCCGCCGGGGAGAAGCATTGCAACAGCAACTGGTCAGCCAGCGATTGCAGATTGGCGATGGTGTCGGTTTTGTCGTTGATGGCTTCGCCTAGGGATGCCACCGGGAAATGCTTGGCGGGAAATTCAACGCCCCCCAACTGTATAGGATGCTCCATACGCCGGTATAGCCGCAATTTGTTGTCGATGGCATTGAATAAATGGGTAAAGCCGCTAATGGTTTCGGCACTGCCCAGCAGCAGGATGCCTTGAGCGTTCAGAGCGTAATGAAACAGCGGGACAAGCTTTTTCTGTAACTCAGGCCCTAAATAAATCATCATGTTACGACAACAAAGGATGTCCAACCGGGTAAACGGCGGGTCCATGATGACATTCTGGGGGGCAAAGATGATGGTCTCGCGAATTTTTTTGTTGATGCGATAGCCTTGTGCCTCGACGGTGAAGAAACGATCTAGCCGTTCGGCTGACACATCTCCGGCAATATTGGCTGGATAAAAACCCAAGCGGGCCTTGTCAATCGCATCTTGATTGAGGTCGGTGGCAAAAATTTGCAGGGTGAAGCGGTGGCTGGGTTGGCTTTGTGCCAATGCCTCGTTGAACACGATGGCGAGGGAATAGGCTTCCTCTCCCGTAGAGCAGGCCGGTATCCAAGCCCGCAATGCCTTGCCCGTCGGATAACGGGCTAACAACTGGGGGATGGCATCGGTCTTGAGGAAGTCCCATACCGTTAGGTCACGAAAAAAATGGGTCACGCCAATCAGCAGTTCCTTGAACAACAGGTCAAGTTCTTGCGGATTTTCACGCAGATAACGCACATACTGCGCGATTACGTCGATTTGGTGCAGACCCATCCGCCGTTCAATGCGGCGGTAAATGGTGTTCTTTTTGTAGAGTGAGAAGTCGTTGCCGGACCGCTCCCGCAGCAAAATGACAATTTGATCCAAGCCGCTTTGCGATTTCAGTTCCAAGATCGGTTCCTGGGTGGCATGAAGCCCACGCGGACTATGGCTGAGATAGGCGGCAATCCGTTCCCATAGTTTTTCCGGCGGCGCGAGGATGTCAGCTAAACCGGCATCAATCGCACTGCGCGGCATGGCATCGAATTTGGCGGAATCCGGCGATTGCACCACAGCTAGGCCGGCGTTTTCTTTGATCGCCCGCAACCCCAAGGTGCCGTCGGAACCCATCCCGGAGAGGATCACGCCGATGGCCCGTTCATGCTGGTCATCGGCCAGCGCCCGGAAGAATGAATCAATCGACAGGCGCAAGCCTCTAGTCGCGATCGGGTCAAGCAAGTGAAGCTTGCCGTGGAGGATGGACAGGTCTTTGTTCGGCGGAATCACATACACGCAATTTGGCTTGACTGCCATGCCATCACTGACCTGCGCGACTCTCATCGCCGTGGCCCGCTGCAATAATTCCGGCAGGATGCCTTTATGATTGGGGTCAAGGTGTTGAATGACGACAAATGCAACACCGCAAACCTTCGGGATGGGGCTAAAAAACTGTTCCAAGGCTTCCAGCCCTCCCGCCGATGCGCCGATGCCAATGATAGGAGGCGTACCCTCCATTCCGAGACAGGCTTTGTCTACAGGCGGGGTAGGGGTGTCGATTGGCTTTACGGAAGCAGCGGCCGGTTTGGCGCGGAGGGTTTTGGGCATTTTTCCCACCATTGGATTTTGAGATGCTGGAAGGATAACACCTTCCATGGCAGTCACTACACAAGATTTACCCCGCGTTGTCTGTACGCCACCGTACCAGCCAAAATGTATCACGACCCAACGGTAAAGTTTTTTTAATTATGTGCGCAATCGCACCGACTCACATTCATTTTACCGTTAACCTCACTGCCAGATCGTTATCAGCATATTTATTGATTTGCCCGTTCCGCTTAATTCCTTAGGGAATAGTCTGATGTCAACCTAGATTATACCCCTCATCAGAATGGACAAATACTCTATGTGATGGCGACATCAGACTATCATTTTTTGCAGGAGAATCGACATGGGTAAATATGTGATTGGTTGGCTGCTAGGCATACCCGCAATTGTGCTGGTTTTTATTTATCTCATTTTCGGAAAATAAAGGAGAAACCTATGCAAACCATAGGCAAAGTAAACAACATTGACGAATCAGCCGCTACAACGTGGTCGATAAACGCCAATCCCCGACATTTCTCGTCGAATCGGATTGTCTTATTCACGTTTGCCTTGCTGTCATCAATGCTGATGACAGGCAATGTTTGCGCAGACAGCGCCAACCCCACAGTGGCACATCCACAAGTGGAAAACACCGAGCGCAATGCCCGTGACAGTGGCGGTGCCACCCTGTTGCCCGAAGACCAAAAGGAAACTAGCGGCGATATCGCGCTCACGGCGGCCATACGCAGAACGGTCATCAGAAACAAATCGCTGTCACTCGACGCACACAACGCCAAGATCATCACCCGTAATGGTGTGGTGACCCTGCGCGGACCCGTCGAAAATCCTGGTGAAAAAGCCAAACTGCAAAAAATCGCCCAAAAAACACGCGGTGTGAAGCAGGTTGACAACCAACTTGAAATTAAAACGCCTTAATCGGCTCAACTGGAGAAAAATCATGAACAAAGCTGTATTTTGCATCGCCCAAAACATTGATCAGGCCGAGCATATTGTCAATAGTTTGAAGTTTGCCGGCTTCTCGAATAACGATATTTCCGTCTTATTGTCGGACAAATCAGGCACCAAGGACTTCGCCCACGAAAAGCACACCAAAGCACCGGAAGGCGCAACCATTGGAGGGGTAGCGGGCCTGAGCGTTGGGGCCGTATTGGGATTGTTGGCTGGCATCGGTAGCTTGGCCATCCCTGGCGTCGGCCCTTTAATTGCCGCCGGGCCGATCATGGGTGCCTTGAGTGGAGCGGCGGTGGGAGCAGCCACCGGCAGCTTGACCGGTGCGCTGATCGGCTTGGGTATTCCAGAGTATGAGGCCAAGCAATATGAAGGAAAGATCAACGGGGGAAATGCCCTGATTTCCGTGCATACAGAAAACTCCGAAGCACGTTCCAAGGTAAAGGGTATCTTTGAGCAGGAACATGCAGAAGACATTTCATCGACTGGTGAAACCAGCGTATAAGCGATTTAGATACTTTGACGATGGTGGGAACAATTCCCGACCGTCAAACGCATTATAGTCGAATTAGATTTTGTAGTTGAAACCTATCCTTATAGGCTGTCCCCCCAAAATGAAAAGTGGATTTCAGCCTATTGGGATATTAACTGAACTGGAGATATAACCGTGAAACATCTTAGTCGTTTTTTTACCGCATTTTTATTGGCACTGACGTTAATGACAGCCGCAGGATGCGCATCGACCCACAAGCAGGAAGGAACTGGGGAATATGTTGACGACACCGTCGTCACTAGCAAGGTCAAGGCAGCCATATTAAATGAACCCGGTTTGAGTTCCGCCGACATTAATGTCGAAACCTTCAAGGGCGTAGTCCAACTGAGTGGCTTCGTCAATTCCAAAGCCGATATTACCAAAGCAGCAGCGGTAGCGCGCAGCGTCGGCGGCGTGACATCAGTTAAAAATGACATACGGCTCAAATAGAAAAAGGAAATCACCATGCAAACTTTTGACAATGCAGTGAATTCCGCTCATGAGGCGGTCGATAAAATATCCGCAGCCACCAATCAGGCCGCAGAAGCACTGGGCGAAAAAGGTCACCAATTGAAAAATGCCGAGAAGCGGATGATGGAGAGTTGCAGCGGTTATATCCGCGACAATCCCATTTCATCCATTGGCATCGCAGTGGCCGCCGGATTTTTGTTGAGCCGCCTGTTGAGTGGGCGCTAGGCCATCAAACCCAATGGGACCGAATGCCGAGGTGGACGAAACTCCAAGGCAAACGGAAGCCCAAGCTGATCCAATCAGCGGCCCTGGATTGTTGGACGATGCCCAGTCCTTATTGGAAGAGTTAATTGGGCTAGTCCACGACCGGTTCAAACTTGCCGCGCTGGAAACGCGGCGAGCGGGGGAAAGCTTGGTCGCGATGGTTGTGATAGGCGTGATGGCAGGTGTATTGCTCGGCAGCGCATGGCTTGGCCTAGGGGCCATCGCCGTCCTGTGGCTGTCCGAGCATGGCGTCGTGGCAAGCAGCGCCCTGCTGCTTGTCGTTTCAATTAATTCGCTATTTGGTTTAATCCTGTACGGAATGATCCGCCGTAAGGGTCGTTTCCTATTATTCCCCGCAACCCTTCGTAGCCTAAAAGCCAATTCACCTAATCATCGGAACGCGAAGTGACCATGCCTGTGTATCAACGTTCAAGTCTTAGTGGTTCCAAGCGACTGACGGATAGCATCAAGGATGCGGAGTTGCAACTGTCAAACCGTCAGCGGCAAATTAATGTCCGCACGACTCAGTTGGTCCACGATATACACCGACAAATGACGGCCCCGGCAAGTCTGCTGCTGGCCGGGGGAATTGGATTTCTCATGGGCGAATTCACCAAACGCAACCCCCCCAAAATCCAAAGCGATCCGAATGCGACCCCCTCTGTCGATACCACGCCCTTACAAGATTTACTAAAGCTCATCACCCTTGGGCGCACGGCCTATACGACACTGCTTCCTCTCGCTTGGATGGTGAAATCTTTCCGGCAACGAGACACGTCACCACCCGAACAACAATCCCAAGCTATAGACCAGCCACCTGACCAGTGCTGTTGAATTAAGCCGTCATTCCGGCATGGATCGCCGGAATCCAGATTGCATGGACGCTTCCAATCCTTGCTATCCCTAGAGTCTAGGTTCCGGCGCTCCCCCGGCGATCCCTGACCGGGGCAGGCTCTGCCGGAACGACGAAAAAAACCTCAATTCAACATCATTAGGAATAGGGGCTCACGCCAGCATGTGAGTTCCCGGCAAACTGGCTACCAAAAAAACAGGCAGACATGCTTCGCTTGTTTTTCAGGCAAAAAAAAGGTGGGCCTATGGCCCACCGTCACCTTGCGAAATCGAAGCCGGCGGTTGTTTATTGCGCAGCTTTGGATGTTTAACGCCTTCTTCGATATGGTTATTCGCTAGGTTATTTTAGCAGTTATCAAAATTAACTAAGCTTTCCCTAGGGCCTACCTATTCCTTAAAGTTTGCCAAAACCTCCTTTTCGGCTTCAAACCAATCACATAGATCATTTCCATCGGCAAAATCACGTCGCCCTGCGCGGTAGTAAGCCGCTTCCGCCACCATGCTTTCCATTGCTTTAGGATCGGGCAGTTGATCGATAGATGAAGACTTGCCAGTAAAGCGCCATTTATCACGTTTCAGCCAGTCCAATACCGTAATGTCAAAGGTTAATTGACTGATAGTCTTGCCAATCTCACTGATTAAGCTCATCGTTGTGTCTCTACAGTTTCAATCGAATTACACAACACTCCGGCCTTGAATGACGCGCAGCACAATCACAATGATTGCGATAACCAAGAGAATGTGGATAAACCCACCTATAGTGTAAGATGAAACCAAACCCAACACCCACAGGATAATAAGTATGATCGCAATAGTTTCAAGCATGATTGTTTCTCCGAAAAGGGCCATCAATTGATGGCATTAATACGTCATAAGCCTGACAGCCCTGAGGCTATCAATAAGGAAGAAAGGGGTTTTATCCCTTTGCCGGTTCTTGAATCAACGATTAAAACCCACGTTAAAGCCTACCGACTTGAAGCCTCGGTAGTCCGCTCAAAATTCCGAACACGCTGAGTAACCACAGAATCACAGCGATGATAATGACGATATTTAATATCTGTTTAATGCGTGCATCCATCGGTATATAGGTGTTGACCATCCACAATAGCAGCCCGACAACCACCAGAGACACCATGACCGACACCAAAACCCTTGGCAACACACCTAACACACCCACTGCGTTCAATAACCATAGGATCACCGCGATGATGACCACGATGTTCAGTATCTGCTTGATGCGGGCCTCCATCGGTATGTAATTATTTACCATCCAAAGCAGTAAGCCGACAACAATCAAGACCACGACCAATGAAACTAAATCCATTTTAATACCCCTTTAACAATGTGACTGACTAAGCTATGAGAGATAGCCTAGATTTGCGTCGCCGTGCAGTAGCCCTAAGTAAACGGGTCGGCTGCACGGTTGAACGCTACAGGATTTAACTGTGCTTTCTGATTTCGTCCTTGATATCCTCCTTCAGGTCACCAAGGCCAGACTGGACCTTGCCAACATTTTTTTGAACATTCCCTTCGGCTTCCATAGCATCATCATCCAGTATCTGCCCAGCAACTTCCTTAACTGCGCCTTTTGCTTCTTCGACTCGGCCTTTCACTTGTTCTTTGTTCATGACAGTCTCCTGATGTGTTAGCCATGGCCAACAGGCCATGACTTGAGCATGATTTCATCACTCGATAAAAACAATACACCCTTGGCTAGTTTCAGTCGGTGCGGCAGCGAACAGATGCAGATTGGAATTGTACGATTGAGTCACGCGATGGCACGGCTTTCTTGGATATTTAACCCCTATATTACTGTCGGATGACAGTAGCGTTTTATTTATCGCATACCCTTTACAACGACCAACATTCACCTGAATTTTCTTCACAATAGTTTCCTGAGATTTACCTATATCAAAACCCATGTTGATATCTTACTTGGCTCCATTCATATATTACGTGAAAAAATCAATATTGACTGTGCGCTATCACACCTAACTTAGGCTTGGCTGAAACGACTTGCCGATCAAAAGATTCATAAGAATACCTAATGATAAACGAATAATTATTCAAATAATCTTATCTTAAAATCAGATTTTTTCCGATATACGAAAATAAGAAAGCATAGTACCTTATTTTTGCAGATGCCATTCAATAAAAATAAACCCTAAGCCATTCATCTGACGAGGAATAATGACCGACTTGCCCATTCGCATCATTTTGGTCGAAGACGACAAAGATCTGCAAGAAACCATTAATCGCTTCCTAACCCAGTCAGGGTATAAGGTAGCGGTTGCGGAAACCGCTTTGGAGTTTTTTCAACAGATAGAAATTGAACATTTTAATGTCGCCATTATCGACATTGGTTTGCCCGATGAATCCGGTTTAGTATTGGTAGAGTATCTACGCAACAATACCGATATGGGAATTCTCATCCTCACCGCACGCGGTGAGATTGACATGAAGGTTCAAGGTTACATGGCGGGTGCCGATCTTTTTTTAGTGAAACCAGTCATCTTAGTTGAACTGGCGGCCGCCATTAAAAGCATAGCCCAACGCAGCGCAGAACGCCAACATACTCAGTCAGCATCTGCCCGTTCATGGTCTTTAGAACGCTCCTCATGGCAACTGATTTCACCCGAAGGCATCACTGTTAAGTTGACTGGAAAAGAATTTGATCTGCTATTGCTGCTTGCCAAAAAGGGTGGGGGAGTGGTTTATCGCAAAGAAATAACAGCGGCACTCAATTATAACGATTATATGCAAGCAGGACGGGCATTGGATAATTTAGTCCGGCGAATACGTAAGAAAGTTCTCGATTTTACCGGTAATGATGAGTTGATTCATACTTTTCATAGCCAAGGTTTTTGCATATCCAATAAAGTGCTTATCCGTTAATGATGCCGATTTTTAGGCAACTCATCCATCCCCTATCAAGCAAAGTTTATCAATACTCATAAAACATTTTGTATTAATAAAATGTATTGTCTCAATACTTGTTACATTCTGTTACATTTTGCGAGAATTTGAGGGTTGCCTTACCTTCTTATATCTTAAAAAATGATTCACGCATACACCTTTGTGGTGTGTGCCGAAACTCATCTTACATTCTCGTTATAGCAGTGAAAGGTTCTTCATTGGCCTACTGACCTGAATATTAGCTGCTTGCATGTGAGATTAGCCAAACTAATAAACCAATCATAGGATTGTTACCATGACTACCCCATTCACTACCCCCACAACCCTCATCAGTGGCATCGGCGTTGGCTTCAACACTTTCACCGGAGAGCAATACCCGACCGCGTTATCAACTGGTTCAACCATAACTAGCCAAGGCTTGTCCAGCCAGTTTTACGTTAAAGTCTGCTCATCGGTCGATAGTTTCAACAAAGCCACCAGCCACGCCCTTGGGGTGACAGCGCAATTCAACGAAAACAGTGACGAGGATCAGGAGGGGGAGGGCGGCGAAGACAGCGATTCCGAAAGTTCCGGTGGAGAAGGCCCTACCGTAAGCTCCACCACTACCCTCAGCAATGCGTTGAATCTAAGCGACACCTCCATTTCCGTGGTGGTGTACAGCAATGTGGTAACGCAAAGCCCCATTTATGATAGTTGCAGTCTGGCTAGCAACGTTGCCGTACCGACGACGGCGGCGGAAAGCTTGGCGTTTTATCAGCAATACGGCGACTCGTTTGTCTCTGCGGTAACCGAGGGCGGCGAGTATATGGGCATTTTTGTCTATTATTGCCAAACCGACCAAGACCAGAAAGCCGTTCAAGAAAGCCTTTCCGCCAATGGCGTGGTCGATATCGATGGCACCAGCGCCAACCTCGGCGCGACGGTCGGCGGCGGGTTAAGCAAAACCGTGAACAACACCAATGTGCGTTGCAGCATTTATCAATCCTTATTGGGTTCCACCGCCACTTTGCCGACGGATACCGGCACGCCGCAGGCATTTGCCGAGGCCATCATCAATTTTGCGCAGAATTTCAGTACCACCCAAGTCAACCAGCCGGTGGTGTTTGACTTTGCGACCCAAGGTTACGAAACCCTATTCGATACCGTCAGCCCTGGCTTTCAAGCCATCGCCGCCAACCGCGCCATCTACACCGAAAGCGTAGGCCCGAATCTGGCCAACTTGCAGAACCTGTGGAGCAAGTACCAATGGATCAACAATGCTTATCAAACCTATGGCTACACCGGCGATACCCAACTCGGCAAGAACCAGACTCAATTAATTAGCGACATCAATGGATTGAACCAATGGTTGTTGTGGCAAGCACCCACTTGGAAGCCTTCCTCGCTATTGCCCGGTAATATCGTGAGCAGTTCAGGCGGCATCAGTCTGGTAGCCTTCAATGGTCAACTGTTCATGGCGTTTGTTGGTTTGGATAATCAGATTAATCTATGGTCGTCGGCCAACGGCCTGATTTGGCATGATCAGGTGGAGACCGGATTGTATTGCTTGGGCGCACCTGCGCTGGCGGTTTACAACGGTCAACTGTGCTTGGCATTCACATCCAATGGTGGCGGGAATCTCACTAAGAATGGTTTGTATGCCTGTGCTTCCAGCAACGGCTCCGGTTTTTCCACGCCTGTCCGGTTTGGCAGCAACACCAGCAATGCAGGGCCAAGTCTGGCGGTGGCGGGCGGTCTGCTGTATATGGCCTTCATCGGCACCAACAGCCAGCTTAACCTGTCCTCGTCCAGCAATGGCACAGCCTTCGCCAATCAAACCGTATTGCCCAGTGCCTATCTGAGTACCTCCAGCGACGTGAACGCCAGCTTGGCGGTGTTGGAAAACTCGCTCTATGTCGCCTTCTCCGCGACCTCAAACGGAACCGCTTGTTTAGGGTTCGGCAGCGCCACACTTGGTAGTTCGGGCCTAGGCAGCTTTGGGTCCCCCAATTATGTCAGTGGCGGCGCAGTCGGCGTAACCCTGAGTTTGTCCACCTTTAA
The DNA here is from genome assembly GCA_903930145.1 of uncultured Methylococcaceae bacterium. Lineage (GTDB taxonomy): Bacteria > Pseudomonadota > Gammaproteobacteria > Methylococcales > Methylococcaceae > Methylumidiphilus. The sequence continues at coordinate 28,587 of CAIYXP010000279.1, forward strand.
CGGCAGTCTTTATGCCGCTTGGTCGAATGGCGGTAATGTCGTGCTTTGGAATCAAGCGCTAGGCACTTCCTCTAGCAGTTGTGCAACGGTGGCGGTGGGTGGGCAACCTGCATTGGTGGCTTGCAACAATCAATTGGGCTTGGCCTTTACTTCGGCGACGACCAGCTCGGCGAACATCAACTTTATGGCTTTGGCGGGTGGCGTGGCCGGCAACCCCACCCAAGCAGCCTCGCTGCCACAATCCCTCAACCCGCCGCAAAGCCTGTTGAACGGTGTGCCAGTGTTCACTTATACAACACCCACCCAAAAAACCATTGGCACAACCACGGGTACACCCTTTCAAGACATCAACGTGGGCAGCTCGGCGAACGCGATGAGTTCAACAAATTCTTCCTCAACTTCCGCCAGCGGGTCGGCCAGTGCTTCCGTCCAAAGCAAGAGTAGCCCGACCGTTTCCGGCAGCACCACGGTTGCCAGTAGCGTCACCACCAATGGCCTGCCTATCCCCATCTCAAACCTCCCGGTCATTAACACGATTACGTTATGGACAGGAGAATTTGTGGGTCAGTTGGATATCGGCTACAACACGCCAACCGGTTCCGCAATCTTCTGCCATGGCACTTGGAATGGTACGGAAAATCCAGCCTTCAACCTCGGCAGCGGGGAATTCATCACAAACCTAAGCGGACAAGTTAGTACATATTTCTGCTACATAACCTTCACAACCAATAAAAGCAATACTTACTCCTATCCACAAAGTCCTAAAGATACGGGTACCTCCTTCAATTGGAGTCCAGCAGCAGGTCAAGTCTTGGTGGGTTTCCAAGGAACGACTAGTGGAACCAACAATGAATATTTGTCCCAATTGCAACCCATCGTCATCGATATCCAACCCGCCAAGTGGGTTGCCCCAACCCTGACCCCGCAGCCTTACACCGAGGTGTTGCCAGTCAGTGAGGTTGGCGTCGGTTTCAACACCTTCACCGGCAGTGCCTTGCCCAACAGCGCATTGAACACCGCCGCCAGTGTCACCAGTAGTCAAGGGGTGCAAAGCGCCAGCTATGTCAAAATCTGCGCCTCCATCGAAAGCTTGGAGCAGACCTTGAGCCAAACTTCAGGGTTCTCCATCGGTGTACCCGGCTTGTTCAAGGTCGGCCACACCAAGACCAAGACGCAAAGCCTGAATGTCAAAGACACCTCGGTCAGCGTGGTGGTGGTGACCCAAGTGGTGACGGCAAGCCCGGTTTACACCGCTTGCGCCCTGTCGGCAGCGGCCCAAGCCTTAACACCGGCGGCCTTTTTTAACCAGTACGGCGATTCCTATGTCTCGTCCACCGTCAATGGCGGCGAATATGTGGCGGTGTTTGTGTATGACTGTCAAAGCATGACGCAAAGCCAATCGGTGGAGAAGAGCCTAACCGCCGGCATTGACACGGATGGCGCCAATGTCGATGCCGATCTAGCCAGCACCCTATCCAACACGCAATCTTCCGTCAATGTGACCTGCACTTGTCATCAGAGTGTGCGCGGTAGTTCGAATGCACTGCCGACTTTGACTTACAAACCCAGCACCGACATCACCAGCCTGATTAACTACGCCGCAGGCTTTGACGCGGCCAGCGTGAATGCCCCGGTGGTCTTGTCGTTTACCACCAGCGGCTACGAAAGCTTGCACCCCGCCGCTGCCAGTTTCCAAAATATACTGACCAACCGCAACACGTTTAACACGCAAGTCGCCCCGGTGCTGAGTAACTTGTATAGCATTTGGTCGCAAATCTTGAAGTTGGCAAAGACCTATCAAACTTATGGCTACACCGGCGATGCCAACATCAGCTTCCCGGTGCAACCGGGCAGCAAGAGCGGGGAGGTCGCCACGGCAATCAATGACTTGAACAGTTGGATTGATGCCGTCGTGTTGAACCCGTTCACGGTGCAGCCATTGGCAGCGTCCCTCAACCCGCCGGCGGCGCTGGCAAACGGCAGCCCGACCTTGGTGTACACAACACCGACCAACCCCATTTGGGGAAGCAACATCACCACACCCTACCAAGACATTGATGTGGGCATGGCGATTGCGGTCACTAATACGGCCTTTAACACAATCTCATCCAACCCCAATCCCATCCCGTTGACGAGCCTGCCGGTCATCGGTTCGATCGCGCTGCAAGCTGGGCCGCAAGGTGATAATTGGGTATATGAAATTGCCGTTACCTATGATTTGCCGACCGGCCCGACGACTTTTACTCATGGTCAGGCCGGCGGTTCCTCAGATTATCCAATCAATCTTCAAACCGGTGAATTCATCACGTCAATTACAGGCACTTATGGGGACTACATCAATCAACTAACGTTCACCACCAATCTTGGTCAGACTTACACTTTCCCACCCAACCCGCAAAACACGGGTGGGGTTGTAAGCTGGACTGCTGCTGCGGGCGAGGTGCTGGTTGGCTTCCAAGGCTCTAGCGGGTCTTACCTGAACCAGTTGCAACCGATCACCATCCAATTCCAGCCGTCGGAATGGAGCACACCGTTGCTGGCAACCGCCAACGCCGAACCGGCCCTTCCGGTCACGGGAGTGGGTGTGGGTTTCAACACCTTCCTCAACAGTGCCATGCCGAATAGTGCGGCAGTGGCCCCTAGCAGCATCGGCAGCCAAAATGTCGCCAGCCAAAACTTCGTGCAGGTGTGCAACTCGTCCAACAGTTTGGACAAGACGGTAAAGCACTCCTTTGGATTGTCGGCGGAAGGCCAGTCGGCCAAACACAAATCTTCCTCGTCGGTCAAATCCAGCAACACCTCGGTCAGCGTGGTGATCTATGCGAACGCGGTGAAGAGCAGCCCGATCTACTCCACGGCCCCGACCTTGCTGCCAGCGGCAGCAGGATTGACCCCGGAGGAATTGTTCACGGCGTATGGCGATTCTTATGTGTCGGCGGCGACCCTGGGCGCGGAATACATGGCAGTGTTTGTCTACGAATGCGAAACCGAGTCGGACCAGCAGTCAGTGATGAATTCCTTCGCGGTGCAAGGCATTGTACCCACAGACCCGCCGGTCAGCATCGGGGTGAACTTCTCCAAGAGCATGGCCAATGCGAGTTCACAAACCAATGTCAATTGCCGTGCCTATCAAATGCTGCGCGGCAGTGCCGCCACGTTGCCGGAAATCACCAACGACACCAGCACCGACATCACCAACTTGGTCGGCTTTGCGCAAAACCTGAGTGTCAGCGATGTCGCCGGCAATGGCGTGGTGTTGGAATTTGCCACCACCGGTTACGAAACCCTGATGGCAAGTGCAGCAGCCACCGCCTTCCAGCCGATTGTGACCAATCGGCAGGCTTACACCAATAACGTCGCGCCGAGTTTGGCAAGCTTAAACACCATCCGCAAAGCGATGCAGCAAGTTGCCAGCCTGTACAGGACTTACGGTTACACGGGCGACAGCACCTTTTACGCCAACTGCAAGCAATTCAACCAAGACTATTCCGCGTTGGAAAATTGGGTTGCCCAGACCAATGCCAACCCGTTGGGCAGCTACACTTACCCCAACCCGCCAAAAAGCCTAAGCAATGGGTCGCCTTCGGCACAGTTCCAAATCGAAGCCGGGCCTACTTGGGGGAGCGATGCGGCGGGGGCTTGGTACGATCTAGCCACCAGTTCGGCACCATCCAGCAACCCAACCAACGCGAAAAACAATAGCTCCAACCCCGCCACCCCGATACCCTTGTCGGACATGCCGGTGCTGGCCTCGGTCGCACTCTGGGGCGGGGCTTGGATGAACCAGATCGGCACAAGCTACCAAACCAGTTCGGGAACCGTGCAGTTCGTGCATGGCGGCACGAGCGGGGTCTTCCAACAAGCCCCGCTCAATCTGCGGACGGGGGAATTCATCACCTCAATCAGCGGCACGTCAGGTGACTATATCAACCAACTCACCTTGAACACTAACTTTGGGCAGTCGGTGAAGTATCCGCCCAGCCCCAATTCGGCATCGGGATTTAGCTGGACAGTGCCTGCTGGGGCGGCTTTAGTGGGTTTCCAAGGGACTTGCGGAAGCTACCTCAACCAATTGCAGCCGGTGTACATCCAGTTCCAACCGGCGACTTGGGTGCAATACGCAACGGTGGCGCAATACATCCCGGCGGGCAGCTATCAAAACAATAGCTCGGATATCACTATCGAAATCCAAGCGCAGTGTACTCCGATCAGTGGAAGCCCAGTTGCATCATCATTGAGCTACACGACTGCCCAAGCCGTTAGTATAGGGGATATTGGCAACAATAATGGTAAGTTGACAATTGCCACAGGCAACAGTGCTGTTAAAAATGGCACCAATAAGTTTGGGCCTTACATCCCGGCGGGCAGTTATCAAGGCAGCAGTTCGAGCATTACAGTGACGATTTCCGCCAACTGTATAAACATCGAAAAACAGTCTGTGGCCTCTACGTTGACGTATACGACTGCCCAAGCTGCCAATATTAAGGACATTTCAAACAATAATGGGGTGCTGACCATCGTTAACACTTGAGCCTAGGCAGTCTCGCCTTTGGAAATAGTGGCCTCGCCTCGCTCGACGCGGGTCCACTGTTCCGCCAACCTCCGGCGGGTGGGTGTGCACCCGCCGGATTTCTCACACAACCCCGTTTTCAACGATCAAAACGACATTCTTAAACCAGTGAGTTAACCGCAATGATTAACAGCACTCAATTGGGAAGTACCCATATTTCGTCCAGAGTAAATAATTTCAATATATGGTTTCTGGACACTTCTCTAATGGAATTAATAGCTCCCGATGGCAAACACATCCAACTTTCGCATAACGAATTATGTGTACTACAGGCCGCCGCCCGCGCACAAGGAAACCTACTTAGCCGAAAAACTCTAATTGAAGCTTTGGGCAAGAATTATTTGCACTTTGATGAACGCTGCCTAGAAGCCCTTATAAGCCGCTTGCGCCGAAAACTTAATACTACCGTCGATGGAAGTTTTAAGCTGCGCGGCGTGAGAGGCCATGGGTATCTTTTTGGGATGGTATTACAGGAGATATAAAAAGCCGAAAATGTCAGGGTTTGTCAGGCTTTGTCAGCCATAACGTCTATTATGGCGATACTATAATCGTGAAAACAAAGTGAATGCGTTCACAATGCTTTTTGGGGAATATGCCAATATATTCATTATTGGCAGTTCACCAATAAACCACTTATCTTAACTAAAAAAAGAGGATACATTTATGTCAACCATTTCCACCCAGATCACCCCCGGCACTGCCCAATACATCCCAACGGGCAGCTACCTAGCGACCAGCGACAATGTTGTCGTTCAAATCCAAGCGGTTTGCACTACCCTTGCTGGGGCTCAAGTCGCATCATCGTTGACTTACTCCGTTGCGCAAGCCGGGACTCTCTTGGACATTGAAAACAACAATGGCGTATTGACGCTGGTTCCCGGCAACAATACTATCGTAAACCCCACCAACTTGTTTGGGCCGTATGTACCTGCTGGCAGTTATCAGAAAACCAGCCAGACCATCACTGTCACCGTCACTGCCAGTTGCACCCAGTTAAATGGCAACGTCGTTCCCTCCACGTTGGCATTTTCGGTGGCTCAAGTCCCCAATATCAACGACCTCGAAAACAACAACGGCGTATTGACTGTCATCAATAGCTAAGATCAGACAATCGCGCCTTTGGCCTAGTGGCCTCGCCTTGAACAAGGCGAGGCCGCTGTTTCGCCCTACGGCCCTGAGCTTGCCGAAGCGAGGAGGTTATCGGGCTTCTCTAGGTATATTCGGGTATAACCATGCACAACTCAATTCCTCCAGTCACTGTTTTGACGGGTTTCCTCGGTTCAGGCAAGACAAGCCTGATAAATCGCATCTTAAAGGGCGATCACGGCAGGCGAATTGCGGTTATGGTCAATGATTTTGGCCGTATTAACATTGACGAAATGCTTATTCGCCTTTCAGCATAACGTGATGGAATTTCAAGCACTGGTTCAATACGGCTGTACGCCGTTGCGGGCGCTTAAGGCGGCCACCAGTGTCGCTGCCGACTTGCTCAACCAGCCTAATTTGGGTGTGTTAGCCGTCGGCAAAACGGCCGATATCGTCGCCATGCCGGGGAATCCGTTTCAGGATATCAGCGTCACCGCCAACGTCGATTTCATCATGAAAGGCGGGATTGTGTACGCGCAATCCGTCCCTAAGTTGGCAGCTTTATTAAAAACCATCACCCAACCGGCGGGGGTGATGCTTATTCCGCCGCCCACTGGCCCAGCGGCAAAGGGTAGCCATTAGCTTGTGTTTCAAGCCTTTTGCCGGTTCCAAGGCCAAACGCTTGGTAACCGGCGAATCCACCGCAAAACACTGTTGTTTAGCATGTTTTTTTAAGTTTCAAATCCCAAAAGGCCATCGCCTTAGGAGCAAACCATGAACAAGAACAATCTTACCGCAAAACCAAACGAACCCGGACCCTACGACTTGGTCATCGCCAACGGTCGAGTGATTGACCCGGAAACCGGGCTAGACGCTACCCGCCACGTCGGCGTCAAGAGGGACCGCATCGCCGCCATTTCGGAAACCCCGCTGCAAGGGACAAAGACAGTGGATGCGACGGGACTCGTCGTTGCGCCGGGTTTCGTCGATCTCCATGCGCATGGGCAGGAGTTGCCAGCCGCCCGAATGCGAGCCTTTGACGGCGTGACCACGGCGCTGGAACTCGAATCCGGTTTGTTGCCGATTAGTGACTTTTACGCCGATGTCGCCAAGGAAGGCAGGCCGATCAATTACGGCGCTTCCGCCGCTTGGACGTATGGGCGGATCACCGTCATGGAACAGGGTGCGCAACCGCCGCTGCCTCCTCCCAATGGGACAATCGAATGGTTCGGCAGGGCTTTTGCCTACTCCGGCTGGCAAAACACGCTGGCGACCGATGAGCAATTGACCCAAATCCTCGACTGGGTGGAGACGGGTTTAAAGGAAGGGGGCATAGGCATAGGCATCAACGGCGGCTATGCGCCCGGCTATGGTCGCAAGGAATATTATGCCCTTGCCCAACTGGCTGCACGTTATCAAGTGCCAACCTTCACGCATGTGCGCTACGTCAGCGTCATTGAACCGAATAGCGCCTTCGAGGCGATAGAAGAATTGATTTCGCTGGCGGCAGACACCGGGACGCACATGCATCTATGCCATCTCGGCAGCACCTCAGGCTGTGATGTGACCGATTGTGCAGACCTATTGCGCAAAGCGCAGGAACGCGGGGTACACGTCACCACCGAATCCTATCCTTATGGGGCAGCATCCACGGCGATTGGCGCACAAACTTTCCGCAACCCCAACTGGATGGCACAACGGGGAGTCAAAGGTTATTCCGCAGTCGAGTACAACGGTCAGTCGATGACGGAGGCTTCGTTCAATGCCTTGCAGCAATCCGATCCCGGCGCGGTGGTGGTGCTGCATTTCTTGGAGCCTGAAACCGACCCTGGCGACCAGGCACTGCTCGACAAGTCAGTCCTGTACGAGGGCGCGGCGATTGCCTCGGATGCCATGTGCTGGACTGACTCGCAAGGCAACCTCATTCAAGGCAATGTCTGGCCGCTGCCAGCAGATGCGTTTGCCCATCCGCGCTCGGCAGGCACTTATGCCCGTTTCGTGCGCCAATATGTGCGCGAAGGCCAAAAGCTCTCGTTGCTTGAAGCGCTGCGGAAAACCAGCCTAATCCCGGCGCAAGTGCTGGAAAAAAGTGTGCCGCAGATGCGCAACAAGGGCCGCCTACAAGTGGGCGCGGATGCCGACATCGTCGTGTTTGACCTCAACACCATCACGGATCGCGCCACCTATGTGGAACCGGCGCAAACCTCGGTCGGTGTTCATCACTTGATCGTCAACGGGGACTTTTCGATTCAAGACGGTGAATTGCTCTTGGATTCCCTGCCGGGCCGCCCGGTGCGCCGCCCAGTGCAGACATGAGGGTATGGCGATGATGCAACCCTTACCCCCACCCGTGCCGGTCACCATCATTTCCGGTTTTCTCGGCGCAGGCAAAACCACACTGCTTAACCGTATCCTGACTGGTGACCACGGGTTGCGCATCGCCGCCTTGGTCAACGATTTCGGGTCCATCAATATTGATGCCGAACTCATCGCGCAACGCGACGGGGATGTGGTAAGCCTTGCCAATGGCTGCATCTGCTGTAGCCTGAGCGATGGCTTGCTCGATTCCGTCGTGCGCCTACTCCGCCGACCCGTGCCGCCGCAGTATATTGTCATCGAGACTTCCGGCGTGTCTGACCCGCTCGCCGTCGCGCACACCTTTGCCGATCCCGACTTACAGCCATTCGCGATACTGGACGGCATCGTCACCTTGGTCGATGCCGAACTGGCCCTTTCACTTGAAGGCGGGATGGCTGAACTGGCACGTCAACAAATCGCGGCGGCGGATGTGGTACTGCTGAACAAAACCGACCTCGTCAGCAAAGCCGGTTGTGCGGCGGTCATTCACTGGATACACACGCTTTCACCTTCGATACGGGTGCTGGGAACGGTCCAAGCGCAAGCTCCTCTGGAGTTGCTGTTGGGGGTTGGGGCGTTTTCAGCACAGCCGGTAAGCCCCTGCAACCTGCCGCATAACGGACACGAACACTGCAACCACAATCACCAGCTACAGTTCGACACTTGGAGCTTCGAAAGTGGGGAAGCCCTTGTTTTGTCTAGGCTATCCGAGGTGCTGCGAAAATTGCCACCGACTGTCTTTCGAGTCAAAGGTTTTTTGCATCTGCAAGAAAAACCCGGCTATCGATGTGTGTTCCAGTCGGTCGCACGGCGGGCGACGCTGACTGTAGGCCAGCCTTGGGGCAACGATCCACCGCAGTCGCGCTTGGTTTTCATCGGCCCCTTTGGCGGCATTAACGGCAACAGCTTGCAGGCATCGCTTCTGGAATGCAGGGTAAGGCCAATGCAATAGGGAGCTTCGAAAAACCGGTTAAGTTCATGGTTCGACAGGCTTGTGAGACGAGGACCATAGGAACGCTGTCAATCCACATCGTACACAAAGTCTTCCTCGTCCTCACCCTCATCGAATCTAAGGACTTGTGCGGACTCAATCAAACTCTCTATGCATTTGCGCATATTGCCCACATCCACACCTGCAATCGCAAGCCGCAAATCAGCGATGCGCTCGGCAATCAGGCTTGCCTCGGATTCCTCAATCTGATCGGAATACTCATTCAGTGAAAGTTCGATTTCAGAGGCAAGGACTTCGCCATGGTTGCGCACATCGGCCAGTTCGCGCAGTCGATGCGCCGCATCGGCAAACTCATCGGCGCGTTTGACCATTTGGTTGATCTCATCTTCCTTCAAACCGGAACCGCCTTCTATGCGTATTTGCTGTTCATTGCCCGAAACAATATCCTCTGCCGTCACATGAATGATGCCGTTGGCGTCGATATCGAATGTGACATCAATCTCAAGCAAACCGCGCCGTGCGGGTGGGAGATCGACCAGCAATATAGTGCCTAGCGATTTATTGAAGGCGGCCATTTCCGATTCGCCTTGCAGGATATGAATTTCCACGGTGGGCTGGTTGTCTTCCGCCGTGGTGAAAGTCTGGGTCTTGCGGGCCGGGATGCTGGTGTTGCGTTCAATCAGCCTCGTGAACACACCGCCCTTGGTTTCTATCCCCAGCGAAAGCGAGGTGACATCCAATAACAGCACTTCCTTGACTTCACCGAGCAGAACGCCGGCTTGAATCGCCGCGCCGATGGCAACCACCTCGTCAGGGTTGATGTCCTTGTGCGGGTCTTTACCGATCAAGGCTTTGACCCGATCCTGAACCGCCGGCATCCGGGTCATGCCGCCGACGAGGACGACATGATCGATCTGATGGGCTTTGATGTCGGCATCGGCCAAGGCTTGCAGGATGGGTCCGACCGTGCGCTCGATCAAGGGGGCGCTCAATTCATCCAATTGGGTGCGGGTGAAGGTTAAGCTAAAATGCTTCGGCCCTTCCGGCGGGGTGGCAATGTAGGGCAGGTTGATTTGCGTTGTTGTGCAGTCGGATAGATTAATCTTGGCATGTTCGGCGGCATCGAACAGTCGCAACAAGGCAATTGGATCGGCGGACAAATCCAAGCCTTGCTCGCGTTTGAACTCGGCTAACAGCCAATCGACGATGGCTTTGTCAAAGTTGTCGCCACCTAGATGATTGTCGCCGTTGGTGGACTTCACCTCAAACAGCCCTCCACCTAGCCCTAAGATGGAGACATCAAAGGTGCCGCCGCCAAGATCGAAGACCAAGATGGTTTGATCATCCGACATATCTAGCCCATAGGCCAGTGAGGCGGCGGTCGGCTCATTGATGACGCGCAATACATTAAGCCCGGCGATCCGGCCTGCGTCCTTGGTGGCTTTGCGCTGGGCATCATTAAAATAGGCGGGAACAGTGATGACGGCATTGGTGACGGACTCACCCAGATATTGCTCGGCATCGGACTTCAGCTTTTGAATAATCATCGCGCTGATTTCCTGGGGCGCATACTGCGTCCCATCAACCATGACCTTGACATCGCCGTTCTCTGCTTTTTCCAGAGAGTATGCAACGATTGCCATTTCCTCGTTGACCTCCCCCCATTGTCGGCCCATGAAGCGTTTGATGGAAGAGATCGTGCGTTGCGGATTGCCGAGTTGCTGTTGCTTGGCGGATATGCCGACGAAAGGTTGCCCGTCTTCGGTGAAGGCAACCACGGACGGGGTGGTGTTCCCACCTTCGGCATTCGGAATGATGATGGGTCCGCCGCACAGAAACGCTGCCATACAGCTATTGGTCGTGCCTAGATCGATGCCTATCGTCTTGCTCATGTGGGTTATTCCGCTTTATTCACACGAGTCAACACCGCGCCTTTGTCATCAATGATAAAGGCTTGCTCGACGGACTCTTTGGCGAAAGAAAACTCAGTAGGCCCGCCGGGTTCGCCGAACCCCGGCAAACTCTGACAATAGGCCCTGACAATATCGAAAGCTTCGACAACTTCCTTGGTGCGTTGCCCTGCCAACGGGTCATCCGGGTTCCTATCGGGATGATGCGCCAGAATTAATTGGCGAAAGGCGGATTTGATGGCATCCCAAGACGCCATTTCGGGCAACTGCAATAGTTTGCGAGACTTGTCCACCATCGCAAAATTGCCTTGGTTCAATTCGATGTTGACAAAACTGTAAGCGGGCAACGGCCCAATATATTTGAAGGTGATAAACTCCTCAAACTCTGTCGCCACTTCATCCACGGCATCGTCAAACAGGGCTTCCTTGTCTTTTTCCACTAGGAAGCTACGATTGAAAATCATATCTTCGGATTTGAGGGGGGCATCCGAGTAGTCGCTTGCAACCGGTGTCAGCTTGCTATGAATGCCATCGACAAATTTGCGCTTCATGTTTTCGGCTGATTCAAACAATAGCCTACCTGCTTGCACCGGGTCGGCACTGGCGAGTTCCGGGTTTTCCTTTAGCACTGCTTGCAGCACCTTCGGCAATTCCCAAGTGACTTGAATCACCAACTCCATTTTCCCTTGCAGCCGTTCAAGATAAGTCCGCAGTTGGACATAGGCTTGCTCCAGCACTCTGGCAACTTCCGCATCGTCAGTCGCGGTAAAGCCAAATTTAAGCGGCAACATTCCATTGCGACCCGTTTGTTCAAGTAGAAAGGCATTGACTTGTTGATACCTGAGCAAATGTTCCTTTTGACTTTCCTCGGCTTGGTCAGCGGGGATTGCCTGCGCAAACAAATGAATGTCAATGGCGCTGATGACTGCGGCAATATCCCGATAACAGACCACTTCTAGTGGTGCATTATTGATTCCGCCTTGTTGGAATGCAGCCAAATTAGGCAAACCAACCCGATTGTCGATAGTGGCATAGATAAAGCGTTTTTCTTGCATAAGGATTGCTCAATGGTGGATGGGTGTCCACGTCGGGGCCATACCCCCGAATCGTGGCCTTGATAACTCTACAGTATCGCAAATTTAACCCGCTTAGTCGCCTATTTCGCAATCAATCAGCGCAATATTCAGCTTTATCATTGCTTGACATAGGTTTAACATTTACAGGGAAAACCTATCTCACTACTACCAACATCAGTCATTGGGGTTCACTCATGAATAAGCTCTATCGCTTCCTCATTCTGTCATCACTGGCGATAGGCGTCGTCATTCCGGCAGCACACGCCTTTTCATTCAGCCATAACTTGGATTTTACCGTCGAGGTCACCACGCTTGACCTAAGCGGGCAAGGACTACTCATTCCATTAGGTCAGAAACCCGTCAAAGACTATCTTTCTGTCCCATCGCTGGTCGTCTTCAACGAAGATCCAGCCCGTGTATCGACCATCCGCACCACGGGGACCATCAGCGGCGATTTATCCGGTATACTCAGTGGCACTCCTACGGGCAATATCAACCTTGATCTGAATTTTGGCTACAACATTGCCACCATTCTTCACCTGACAGATCAAAATGGCACGAGTACTGCGCCAAATTACACGGCTGGCGTCCCCACTGACATAACCATGGATTACGCGGCGGGTAATTTTCCCAAGACCCTGAATTACACGCTTGGCGGGGCGCTGCCCACTCCTAGTTTTCCATTTACATTCACTGATATTCTCTATACAAAAGTGGCTGATTTAGGCGTGGATGTTAACGGCAATGGGGAAAACGATTTTCTGGAGGTCATGTTCAAAGGCTTTACCGCCACCGTCAGCATGGATCTGTTTTCCTTTGACTTTGCCGTGGGAGGTAGCGGAATCAAGGTTGGAATGACGGCTACCGAAGTGCTGTTTCAGGGCAATGTGGGCGATGTCAGCACTGACCCGCCATTCGGACCATTTCTTTTGACCACTCAAGCCATACCCGAACCACCGACTTTGCTTCTGACCCTGTTAGGATTAGCCGGAATGGCAAGATGTCGAAGACAGCATCGGTTTGTCAGCCAAATGGGCCATTCGACAACTGCTTGACTTCGTCAAATGACGGGAGCTTTTGTGCCTGTAGGTGAACCTCAGACCAAAATGCCCGAGGCTATGAAATCATTGGATAAATAATCATGTCCCTGCAATCTTTAGATATCACCCGCCGCTCTGCGACGACAACGCCTAGCCCGCAGCAACGGCAAATGCCGGAGGTTGCCAAGCTAATCGACGTGACCAAGTGCATAGGCTGCAAAGCTTGCCAAGCGGCTTGCCAAGAATGGAACGACTTGCGCGAAGAAGTGGGTGTGAATGTGGGTTCTTACACTAATCCGCATGACCTGACCGCCAACAGTTGGACCTTGATGCGTTTCGCCGAAACCGAAGCCAACGGCAATCTTGAATGGCTGATCCGCAAAGACGGCTGCATGCATTGTGCCGACCCCGGTTGCTTGAAAGCTTGCCCGTCGCCGGGGGCGATCATCCAATATTCCAATGGCATCGTCGATTTCCACGAAGAAAATTGCATAGGCTGCGGTTACTGCATTGCCGGTTGCCCGTTCAACATCCCGCGTTTGTCGCAGAAAGACAGCAAAGTCTACAAATGCACACTCTGCTCGGACCGGGTGGCCGTAGGGTTGGAACCAGCTTGCATCAAAGCTTGCCCGACCCAGGCTTTAGTGTTCGGCAGTAAGGAAGACATGATCGAACATGCCAATGGACGAATTGTCGATTTGAAAGAACGCGGCTTTGGACAGGCCGGCTTGTACGACCCGCCGGGTGTGGGCGGAACCCACGTCATGTATGTGTTGCACCACGCCGACCAGCCGCAACTGTACAACGACTTGCCGAAAGACCCCGTCATCAGCCCCGTCGTCGGTGTCTGGAAAGGCATTTTCAAACCGCTTGCCACGGCTGCATTGTTTTTCACGGCACTGGCGGGTTTCTTCCATTATGTCACCATCGGACCCAATGAAACCGAGGAAGAAGAGGAGAAAAAAGCATGACCGAACATTCTTCCCGCCTGATCAAACGCTATGACCCACTGGAACGGCTGAACCACTGGATCACCGCCCTCACCTTTTTACTGCTGACGTTTTCCGGGTTGGCCTTGTTTCATCCATCGATGTTCTGGTTTACCCAATTTTTCGGCGGGCCGGTGTGGACGCGCATCGTGCATCCCTTCATCGGCGTGGTGATGTTCATCTCGTTTGCATTGCTGGCCTTGAAATTCTGGCATCACAACTTACTGAGCCGAAACGACATCGTATGGCTGAAACATATCATGGATGTCGTCCAAAACCGCGAAGATCGTTTGCCGGAAGTGGACCGTTACAACGCCGGCCAAAAAATGCTGTTTTGGACAATGATTGCCACGATTCCGACCCTACTGTTAACGGGCATTGTCATCTGGCGGCCTTGGTTTGCCGATTACTTTCAAATCGACATCGTGCGTGTCGCCGTGTTGCTCCATGCCATCTGCGCGTTTGTGATGATCGCCGGCATCATCGTCCACATCTATGCCGCATTCTGGGTGCGCGGAACTTTAGGCGCAATGATACGCGGCACGGTCACGCGGGCCTGGGCGGCGAAGCATCATCCGGGGTGGTATAAGAAGCTAATCAGGGGTGAAGCGGAATAAGCACAGCAACATAGTACAATTGCCTGAATATCCTTTTCTTTTCACAACACCATAATAAAACCTATGACATTTTGCCTTGGCATGAAATTAGACTCCGGGCTGTTGGCGATTGCGGATACCCGCATCACCTCAGGCACCGAATTTATCACCGCGCGTAAGCTCACGATACACCAGCACAATCACCATAGTCTGTTTCTGATGACATCGGGCTTGCGTTCGGTCAGAGATAAGGCGGTCACTTATTTTGAAGAAGTCTTGGAGGAGCAAGCAGGGCAATTCGACAAACTCTATAAAGCGGTCAATGCGTTCAGCTTCCAAGTGCGCCGGGTGGCGCAGGAAGACGGTGAGGCGTTGCGCAATGCCAATATATGGTTCAACCTCTATGCCATCGTCGGGGGACAATTGGAAAATGACAAGGAACACAAGCTGTATATGATTTACCCGGAAGGCAATTGGATTGAATCAACGCCAGCCTCGCCCTATTACGTGATCGGTGAGACCGGTTATGGCAAACCAATTTTGGATAGGGCCTTGCATCACACCGATTCATTGCCTTGGGCGCTCAAAGTCGGGTTCCTCGCCTTTGACGCGACACGAACCAGTGCGACCGATGTGGGCTTCCCGCTTGATATGGTCGTCTACCATAAGGACACCTATCGCATGACGGAGTCCCGATTCAATCGGGAAGATTTCAATGAAGCCTCGAAATGGTGGCAGGAATGGATACGGCGAGGCTTAAACGAAATACCGGCAGTATGGTTTGACAGCATTTATTCAAGGCTTGAGGATGGGAGTATTGAGGAGAAATTTTAGTGGTCAATTTTTTTGATAGGACCAATGTATGAACACCCCGCTGCAAAACGCTCAAACCCTACTGTCTCAGATGTCCAGAGCGGAAAAGGCCCAACTTTTGCAATGGGTGGTCACAGATTTGGGCGAGGCATTTCCGGGCATTGAAAGCCAACCCAATGTCTGCGGTGGTGAGCCGTGCATCGTGCGCACTCGCATCCCGGTATGGGTATTGGAACAAGCCAGGCGTTTAGGCGTGGGGGAAGCGGAGATACTGCAATCCTACCCTACCCTACACGCCGAGGATTTGGCCCAAGCATGGAGTTATGTCCGTTCCCATCGCGAAGAAATCGAGCGGCAAATTTTGGAAAACGAGCTTGCTTAGCCCGTCAAAGCAAGCTTTGACGCTCCAATCGTGGACCGATGAGTAACGTCAGTTACTCATCAATTCAACAAAACAGAACCCAAGCGCTTGCTAACCATTTCCCGGACATCGGGGCATGGGTCATCAGCGAGTTTGCGCACTGCCTCCAAAGGCGCACGTTCCGCCACGAGATAGCGGATCAACCATTCCTCATCGTTGAGCATGACCACCAAGGAGTCCGGGTCCATGCGCTCGGCAACGATCCTGCGCACTTGCCAATCGGCATCATAGGCCATTAATCCTAAGCTTGCCGTGGGGAGACGTTCTGCGACATGTTTTCGCACATGGGCATCGGCATCGCAGATCATCCGAAACAAGCGGCCTTTCGGCAGACGTTTGGCGACATAGGCACGAACCAAGTAGTCCGCGTCTTCGACCATGAATTCCAACTGATCCAGCGGCAAACGGTCGGCCACGGTGATGCGCACTTCCCGATCCGGGTCATTGCGCAACCGCGCCAAATGTTCGACAGGGATGCGATAGGCCACGGCACGGCGAACCACTTCGTCCTCGTCATCAATTAACTCCGCCACACGTTCAACGGGCGCATAGCGGACGGCAATCGCACGACGTTCCCAAAAGCTGTCGTGTAGATAAGCGGGGGCTAGTTCGGGGTTGCGCTTGAGGAAACGGTCGATCTGCCTACCGCTTTCCGCCTGCACACACACATCGCCGGGTAGGCAATGCGATGCTTGCAGCAAGGATTCCCGAAACGGGCAAGCCGTGCAATCGGCGATGGGAGGGGCTTCGATTTCGCTCAAGGGAACCTCGAAAAACCGATTACGTTCATGGTTCGACAAGCCCATCACGAACGTAACCTATTGATTACAGTATTACCGTTCGCACTGAGCTTGTCGAAGTGCGGGGTTTTTCGAGGTTCCCTCAAGGCTAAAGCACTCACACTTGGATTTGCACGAGGCCACCGGCTGCCGCCACCTGGCGGTTTTCCCATTCCGCCGACGTGTAAGTCTTCACACTAAAGGCATGTAGCGCACCCGAGGCCAGCCAATCTGTGACCGGGGCCAACACTTTTTGTTGACGCTTGACCAAAGGCAGGCCCTGAAATTCTTCGCTAACCACGATGGCAGAGAAATTACAGCCCTCGCCTTCCAAATAAACCTGCGCTTCCGGGATGGCTGCTTCAATCGCTTGTTGTATTTCTGAGGTTTCCATAGTCTTTATGCCTCTTCTTTTTGGACGGTTGCCTTTTCCAGCAATGGCAGTAAGCTGCCATCCTTGCCCATTTCCTCGACAATATCGGCGCCACCGACTAACTCGCCGCCGACAAATAATTGGGGAAACGTTGGCCACTTCGACACAGAGGGGAGCTTCTCGCGAATAAATGGGTTTTCCAATACATTAAAATAGTTAAAGGGTATGCCGGTGGATTGCAAGACAGCGACTGCCTTGGCGGAGAAGCCACATTCTGGTTTGGCCGGAGTACCTTTCATATACAGCAATACCGGGTTGGATTCGATTTGTAAACGGATTTTATCTTCGGTTTTCATAGGATTTCATTCGCTTAAGAAGATTGGAAAGTGCTAGTGGATTGCAATCGGTAACATGGGCCAAATAAGAAAACCGGGACATAATAGTCCCAGTTCTCATAGACCCATGAGATATTCATTTATTCGAAGCGTCAAAGCTTGCTTTGACGCTCCATGCTTTGCAAACTTACAACAAATACGGCCTGGCGACCCATCGTTTCAACACGGTCGCGTCGCGTTCCGGCAGGTAATCATAATCCTTCATCAAATCCCTATGCACCGATTCGCCAACATGAGGCGATACCTGGCCTTTCACCATGTAAAAAAACCACGCGAAAGGGTAACCGGCCTGAATGTCGAAACGGCTAATCAATGTGGCAAGCGCCTTGCCTTTCTTGGCTTCGGGGCTTTCCAGCCTAGGCACGTCACGCTTCTGGTTTCTCACCACATCGACGTTCATGATCTGCTCGCCGTGCCTGCCCTTGTGCTGGTTCAAACGCACGCTCCAGTAACGGCAAAAAATACCGTCTTGGCCCGCACTGCTGGCATTCCAATCGTCCATGAACCGTTGCGCCGGATGGCGGTCCACGCGATGCCGCCCCAATTCGTTCATGAACAAGGCCACTTCGGTCTTGCGCCTATAAGTGTAACGCGAAACACCGATGGCAAACGGTTCGGCACTCAATGGGTTCAACGGATCGATCAATTCTTCCAAATCGTCGGGAGGGTTATCAACATCAATCAGATAGCGGTCGGCGACTTCTTGGGTGCGATCCACCTCAATCTGTACGAAATCCTCCGCCCGCGACCCAGTCCGCGCCACTAGATACAAAGTCACACCCTTGTGGCGAGTGCCTAGGAAACTTTCCTCTTCGCAATAGTCCAGCAAGGTATGAAAATTCTGACCGCATTCAATGAAGGTTCGTTCCGCCCATTCGTTCAAATCACTGGCAATGCGGCTGCCATCGGGTTTGATGACCCCGCCCAGACGATACCACTCATGCCCTACCCTAGCCAAATGCAAGGGAAAATCAGGATAGGCTTGCTGGATACGCTCCACCAAAGCATCATCAGAATTGGCAAGCGTTTCCTTGCAGATCCTGCCCAGTTGGTGGCCGTTGAAGCGGACAGTCAAGACAGCCTCAGATGCGTGTGATGCAATCTCCGGGTTAATCATCGTCAATCACCTCCGCCAAGACCAAGCCGGTCGCATGGTTGATGTCTGAGGTGAATTTCATGCAATGCTCGCGCCCGTCAACCAGATAAATATTATAACCGGGACGATTGGCATAAGCATCGTAACTGCCCACATCATCGTCCATGCAATGGGTGAAATGGATTTTTGGAAAAGCAGACCTCAATTCCGCCAAACCTTCGCTGGACAAGCCACCAGCCTCAAATTTCGACGCGATGGCATCAATGGTTTCAGGGCTAATCATTCGACTTCTTCCTCCGCGACATATTCCGAGTCGAAACGGACTCGCTCACGGGCGGACACCCCGATGATTTTTGCCAACCAAGGCGGCGGGTGGCCCGCCAAAATGGTTTGCAATTTTGCCAGCACCTCACGCGCCTCGGATTCCTCCGCCAATTTCATCGGATAAATCCCGGCCCGGATCACCTTGGCCGCGGCCGGCCCGCCAATCGAGACCACATACAAGACTTGGCAATCATTGATTAAATCGGCGCGGAACGCATTACGGTCTTCGGCATCATCCGCCTCCAATGCGGAGCGGACATCAATCAGCCGCAACTCGTCTTTGCTGATTTGATAAACCAGAAAACGCAGACAAGAGCCGAAATGTCCGTCCATGCGCTCGGCGGCATTGGAGGCAATTGCCACCCGGATCGAACCCGGCATGTCACCCTCCGCATAGGCTGAAGGTTGGGGCAAGTCGGTATCGACTGCCTCGCCCCATAGAATGCGCACGGCTTCCTTATAATTGGGGATTGCCACCACATCCAAATGTTCGGTGTCTTCCTCACCATCCGGGCTGCCAAGGCCCGACTTCAATTGCGTCACGGTGACATGGCTGAGTTTCTCCGCTGTCAACGGGGAACCCAGCTTTTCCAGCAACACATCCAGAAGGTGTTTGGCGCTGACATCGGGCAGCGCACGGGCGGCAAGGCCGATGCGCAAGGCTATTTCACGGGTAAGAACGTTTTCGGTCATATCCACCTCTTTTAATATTGAGTTTTACCCTCCGGGTCAATCCCCAATGTTGTTGAATTAGTTCCTCCCCCCAACGGGCATGGGTATCTACACAAGTCCCTCTCCCCACCGGGGAGAGGGATTTAGGGAGAGGGGCGAATTGCCAGAAAGCTCGATAAAGCATAGGGTTGCCGTTTTATCGCCATCTCCCCCGACCCCTCTCCCGCAAGCGGGAGAGGGGAGTAAAAACAATA
>CAIYXP010000280.1 GCA_903930145.1 uncultured Methylococcaceae bacterium
AGTTCCAGATTCGGCGCATGGCAGTCAGATGCCAACTTCAAGGGTAGAGCATAGTGACAATAAACTGGCTCCATGACAATATATCGATAGCAGATTCAATCAAATTACGTCCATTAAGTGCATGGGAAAAATGCTATGTCAATTCTAATGAATTTATCAGCCGCAACCCTCGGGGCAGGATTTTATACGCTATTTACAGCTTATAAATACATTTCGGAACGGACTTACGAACCCGCTTATAATTCTATCAATTTATTGCGATTCTTTCTAGGAATTGTCTCGGGTGTGATACTTGCTAGTTTTGGGCCTGACATAGGTGCCAAGGAATACAATCCCATCGTGCTTGGATTAATTGGAGGATACTCATCAGAGGCAGTAAATCAAATTCTTCTTCGCATGACAGAAGTGCTAGGAGCAGCTATAAAAGGGAGCGGCAAGGATGATTATAAACAACGTGAAGCTGTATTGCAGGCTGAGGCAAAAAACCAGCAGAATCTCCAACGACAACAAACTGTCATTGCTTTAGGCAATGTCTTGAGGGATGCCATCGATAAACAAGCCCCACCCGAAGTCATAGATAGTATTAAAAAGGCCATGGATGAGCAAAATAAATCTTAAGCGCGGCGAAAATCACAGTGTTCCGCGCATTGCGCCCCACGCTGGTATTGGATAGCCAAGCCAGCATCATTGATGTCCATAATCAAACATAAGAGGTCATTATCATGCACATGAGCCCGCACGGTCGAGAATTATTAGAGGAATGGGAAGGTGTTCGTTTAAAAGCTTACAAGGATTCGGCAGGTTTGCTGACGATAGGTGTTGGTCATCTACTGACCAAATCCGAGCTATCTTCGGGCAAGATTAACATTAACGGTGAGTCAGTCAAATATGTGAATGGACTCACAGCAGAGCAAGCTGACGAGCTATTGGAGCAGGATGTAAAGCCAGCCGAAACTACTGTAAACAATAACGTCAAAGTTGAATTAAACCAACACCAATTTGATGCCTTAGTGTCGTTTACGTTTAATGTGGGCGGCGGCGCATTTAAAGGCAGCACCCTGTTGAAAAAGCTTAATAACGGTCAATATGACCAAGTGCCAGCCCAACTCATGCGTTGGGATAAGGCTGGCGGTAAAGTTGTGCCGGGTTTGAAGAAAAGAAGGGAAAGTGAAGTAAAACTCTGGAATAGCTAATGCAAGTTTGAAACCTCTTGTTAATTTTCAGAGCGGGTTTTACCGTGAGTTGAATTCTTGGGTTCCGCTCGTCCTCAAGCTGGAGTTCTACAAGTGTCGGAGACACGTCATTTCGGCAGGGATGCCGAAATCCAGCGTCCAGGGAAGGCAAACTTTGGCGTACTACATTGTCAAAATGAAGCACTTGTACCAGCGTCAAGTTACCGTTCATGGCCTAGATACCGGCATCCATGCCGGTATGAAGGCATATTTGGCCCGGCAGGACTTGTGTATAACGATGAGATATGGAGCTTGGAAGCCAGTATAAAAGCAAGCTTTGGCGCTCAAAACAAACATGATTTAAATCAATTGCATAGTTTAGTCTTGTGTCATTTCGTGGGATTTCGTGGGATTTCGTGGTTTGAAAATGCTTAAGGTTTGGATTATTAAAGGATGTTGGAAAAAATTCCAAAGTGTGGGCAGACCAAGGGATTTTTGTCATGCCTACGCTAAAACCACTCAATAATAGGAATAGACCGATGAAAGCCTTACTTAAACCCTTGACTCCCCTCTTCCTGCTTGCCGCGATGGGCCTTGCCTCCACTGCCGAAGCCTCGCTAGTCACTAGACTCGGCGGGCTGGCCGTTTACGACACTGACTTTAATATCACTTGGTTGGCGAATGCCAATGCCAACGGCCAGATGACTTGGGCCACCGCCAACGCTTGGGCGGCGGGCTTGAATGTCGGCGGCTACACTGGCTGGCGGCTGCCGAGTGCGCTGAATACCAATGGCAGCGGTCCTTGTTCAGGTAAAAATTGCACTGGCAGCGAGTTAGGGCATTTGTTTTACACCGAACTGGGTGTTACCCAAGACAACGTCATCACCAGTTCGACGAGTCCCTATTTGCAATTGTTTACCAATGTTCAAGACTACATTTATTGGCTCGATATCGAGTACGCGCCCAGTCCCACTCTTTCAGCGTGGGCCTTCTTTACCATTAATGGCCAGCAGGCCCCTATCGGTAAGCAATCTAGCCTCACTGCGTGGGCCGTGCGCTCTGGTGATGTTGGCGGTGGCGGCAGCGTACCCGAACCCGGCATTATCGGCTTGATGGGCATAGGCGCTTTGGCTTGGGCGGGTACTAATCAAAAGCGGCGGGGGGTGATTGCATGAAGCGGGAGCGTCAACAGCAATTCTCATTATGAGGCAAGACATTGAAATATAGGCCGTCATTCCTGCCGGGATGCAGGAATCCAGTCACGAGGATGTGAAACTAGAACTTGCCAACCATATTTAATCAGGCACTTACGCATCGAGAAGTTACCATCCATGGCGCTGGATTCCGGCAGTCCATGCCGGAATGACGGTGTTTTAGCCAAAATGAGAATTGCTGGAGCGTCAAAGCTTGCTTTGACAGCCAAAGCAAGCTTTGGCGCTCCGGCTTTGGCGCTCCGAGATTTTTAATTAAAGAGGGTTTAAACCTTGAAAACCATCCACATCCACCGTCAGGTGGGGCAAACGGCTCTCCCGGCGGGGGGCTTGGGAATTTTACTCGGCTGGTTGTTGGCTCTGTGGCTGCCGCTGGCCTTGGCCGGGCTACCCGACACCCCGGTTCCGGGGGCGTATGTCACCGACGGGGAGGTGAATGCCATCGTCATCGACGGGGCGACCACCTACATCGGCGGCAAATTCACCCGGCTAGGCCCGGCCACCGGCGGCGGGGTTCCGTTGGATGCCAGTAGCGGCGCGGCAGCGGCCTATCCGCAAGTCAACGGGATCGTTTACGCGGTCGCGGCGGACGGGTCCGGCGGCTGGTATGTCGGCGGGCGTTTCACCCAGGTCGGCAACCTGCCCCGCCATAATATTGCCCATGTCTTGGCCGATGGCAGTGTGGATGCCAGTTGGAACCCCAATGCCGACGGATGGGTTTTTGCACTGGCGGTGGGCAATGGCAAGGTCTTTGCCGGCGGGAGGTTCACCCAGATCGGCGGGCAAGCCCGCAACCGGATCGCCGCGCTGGAGCCCAACGGAACCGGCGCGGCGGATGCCAGTTGGAACCCCAACGCCGATGGTACGGTTTGGGTATTGGCGGTCAGCGGCAGTACGGTCTATGCCGGCGGCGCGTTTGGCAACATCGGCGGGCAGGCTCTCAATAATCTTGCCGCCCTAGCCAGCGACGGGACCGGCGCGGCGGATGCGAACTGGAACCCCAACCCCGATGCCACCGTCAGAGCCTTGGCGGTCAGTGGCGGCACGGTCTATGTCGGTGGCGAGTTTTACAACATCGGCGGCCAGTCC
The DNA here is from genome assembly GCA_903930145.1 of uncultured Methylococcaceae bacterium. Classification (GTDB taxonomy): domain Bacteria; phylum Pseudomonadota; class Gammaproteobacteria; order Methylococcales; family Methylococcaceae; genus Methylumidiphilus. Next base: position 3,473 of record CAIYXP010000280.1, read on the forward strand.
CGCAACTCTCTTGCCGCCCTGAGTGTGGGCGGGACTGGGGCGGCGGATGCCAGTTGGGACCCCAGCCCCGATTCCTGGGTCACCGCGCTGACCGTGGACGGCGGCGTGGTTTATGTCGGGGGCTATTTCTCCAGCATCGGCGGGCAGTCCCGTAACGCTATCGCCGCCGTAAACGGCAGCGGGACCGGCGCGGCGACTGCTTGGAACCCCGATGCCAATTATCTTGTCACTGCCTTGGCGGTCTATAACGGCCTGGTGTATGCCGGCGGCGAATTCACCCAGATCGGCGGCCTGCCGCGCAACTATCTTGCCGCGCTCAGCCCAACCACCGGCTTGGCAGATGCCCAATGGAACCCCAACCCCAATCGCCCGGGAACCGTCAGCACAGATACGATTTTGGCCTTGGCGACAAGTGGCGGCAAGGTCTATGTCGGCGGGGGATTCTCCAGCTTCGGCGGGGTGACCCGCAATGGGCTGGCGGCACTGACCACCGCCACCGGCATCCCCACCGCGTGGAACCCCAATGTCAGTGGAACCGGCGTGAATGCCCTGGCGCTCAAGCAAGGCACTCTGTATGTCGGCGGCGAATTCACCGGGATCGGCGGGCAAAGCCGCCAGAATATTGCCGCGTTCAGCACCGCCACTGGTCAGCTCGATGCTACTTGGGTTCCAAATGCCGATAATATCGTGCGAGCCTTGGCGGTGAGCAGCGACGGCAGCACCGTCTATGTCGGCGGGTTGTTCACCCAGATCGGCGGGCAGGGTCGCACTTACATTGCCGCGCTGAACCCGGTCGGCAGCGGCGGAACCGCCACCGGCTGGAACCCGATTGCCGAAAAATTTGTATTAGCGTTGGCGCTAGGCAGCCACACCCTGTATGCCGGAGGCGAGTATTGCGGGGGGGAAGACTGCCGGAAACTGATTGCCATTGATACGGACACCGGCGCGGTGGATGCCAACTGGAACCCCAATCCCGATGCGATAATCTTTGCCTTGAATCTGAGCGCGGATGGCAACACCCTGTATGCCGGGGGGAGTTTCTTTAACATTGGCGGTCAGCCACACAACTATCTTGCCGCGCTGGCCAGCGGGACGGGCTTGGCGACCGCGTGGAACCCCAATCCTGACGATATACTCTACAGTCTGGCGGTCAATGGTGGCACGGTGTTTGCTGGCGGAACATTCAACCACATCGGTGGGCAGTCGCGGGTATCCATCGCCGCCTTGGACAGTGAGGGCGTAGCCAACGCATGGAACCCCCGTGGTGAAAATTATTTTGTAGAAGATGAAGCCGGCAAATTTCGTGCACCTGTTTTAGCCATCGCGCTCAGCGCGGATGGCAACACCGCCTATCTCGGAGGGGATTTAAGTGGTTTCGGCGGCTACAGCCGCAGCTATTTGGGGTTGTTCCGGCTGGCAGCCGGCAATGCCAACTTGAGCAACTTAGCCAGCAGCGGCGGGGCTTTGGTTCCCACGTTTGATAGTGCGACGATTGCCTACACCCAAAACGTGGGCAATGGCACGACCAGCCTTACCGTCACGCCCACGTTTGGCGACGACTACGCCACCGCGACGCTCAGCCTGAACGGCGGGGCGGCGACGGCGATAGCCAACGGCGCGACCTCCAGCCCATTGGCGTTGAACATCGGCGATAACACGGTGGCGATCACGGTCACGGCAGAGGACGGCACGACGACGAAGACTTACACCCTGACCGTCACCCGCGCCAAGGCCGACACCTCCACCGTGGTCAGTTCCAGCCTGAACCCCTCGGCCCCCGGCCAGTCCGTCACCTTCACCGCGACTGTCACCCCTTCGGCGACTGGCACGGTGGAATTCTTCGACGGCGCAAGCAGTTTGGGAACCGCAAGCTTGAACGGCAGCAGTCAGGCCAGCGTGTCCACCTCGGCCTTGGCCCTCGGCAGCCACAGCATCACCGGGGTGTATGCGGGTAACGCCGGTTTCAACGGCTCCACCTCGCCGGTGTTGACGCAGACCGTCAACACCCCTGCCAGCCTGTCCGCCGCCGTCACCGGCAAAAGTGGAACCCTTAACGGGATTCGCACCTGGTCCGTCACCGTCACCAACAACGGCGGCAGCACCGCCTCGGCGGCGACGCTGGACAGCTTCTGGATTTCGCTGAGCGGCCGTTGCCAACCGACGGCTTCCACTGGCTTCCCGGTCAGTTTGGGCGACATCGCCGCCGGCCAGTCGGCTACCGGGCAGTTGACCATCAACTTCACCGGCTGCGTGAAGCTGGCCAAGTTCAATGCCTCAGTCGGCTATAGCGCGAATAGTGGCGCGGTCAGCGGATCCACGCCGATGGCGGGGGTGGAGCAGTAAGATTGAAGATTGGGTAACTCGTCATTTCGGCATGGATGCCGAAATCCAGCGTCCATGGATGGCAAACCGGAACCTGTCACGATGCCTCATAAGCATTGACGCAACCGACTTGTGCCGTCCCTGGACGATGGATACCGGCATCCCTGCCGGTATGACGGCTTAACTTAATGGCAGTGAAGGAGACCGTGGAAACGATCAACAGATAAATATTTTTAAAGAGAAAACACATGAAAAATTTGCATAGTCTTTGCTTCGTGATCTTGCTTGCCTCCGCCAACCCGGCTTGGGCAGGGGACATCACCTTCGCCTTCAACTTTTCCGGCGCGGCCTATGACAGCAACAACGCCTTGGCGAAGGGAACCATCACCTTCGACAGCATCAAGCTTGCCAATCCGGGCCGCAACCTGTGGGACCCGGCTAATTTATACAGCGCCTACGGCACGGCCACCGCCGGGCTGGTCACCGCGCTGTCCGTCATTGTCACCGGCTCGACCGGGGGCTTGGGCGATGGCGTGTTCAGCCTTGCTGATTTCGATGCGGTGCTGTTCGACACCTCCTCAACCGTGCTGAATCTTGGGCAACAATTGATCGGACAGCCCACCGCCAGCCCCAACGGCAAAACGTGGGGGCAGGACGACCCGATCAATCCCCTGCCTAGCCCCGCTGCGTTTTACACGGGCGACTTCCAACTCTTCGCCAAATCCACCAGTGCCGCGCCTTATGGCATTTACCCGTTCCAAGTCGGCACCGATCTTGGCAACAATGACGGGATGCAATTGGTATCCTTCGCGCCCACCAATAACGACATACCCGAACCCGGCATCATCGGCTTGTTTTGCATGGGTGCATTGGCTTGGGCGGGAACAAAAGCGGGGCGGCGTTGATTGTTCCCTCGCACTTGAATCAGTGCCATTTATCCCTTTTCTTATGGGTGTGGGAGGGGTGATCAAATGTTAGTGAAGCTCCTGCTTGGGAATGCGGTATTTGCGGCAGCCGATCCATTTTCTGTTGCAAAACATTGGCTGATAATCTACTCTGCATGAATATGAACAACCCCACATTCAAAATCATCTTTGTAGAAGATGACCAAGATTTGCGCGAAAGTATCGTCCAATACCTTGAAGACGACGGCATTGCTATGACGGCAATTGGCACTGCCCATGAATTCATTTCCAGTTTAGACAGCGATACATTTGATGTTGCGATCATTGATGTTGGCTTGCCCGACTTGTCTGGCTATGTGTTAGCCGAATATGCGAGGTTAAAGACCGACTTGGGTATTATCATGCTGACTGCCCGTGGCAAAATCGAGGCGAGGGTGCAAGGCTATTTAGCCGGGGCTGACCTTTATTTAGTCAAACCCGTGGATATGAATGAATTGTTGGCGGCGATAACCAATCTCGCCAAGCGTAGGACGGAAAGAAGCCGACAAACCGACTCTTAGGCAGTCATTTGACATTGGGCAACACGGCTTTCAACGCGTCCATCATCGCCACAAGTTCGTTTATCAGCAGGGTGCAATGCTTTTCGATATGTTCCGGGTCGGCCCCTTGGCGGATGGCTTGGTTAAGGGTTGCGGCTGTTTGTTGGATACCTGTCGCGCCGAGCGTTCCGGCGACCCCCTTTAGGGTATGGGCCAATCGTCCAATTTCAGCCATATTGCTTGCCGCTTGGGCTTCCGCGAGGCATGTCGAGTCAATGGCGTGTTGTTCAACAAATATCTTCAGCAAGCGTAAATAAGTTGGCATTTTTCCGTTTACCCGTGCCAACCCCATCGCTGAATCAAGTCCGGGAATCTGTGAGAGTTCCTGTTTCTGCCCACCCTCATCAGTATTGACCGCTGCTTTGTCGGCAGTTAATGCTTGATAGGTGCTTTTGGAAAGCCATTTGAGCAGGGTGGAATAGAGTATCACTGGCTCCACGGGCTTTGAAATGAAGTCGTTCATGCCCGCTTGTAGGCAGGTCTGCTGGTCTTCATTAAAAGCATTGGCGGTTAGGGCGACAATGGGTACGGTTTGATAACCGGGTAGGGAGCGGATGATCCGCGTGGCATCCAGTCCGTTCATGATGGGCATTTGCACATCCATGAGTATGAGATCGTAGTGGGTGCTGCGCGATTTTGCCACTGCCTGCTCTCCGTTCAGGGCTATCTCTACATTCAGATCGGCTTGTTGCAGCAGTTCGAGCGCGACTTCGAGGTTGATTTCATTGTCTTCTGCCAGTAACAGCCTTGCACCAGCATGGCGCTGGCGCAATTCGGCCTCGACAGATTCCAAGGAAAGTTCCTTGTCGGGTGCTTGCTCGGTTTGACCCCTGCCCAAGCGTGCTGTAAACCAGAAGGTGCTACCCACTCCCGGTATGCTTTCCGCTCCCGCGTCGCCGCCCATCAGCCCTGCCAATCGCTTGGTGATGGCAAGCCCTAGCCCGGTTCCCCCATACTTGCGGGTGGTGGAACTGTCAGCTTGTTCGAATTCGGCAAACAACTTGGTCAACACTTCCGATGCGATGCCCATGCCGGTGTCCCGCACTTCAAAGCGAACCAGCAAGGATTCTGCGTCGGATCGCACAAGGCGCGAAGACAGCAGAATGACTCCACGATCGGTGAATTTTATGGCATTGGTGGCGAAATTTAACAGGGCTTGGCGCAAGCGGGTCGGGTCGCCCAGCAACCAGTTCGGGACATCCCCAAGATTCAATTTAACCGTAAGCCCCTTGGCTTGAGCGGGTCCTGCGACCAATGAGCGGACATAATCGAAAATTGAATCGAGGGAGAAATTGACCTTCTCCAATTCCAGCCGACCCGCTTCTATTTTGGAGAAGTCCAAAATATCGTTAATGATGGAGAGAAGATGCCGGGCGGCGGCATCGATCTTGTTTAGCCTATCCATTTGCCTAGGGTTGGGTCGGTCTTGGCGGAGGAAATGCGTCAGCCCAAGGATGGCATTCATGGGGGTGCGGATTTCATGGCTCATGTTGGCGAGAAAGGCGCTTTTGGCCTTAGATGCAACCTCGGCGGCGTCCCTGGCCTGAACCAAATCCTGCTCCACCCTCTTTAAGTCGGTGATGTCTTGATTGACGATGACGGTGCCGGTGATGTGGTCGCTAGGGTCACGCAGCGGAATGGCTGAATTGAGAATGATCTTATGGGAACCATCGAAACATTCGATTTCAATGAGTTCATCAATCGACGTTTCCCCGTCGCGGATGGCACGTGCGGCCCCCCATTCTTCGGTCTTTATGCGTTTGCCATTCGCCACCCACCAGGCTTTGTATTCATGGTACTGTTCGGGTCCTACGTAGAGAGAACCCTCCCATATCCGATGGGCTGCATCATTTCCAAACCCGATGATGCCTTGTGCATCGGTGATCCAGATACCCACTGGAAGAACTTCCATCACGGTTCGAATGAGTTGTTCCCTTGTGACCAGTTCTCTGGTTCGTTCTTCAATCAGTGCCTGCAAATCATTTTGGTGGCGGTGCAATTCCGCTTCGGCCTTTTTGCGAGCAGTGATGTCTTGGACTTGGGAGATGAAATACAGAGGTTGCCCATGCTCATCGTGAACTAGTGAAGAGGCCACCTGAGTATGAATAATATGGCCCAAGTGATGGATATAGCGTTTTTCGAAGGTGGTGTTTTCTCTAATCCCTTCAACAGCCATGAGAATGTATTCCGGGCTGAGTGTTGAATCTTCAGTAAACGCCAGATCATTGACGCTCATTCCTTCGAGTTGACTCTTGCTGTAGCCAAAAATCTCACACATTTTGTCGTTGACTTGGAAAAGCCGCCCTTCTAAATCAACCAGACACATCCCGGTATTTGCATTGCTGAATGCCAATCTGAATTTTTGCTCGCTTTCCCGAAGTGCCAACTCGATTTGCTTATGCTCGGTGATATCCTCCGTGAAAGCCACTATTCCACCCGCATTGCCATCGGCCTTTTTCCAAGGGCGCAATTCCCATCGCTGCCATTGAATTTCGCCGTTTTGTCGGACGATAAAATCTTCATCGGCCCGCAAGACTTCACCCGCCAAGCAGCGGCGGTGCATTTCCTTCCAATGCTCGGGAATTTCCGGGAAGATTTCGTAATGAAGGCGATCAATCAGATTGATGCTTTCATCCAAACCATAGTCCTTCTTCCAACGAAGGCTATGGGCGATGTAGCGCATTTCCTGGTCAAACATGGCGATGGCAACGGGTGCATGTTCGATGAATAGCCTGAGACGTTCTTCACTCTCGCTTAAATCCCGTTTGCTGTCCTGCAATGCGGTTTCGGTCGATCTTCGTTCGCTGGTGTCACGCGACGAGGTGAACAAAAGCATTTGACCGTTGATCTCAACCGGAACAGTGGTAATTTCCACATCGAATATACTGCCATCCTTGCGGCGATGACGGGTCTCGAATTGATCAAATTGCGGTTGCTCAAAGCGTTGTTTGATCCTATCCTTTATTTCGCTTTCACCAAATAGGGCATCCCACTCGGATACTTTCATCCCTTGCATTTCCTCGCGAGTATAGCCCAGCATCGCGCAGAAAGAGTCGCTGTATTCAATGAGTTTGCCATTGATGTCGATGATATGAATGCCATCACTGGCATTGCGCAGGAACGATTGGTTTTTCTGGCTCTCATGTTGAAGCGCAATTTCTGCGAGTTTGCGTTCGGTGATGTCCTGATTGATGCCGCACAGGCAAACCAGCGTCCCCGCTTCGTCGAATTTGGCCCGACCCTTGGTGACCAACCAGCGAGTCTCATCCGAATTTCGGCTAATGCGGAATTCCATCTCAAAGTTGCTGATTTGTTGGCGTTTGATCAATTCCCCTTCGGCATCTACCAAGATCAAGTCGTCTGGATGAACCAAAGCCCGCCAATCATCGTTGGTTTTAACGCTACCCGGTGCGACTCCATAAAGGCGTTCGCACTCAGGAGACCAATAGAGTTCCCCTGTGGTCAGGTTCAAGTCCCAGATGCCGACATGGGCGCCTTCTTGGGCCATGATGAGACGATCTTGGTTTTCCCTTAAAGACTTTTCTGCATTGACGAGTTGATGCCAGCGGTTCGCTTCCCGTTGTTTCCACCGGTGCATGGACTCACTGATAAGGCTGAAGAATACGCCGGAGATGGGAAGTGAGATGAGCGGAACGAGATTGTAGGCGGTCATCATGGCAAATCCACCAATGGAAAAATATAGCAGAATGAGCGAGTAGGCGGTGGACACAAAGCTGGCCACAATGCCAGGGCCAAAACCTCCTAAAGTTGCACAAAGGCCAATCCATGGGATATATAGGATTACCAGCGGCCTATCGCTAATGGATATATCCAAGCTTTGGCGAATCAGCATGGATATAACAGGCAACACGAAAGCCAATGCGTACAGAATGATACGACGCATCGGTTTCCATTCATCGGATTTGAACAATGAAAGAAGGCCAGACCAGCGATTCAGCAAATTATTCACATCGAATCAATAGATGGGGAGTTGCTTCTTACTCATGCCTCCTTGCGCATGTGTGGGAACAGAATCACGTCGCGGATGGAAGGCGAGTCAGTCAGGAACATCACCAAGCGATCTATGCCTATGCCTTCGCCTGCCGTTGGCGGAAGCCCATATTCCAAGGCGCGAATATAGTCCGCATCATAATGCATGGCTTCCTCGTCTCCAGCATCATGGTCTTCGACTTGTTTTCTGAAGCGCTCGGCTTGGTCTTCCGGGTCGTTCAACTCGGAAAATCCATTGGCCAGTTCCCGACCGGCGACGAAGAATTCGAAGCGGTCAGTCACGAAAGGATCATCGTCATTGCGCCTAGCCAAGGGTGAAACTTCCGCCGGGTAAGATGTGATGAAGGTCGGCTCGTCCAAGCGATGCTCCACGGTTTTCTCAAATATCTCCGTCTGGATTTTGCCTAGGCCATCGCCAGCCTTGACCGGAATATTCAAACGCTGGGCCACGTTTGCCGCCGCTTCCCGCGTAGACAAATCATCCGCCTGAATGTCCGGGTTGAAGTGCAAGATGGATTCCAGCAGGGTCATGCGGTGAAACGGCTTGGCCATGTCATAAACCTTGTCCTGATAAGTGATTTCCGGCGATTTGACCACATCTCGCGCCAATTTACGAATCAACTCTTCAGTCAAGTCCATCAACTCCCGATAATCGGCGTAGGCTTGGTAAAATTCCAGCATGGTGAATTCGGGGTTGTGCCGAGTGGACAAGCCCTCGTTGCGGAAGCTGCGGTTGATTTCAAAAACCCGCTCCATGCCGCCCACCACCAAGCGCTTCAAGTAAAGCTCGGGGGCGATACGCAAGAACAATTGCATGTCCAGCGCATTGTGATGGGTCATGAAGGGTTTGGCGCGAGCGCCGCCGGGAATGGCTTGCATCATCGGGGTTTCCACCTCGATGAAATCACGCTCGGTCAAGAATTGGCGCACAAAGCTGATGATCTTGCTGCGCATTTGGAACACTTGGCGGGATTCCTCGGTGACAATCAAATCCACATAGCGCTGGCGATAGCGGATTTCTTGGTCGGTCAAACCGTGGAATTTCTCCGGCAAGGGTCGCAGGGATTTGGACAGTAATCTCAACTTGTCGGCCTTGACCGAAAGCTCGCCGGTTTTGGTCTTGAACACCTTGCCTTCCGCGCCGATGATGTCGCCAATGTCCCAAGTTTTGAAATCCTCGTAAACGCCTTCCGGCAGCCCGTTCATTTGCAGAAAAAGTTGCAACCGACCGGACATGTCTTGGATTTGCGCAAAGCTGGCCTTACCCATCAGCCGTTTCGCCATCAACCGGCCGGCGACTTTGACATGCACAGCTTTTTGTTCCAAGGTTTCGGCTTCCTTGTCGCCGTATTGTTCGTGTAGATTCCCCGCTAGTGAGTCGCGGCGGAAGTCGTTAGGGAAGGCAATGCCATCGCGCAGCGTTGCCAGTTTTTCGCGCCTAAGCGCGATTAGTTTGTTTTCGTCTAATTGTTCAGACATAAATGTGTTCCAATTTAAAATGTATTGTACGCAATGCGTGCTATATTTACTGAATCTAATGTTTGGCTTATTGACGGGTAAAATTTATATCAAGCACTTGGTGGTTTAACAATTTGAGTGCGTTCGCTGACCTCAGAACGCTTGATCATTTCATAAAGTATTTTATCAAGTATTGCACGGAATTCGCCTACAGAGTCGAAATATAGTGCAGCATCCACACGATTTTCCATTTCAGTAAAAAAAACTTTATCCCCCCTTAAATCTTCAAGTTTGATGCTTGGGTGTTCAAATTGAAACTTTTTAATTTCCTGTCTAATTACTTCAAAAGCTTCAATTTTACTACGTTCTCGGAGAAGAGTGGTACGCGGAGTTGACCGTCTTAAAAGTGAAACCTCTGCTTGCAGTTCCGAGAGTCTTTCAAGAACTAACGTATCAGCAGTAACCACAGACTCGTTTAGATTAGCAACCTGAAATTTTCCAAAATTCTTTAGGAATGTTGAATGTTCAGGATCGCTCGCTGCGGCTTTCAGGGTAGCAAGCACTTTTGCAGCTAGGTTTTTTTTGAATGTGACTATTCTAGAAAAACGTAAATCGCGTGGATATGGGACATGTTCAATTATGCCAGTATCAAAAGAATAGTCGGTCATGTCATCTTTTACGATCACTGTTGGCTTGTCAAAAGCCAGTCGCATACCAAGCTCGAACATAACATTTGGGTTTTTTCCACTGACATCGCAAACGATGATATCCGAATTATAGATATTCTGGACGATACGTTTCTGAATTACGCCGACATCGTCCGCATCACTCACAAGATTGACGTTGATACACGGCTCACTTATGTCTTTAATTGCCTCCGTTATTATGTTTTTAACCTCAGCCCAATGTTCGGATGTACAACCGTCTAAGGATGATATTGGCATTACTAAGCCACAAGTTAAGGGTTTGTCTATTGCATTTGTAGGCTTATCTGTTTTCATAAATACTTTCACCGAATTCGTTTAGACAACACAGGTTTCAAGACCTGAGTTCACATCAAGCTTCAACAATCAAT
>CAIYXP010000281.1 GCA_903930145.1 uncultured Methylococcaceae bacterium
ATCCAACCCCTTGCATTTATTACCTTAAAATAGGCTATAGCCATTCGGGTTTACGGACATTATCAACGGGTGGGTTGGAAATATTCCCCTTCCCCTTTCCCTTTATGACTGGGCTTTGAGGAGATTTGCCGAGTTCAAACGCCGTATTGATTGAGCAACCTGCACAATTTAACAACACTGCAACCAGCATAAAAATGCCAAAACATTGCCTATAATTCATATGCACCTCTGAAGCTTTTGTTTTTCTACCATTTTACAGCCAAAATGCTCTTGCGGATAACTTACCTTCATTCAAATCATGATAAACACAAAACTCTCGCTCATTGATGATAGGCAAAATTTGGGTTGGCTGCTTGGGGCGGTTGTTCTCTCTGCCGCCCCTCATGTGTTTAATTTGACCGCTTTGGTCATGGTTTTCTTTTCATTATTGTCCGCTTGGTTCTTTTTCACACTGTATTGGGGCACCAGTCTTCCCAATAAGCCTTTACTCTTCCTGCTTACCTTGGCCGGTGCAAGTCTCGTCCTACTTCAATATCATCGAATTTGGGGCCTAGAGGCCGGTTCAAGTTTGTTCGTCATTGGCTTGGGATTAAAATTATTTGAAATAAAAACGCAAAGGGATGCCTACCTTGTGGTGTTCCTTTCTTTTTTTGTGATCCTTACCCAATATTTATTTTCGCAAAGCATCCCGATGGCCGGCTATACCCTGATAGCGGTCATATTATTGGTTGCAGCAATGATTGGGCTGAATAGTGGCAAATCATTTTCGCTCAAATCAAGATTACGGATGGCTACTGTCATGGTTGCTCAAGCTTTGCCTCTGATGATGCTACTTTTTGTTTTTTTTCCACGCATCCAAGGCCCACTCTGGATACTACCCGATGATAGTCACACTGCAAAGTCAGGACTTAGCGACACCCTCTCACCAGGCTCATTCAGTCATTTGGCCCTCTCCCATCAAACTGCTTTTAGGGTTGATTTTATCGGAGAGCCGCCGCCCCCCAAAGATCGCTATTGGCGCGGTCCGGTTTTTTGGTACACCAATGGTCAAAGCTGGTCCCTTACGCAAACTGTCCCCATTTCTTTGGGGCATAAACCAAACTTCAAAGGAGGCTTCCATAGCTATGTTGTCACTTTAGAACCACATGCCCAACGATGGATTTTCGCACTGGACTTGCCTTATATCTTTCCTGATGAATTTGGACAAACTGCCGATTATCAATTACTAAGTAAAGCCGATGTCACTGAGCGGAAACAATATCGAATCACTTCTGGCACTGTTTATTCAACAGGCACATTGAGCAAAAGCGAAATAAAAAGGGGGCTTCAATTGCCTGCCAATGTCGGAAATCGGCTGCAAGAACTTGTCATGAACTGGCAGAAGGAAAATACGACTTCACAACAACTGGTGGATAAAGCACTGCAATTTTTTCGGCAAGAGCAATTTTACTATACCCTGAATCCCCCTTTATTATCTGGAAATCCAGTAGAAAGTTTCTTATTTGAAACCCGCCGAGGATTTTGCGAACACTATGCCACGGCCTTCGTTATGCTGATGCGCATCGGCGGCGTTCCTGCCCGTGTGGTCACTGGCTATCAAGGTGGTCAATGGAACAGCATTGGCCGATTCCTTGAAATAAAGCAGGCCGATGCCCATGCTTGGGCTGAAGTTTGGCTACCAGAATCCGGGTGGACACGGATAGACCCAACAGCAGCGGTCGCACCTGAACGGATCGAGCGTGGCATCGATACAGAGACTCAAATTGCTTTTGGAGAAATACGGTTCAATTTGGGCGGTGGCTTGTCTTCTGGCAACGGTTCGGCCTTTGGAGTGGCTTGGAAGAAAGCAAGAATGATTACATCCAGCATCGATCATGCGTGGGACAGCTTTGTACTTGCCTACGACACCGATAACCAGAATCGATTTTTCAGTCGGTTGGGTTTGCTGGATTGGCAATCTGCAATCAAATGGCTTGCCCTAGGCATATTGTTTACCCTAATACCAATTGCATGGTTAATTTTACCTCAACGGGGAATGCAACCTGATCCAACCAAAAGAATCTATCAAAAATTCCAGCACAATCTTGCTTCAATGGGTCTTGCCCAACGATTAGGCGAAGGGCCAATGAGTTTTGCTGACCGCATAGAAAAAACCTTTCCTGAAATAGGAAGCTCAGCAAGACTGATCATTAAACTTTATGTGAAAATTCGTTATGAAGAATTTCATAACTCAGGCGATTTAAAAAAACTCCGTAGACTTGTTTGGAACATGCCTAAACCGAGTCTTAAGTATAATTACTTGATTCATAAACAAAAAAATAAAATTAAAGCTTAATTGTCACATTGTGGATAAAGATGTGGTCAACACTGTGGACAATCTGTAGAGAAGGATATGACAGAATTGAACACCTAAATTATCCACAGAAACATCCTTTTCCGTCCTTTACTTTACCCACAAGTAATAAATTTTTATGTCTCTGTTTTATATATAAAAAAATTGTTATACAAAAATTTGGAAGTGCTAATAGTAATAAAATAGATCTTTTTTTAAACA
>CAIYXP010000282.1 GCA_903930145.1 uncultured Methylococcaceae bacterium
GTTGTCATTTTATCGCCCTCTCCCCCGACCCCTCTCCCGCAAGCGAGAGAGGGGAGTAAAATCAATGCCTTGTGAGTTGTGTAGATACCTATGGCTCGGTGTCGGGGCACAATATGAAGTCAAAAAATTCCACAAGGCGAATGTCTTGCTATTCGCCAAAGTCAGCAACTTACTCAACGAGAACATCCACAACTCGACTTCTTATTTGCGCAATTTCGCCCCGAAACCGGGACGCGGGGCAGAGATTGGGATTAGAATGAGTTATTAAAAAAATCCCGGCTTCGCATCGCTTAACATTTTTCCCATTATTACGATAGGACTAACGGCCATGAACAACAAATTATTATCCAGTCTCGCCACTGTACTGTTCTCGATGGCAAGCCTAGCACTCGCCGATAACCCCGTTTACAACCCAACCACCGACTTCACCGTTGAAAAAGGAAACCCCAACGGAGTCTGGTCTTATGGCTGGATACCTAATGATGTTCAGAAGTTCACCCTGCATAGCACCCCTTACCCGGTTGAAAGCACCACACCGGCTTGGTTTACACCGGGATGCAAAGACAATAACCCGCAAATATGGCGTAATCTGGGCAAAAAACCATTGTTAGGCGTTGCTGTCGGTCAACTTGCCTTGCATCCCGGATGCCAATATGAACCGTCAGTGTTACGCTGGACGGCGCCTATTGATGGTCAGTATCAAATAAAAGGGAAATTCTTTGCTGGCGACGGAGGCTCTATGCGCATAGGCATCAAGCAAGCCGACCAATGGTTATGGAAAGCCCGTGATGCCGGAAAATTCAACTTGACCACGACCATCACCGTTGGCAGCCCGATAGATTTCATCGTCTATGGCGGTTACGACTATGGCACTACGCCGCTGGAAGTGACGATTACGCCAATTGAATAGAGATTCGCCCGAAAACTCATTCGCCATGAAACATTTCATCCTCCTGTTAATAGTCTTGGTTTGCCTCCCAGCCCACGCCGAAGACCCAGCCATTGCCCAATTATTTGCCAATCATGGTTTAACCGGCACGATGGTGATTTCATCCCTGAATACCGGGCAGACTTTCATACACAACGAAGCCCGTGCCAGACAACGATTTTCGCCGGCTTCCACCTTCAAGATACCCAACACGCTGATTGCGCTTGAAACCAAAGCCATTCAAGGCAAAGACGATGTGTTGAAATGGAATGGTCAACATTATAATTTCCCCGATTGGAACCATGACCAGACCTTGGAATCTGCATTTAAAGTGTCATGCGTCTGGTGTTACCAGCAAATGGCCCGTCGGGTGGGCGCAAAAAACTATTCAAAATACCTATCCAAAATGGATTATGGCAAACTGACCCAGCCTTTCGAAGTCACCACATTTTGGCTAGACGGTTCGCTGCAAATCAGCGCCATCGAACAAATTGATTTTCTGAAGAAGGTTTATCGACGCACCCTACCCTTCAGTCAAACCTCCTTTGACACGCTCAGGCAAATCATGCTGATGGAAGAAACGCCGAATCATAAGCTGTGGGCAAAAACCGGCTGGGCAGCGCGGACAAACCCGCAAGTCGGTTGGTATGTCGGCTATGTAGAAACCGCAAAAGAGGTGTTTTTCTTTGCGTTGAATATCGAAGTGCATAATGAAAATGAATTGCCCCTACGCCAGAAATTGGCGAGGGAAGCTTTACAGCAAAAGGGTATCATTGAACCTTGAATAGGAGTGAACCATGCTTTCCCTTAAATTGAAATGCCATGTTCCTGAGAACCGCCTGCTCACTGTGCGTCTTCCCGAAGACGTGTTACCCGGCGAACACGAACTTTTGGTCGTAATCGACCAACCGGAAGCCCAAGCCACCCGCAAACGCCGACAACCCGGCAGCGCCAAAGGCAAACTCATCATTCTTGCGGAAGACGAAGAGCATTTACAGGATTTTCAGGATTATATGCCGTGAGAATACTACTCGATACCCAAGCTCTGCTCTGGTATCTTCTCAATGATAGGAAGTTATCGACTAGGGCGGAAGCTTTAATCTCGGAACCTAACAATCAAATCCTAGTCAGCCCCGCTAGTTATTGGGAGATAGCAATCAAAATCAGCCTAGGTAAATACAAGTTACCTGAGCCTTTTCAGATATTCATGGAACGTGAAATCATCGAAAATGATTTCACAATTATCCCAATAGCAATATCTCATGCAGCGACGTTAACCCAGCTTCCATTTTTCCATCGTGACCCCTTTGACCGTTTGATTTTGGCTCAGGCTTTGGTTGAGCGAGTGCCTGTCGCAAGTATTGACGAAGCGTTTGATGCCTATGGAGTAGAGAGAATTTGGTGACGATGAGAATTAACGATTGCCAATATCCATCAGTTTCCGTGCAACGCAAGACAGCAAATGCGGATTGTTCTAAACTGATCTGAAAAATCTGCTAAACACCAAAAAAACCTTGATAAGATGCCAATGACCACTTTCTCCTGGCTCCATCTCACGGACTTCCATTTTGGCCTTAAGGGTCAAGATTGCCTTTGGCCGAATCTGCGCCAGCCTTTTATCGACGATCTGGCGGAACTGCATGAACTCACCGGCCCTTGGCAGGCCGTGCTGTTCACGGGCGATCTAGTCCAGCAGGGCAAATCGGAAGAATTCCGGGAGATGCAGAAGCAAGTGCTTGAGCGCTTATGGCAAAAACTGGTCGAACTTGGCTCGGGCGATGCCGTGTTGCTGGCCGTGCCGGGCAATCATGACTTGTTCCGCCCCAATCCCAAGGAAGAAAATGCTGCCATAGACACGCTGCTCGACAAGGACGGCTTCCAGCGTATTTCAGCCAAGTTTTGGGACAATCCGACCGGTCCTTACCGGCGCGTTATCAATGATGCCTACGCCGCTTATGCCAAATGGTGGAAGGGCGCCCCGCACCGTGCTGAGAATCTGACGACAGGCATTCTTCCCGGTGATTTTGCTTGCACCTTGGAATGCGGAGAGTTGTCGATTGGCATCGTCGGATTGAACACCGCCTTTTTGCAACTCCAAGGCGGCGATTATCAAGGCAAGCTGGTTTGGGATGTGCGCCAGCTTCATGCCGTCTGCGAAGGCGCGGCGGATGATTGGCTGAATCGCCACTCGGTCTGCCTATTGCTCACCCACCAAGGCCCGGATTGGCTGACACCCGAAGCTCGCAAGCAGGGCGAGAGTGAAATCGCCCCGGCAGGTCGCTTCGCGGTGCATTTATTTGGACATAGGCACGAAACGGAAATTTCTTACATCAAAAAAGGCGGCAATCCCAATGCGGTACGGCTGTGCCAAGGCTGTTCGGTGTTCGGCATGGAATATTTTGGCGAGCCGCCCAAGCAGGAACGTCGCCATGGTTATACCGTGGGCCGGATTGAATTTAACGATGAAAATATCAACTTGCGTTTGTGGCCGCGTATCGCGACGAATGAGACAGGCCCATGGCGCTTCATCCCTGACCATGTACACGGTCATCTAAAAGCAGACCAAGGCACTGCGCCGGATATTATTCTCAATCGCCAGAACAATGCAACGCCCGTCGCCATTCCGTCCAATGTCAAAAGCAATCCAACGACAAACCCGACCCCGACCACACCCTTCGCCCCGCATTCAACCCTGCCCTCGCGCCGTCCATTTTTTGGCCGGGTGAAGGAACTAGAGTCCGTTGCCAAATTCTTGCAGCCGGGACATGTCGGCTGGGGCGTGGTGTTGGACGGGCCGGGAGGCATCGGCAAGACCGCGCTGGCGTTGGAAGCCGCGCACTGCGCCCCGGCAGAACATTACCCTTTGAAATTGTTCGTCACCGCGAAAAGCCGCCGATTGGACCCTGACGGGGAACGCGCTTTGGCAGACAACCGCGTGGACGATTATTACGCGCTGCTGACGGAAATCGGCTTGGCATTAGGCCGCGACGACATCCGGCGCATTCCGCAAGCACAGCAAGCGGATTTGGTGCGCCATGCGTTGATGGCGCAGCGGGTCTTGCTGGTGCTGGACAATCTGGAAAGCTTCAGCCGGGAAGAACGCCGCCGGATTTACGATTTGCTGGAAAGTCTACCGTCCAGTTGCAAAGCCATCGTCACCACCCGCCGCCGCGACGACACCGCCGCCCGAACCTTGCGCTTGGACAAGCTGGATTTCGACGCAGCGAAACAATTAGTAGCCGACTTGGGCAAACGTTGGGAACCGCTGACCAAGCTAACCGATGCGGAACTGCACAGGCTCTATGCCGAAACCGGCGGCAACCCACTGTTATTGACCTGGACCGCCGGTCAATTGGGGCGCACCCAAGGCCGCTGCCGTACCGTGGAGGACTCAGTGGCTCGTTTGCAAGAGGCGCATAAGCGGCAAAAGCTAGATAAAAAGAACGATCCCTTGGAATTCATCTTTGGTGATTTGCTGGACACGTTCACCGAGGATGAAACCAAAGTCCTAGCGGCTTTGGCCTATTTCACCGAACCGGCACGCTTGGCTTGGCTGTTGCCTTTAGCCGAACTCAGCGAGACCGCCGCATTGACAGCGTTGGATAATTTGCGCGACCGGGCGCTATTGATTGAGGACGAAACCCAATGCACTTGGTTTTTGCCGCCGTTGGCCGCCCGTTTCCTGCGACAAAGCCGCACGGATGCGGTCGGCGTGGCGGGGCAACGCTTGGCAGCAGAAGCCTATGCCTTGGCTACGCAACATGGCGGAGATGACAATGCCCCGTTCACCGAGTTGGAATCGGTTTGGCCCAGCATCCAAGCCGCGCTGCCGCTGTTGACCACCGGTGATAATGCCCGCTTGCAAACAGTATGTAGTGCGTTATTTCAGTTTCTTTACTACACCAGCCGATGGAATGTCTGGCTGAAGCTAAGCCAAGACGCTGAGTCCAAAGCGCTGGCTGCGGGCGATTACGACAGTGCCGGCTGGCGAGCCTACCAAGCTGGCTGGGTGTACAATTTGACCGGCGAAGCTGAAGCCGTGTTGGAATGTGCCGAACACTGCGCTCAGTATTGGCAGCAAGTCGGTTCTGGAGTGGAAGAACAGGCTACAGCCATCAACCTAGGCGGTCTTGGATATAGGTTGCAGAAGGAATACCCGACTGCGATTACCGCCCATCAGAAGGCGCTGCAATTATGGCGATCAATCAATCCTGAAAGCAAAGATGTTGCTATCGGACTCAATGATTTGGCCACAGCTAAGCAAGCATCCGGTGATTTGGAGGGTGCCGAAGCCGATTATCATGAAGCATTACGCATTGTCCGAAAAATGGGTCATAGCGAAGGTGTCGCAAGCTTTACCGGCAACCTCGCCGGATTATATTTAGCCCGCAAAGACTGGCCCGCTGCCGAACGCCTAGCCCATGAAGCCATGAAGCTTGCTGAAGGCTTAGGTCGTTTGGAACTCATTGCTGGTAACCACCACAGCCTCGCCCAAGCCCTACTCCAGCAAGGACGTGCTAGTGAAGCATTACCCCATGCGCAAAAGGCAGTGGCAATTCGCACCCCGCTGTGCCATCGCGAACTTGCCGAAGCCGAGGCCACTTTAGCGGCTTGCGAGGCGGCTTGTTCTAGTGCGATTAGTCGGGATTAAACATCCCGACTAAGCGGTTGAGCATGAAACCGGGCGAACCACAGCAATTCTCATTTTGGCGTGGAAGTCGTCATTCCGGCATGGACTGCCGGACAAATCGGCAGGACAGCCGATTTGCACAGCTTTGCTGCCCGAAGGGTGAGGAACAAGGATGTTCCGAATGCATCCAGTGCCATGCCTGTCCTGAGCGAAGTCGAAGGGGACGGTAACTTGTCGATCCATAAGTGTCCGATTAAACATCATTGGCAAATCCTATTGCCTCATAATGGGAATTGCTGCCTTAAGTCAACAGAATCAACGTCGCCCCAATCGCACCGAGGGTGAGGAGGATTTTGTTCCAATCGGTGTAATGCCAAATGCTTCTAGCTTCTTCTGTCCTCACCACTAAATGCAATTTTGCGATAAGCCAAAGCCACTTGACCGCTAAATACGCCTTACGGGTCACATAAACGAAGAAGCCTATGCCAATAATCAAGCCGCCGTAGGCTAATACAAACTGGGCTTGACGAGGGGTCAGGTCGAAGGCATTTTCGAGGAAATGCTCTAGCCCGAGTTCGACAAACTGGATCAGCAGATGCAAGCTATGGCCTAGCCCTGCGGACAACACATTGCCGAACAGGGCAATATCCAAAGCCAATAAACTTAGGCCAATGGTTTTGTAGTTGGCCCACTGGCGCAATGCAAGGGTGGATGCAGCGCGGCAATTTGCAATCCAATGATGTAGGTTCATGGTGGCCTCTCTATCGACAAGTAAAATATTGAGGATAGATTAGCAACGGGATTTTGTTTCGTCCAATATAGGTTTTGAATCAAACCGTTCTGTTTTTTATATGATGGTTTGACTTATCCAAAAGATGCGCTTTACAGTACGGTTTATGGTGTGATTAGATAAGGCTTCTTATGCAACCTGTCAGGAGGGTATCGTGTCGAGTATCACGGCCAACGATCTTAAAACCAAAGGCATATCCGCCATCGAAGCGCAGTTGGAACATCGCCCCGAAGCGATCATTTCTGTGCGCGGCAAGGATCGCTTTGTAGTGATGGACATTGCCCATTATCACTATCTGCGTGAATGCGAACTGGATGCCGCGCTGGCTGAGACCCGCACTGATCTGGCAGCAGGGCGTTTTGTGAAAGAATCGCCCGAAGACCATCTGGCTCGGGTGGACGCACTGTAATGCCCTATGTGCTTGTTTTTACTGAACAATATACCCGTCGGGTAGCCAGATTTCTCAAGCAGCGTCCTCAACTGCGCCAGCAATACCTGAAAACCCTGCAATTACTGGAAGCAAACCCCTTTCATCCATCGTTGCGATTGCACCCTTTGCGCGGCAAGCTTGAAGGACTGCATTCGGTTTCAATCAACCTATCCTACCGCATTACGCTAGAACTATTAATCCAGGACGGACAAATCATTCCGGTGAATGTGGGAGATCATGATGTCGTTTACTAAATGCGAAATACCGGTTTAAGTTTTCATTGCAATTTAATCCAACATCGGACGGAATATGTCATCCAGACCCGCACTAGCGCCGCTGCGCGGCGGTGGGGGAAGTCTCCACCACACACCCCATCTGAGGGGCAGAGCAGTAGGTCGGCATCCCCATGCCGACAACGGCCTTGTTTATTTCCTTGGCGGCAAAGGGTTGCCTCCCTACAGTCAAAAAATCGCGTCACCGCTACGCGACTAAAAGCAAAAGACAAGATCAAAAGCCAGTGAACAGCAAAAGCAGAACGACAGAGATCAGAGTATCAGTGATCAGCGGTTCAGGATGAGTGCGACACACACCAAACGAAACCCGATGAGGTTGTTACGGTTGACTGGACGGTAATAGTTGCGGTAGGCGGTGCGCACATTGACTCGGCCGCCGCCCCAAGAGCCACCGCGCGCCACACGCCGACCATCACCTACCAAACCTTGCCGTTGCGGCTGCTTGTATTCGTTCAAGCACCATTCCCAAACATTCCCTGTCATATCCGACGCGCCAAAGGGTGATTGGCCTTGCGGATACAGGCCCACCGCCGAGGTTTGTTGCAAATAGTGCGGCCCTACATTGCCATACGATTCGTCAATATTGGCATAACCGGACTCATAGCCGTTGCCCCATGGATATGCAAAACCCTTAAGTCCTCGTGCCGCCTTCTCCCATTCCTGTTCAGTGGGCAAGCGGACTTCAGCACCCATAAGCTGAGACAGCCAACGGCAATAAGCCACCGCCTCATACCAACTCACTGTCTCACGCGGGTGATTCGAGTAATCCCATCTTGGCGGTTCGGGCTGTTCAAAGCGTTCCGCCAAGTCTTGCCACCACTGCGGATTGCCATAGCCTTTTGGATCATCGATAAAAGCTTGAAATTGGCAATGAGTCACCGGATAACGGGCGATATGGAAACCGGGCAGACTGATCTTTTTTCCATTTTGGTAGATAAACTCCCCGGCGGGCACTTCCACCCAAGCGATATCAGGCACTTTTCGGCGTAGTTTGGAATCATAACGCAAGGCGACACCGGGGCGATTGTCCAACGGTTCGCCGTCCAGCGTCAGCATTCCCAAAGCGCGACCGAAAGCGGCTCTAGCTTCAGGTTCCGGGTGACGGGCTAGGTCGGTCAGCCTTGGTATCCAATCCTGCCGTAAACGCTGCAAAGTGCTATTGGGTATCTGTGCGCCGCTTTGTAGGATACATTGAGCGGCCACTTCGGGTTGAGCTTCTGCCAGCCAGCCAATGACCGGGGTGCAGTCATCGGCATAAAACCCCGCCAACAGCACGGCGGATTCTTCCCAGCCGGTGCGTTCCCAGCAGCGCGGCCAAAAATTCCGGGCATCCATGGCGGTAACGTTTGGAGTGTCAAGGCTTGCCTTGACCGGCAAAGCGAGCCCTTCGACTTCGCTCAGGACAGGCTTTGTCGCTCCAAGCCACTGCTCAAGCCGCGTGCGCAATAGCCGTGCGGTAAAATATTCTTGCAGCAATTGATGAGCGAAACGCACCTCGCGCTCACCCACATCCAGCAAGCTTGCAGCGGCGGCTCGGTAGAGTAGCTGGTCATCCATCCATTCGGCAGCTTCTTCCCGTGATAATACCGTAGTAGCTTCCGTGTCGGTTTCGTCTTCGTCTTCCTTGTCTTCGTTGTCCTTGAACTCTCTACGCGACTGCAAAGCCCAAGCCAAATTTTCCAAGGCTGTCAGCAATGCCTCGCCTTCTTCCGTGGTCCGCCATTCGTCCTCAACCTTCGCCAAATGTTCGCGTAATAGCAAGACTTGCACGAAGCCGTCGAACAATAAAGCCCGATTGGCGGGTAGTTCGCCGGAATCGATATAAACTTGGGTCAGCATGAACAGCACGTAGGGATTGCCCGCCAGCCGCATTAGGCTGCGCAGGTCATACACCACCGCTTCGAGCCAAATACTTTGCTGCCTATTATTGGTTTTGAAAAATAATTCTTGGGTGATGATATTTTGCGCAGACCAGAACAGCGCCCAATCCGCCCCCGCTTTTTCCCAGACCCGCCACACCTCACGCACCGCTTCCCCGCCGGCCAGCCGCCAGAATAAATCCTCGCCGCGTTGACGACCTGAGACCGACTCGGTTTCATGAAATCCCCCCTGCCCCCCTTTGCAAAGGGGGGTTGGGGGGATTTGCTCCGAGCCGGTTTTACTCAGATAACTGGTGACAAAATCCAGAATACGTGGCGGATCCAACGGTTTGATGGTCACAGTGTCCAACCCCAAATCCAACGCGCCGGTGTAGTCCAACTCTCGGCAACTCACCAAGGCCAACAAATCTTTATGTTGGTTCAAGAACGCTTTGACCAAAGCCGCTTTTGCCGCCCGTTCACCGGAGGGAACTTCGTTCAGCCCATCCAGCAACAACACCGCTCTACGGGTTTTCAACAGCGTATCCAGATAAGCACCGAGTTCGCCCAATTCCCGTTGCATAAAATCTTGAATCGGCTCATGGGCTTCTAGCCATTTGCCTAGCCTTATCAGCAACGGCAATGGGGCTGATGGGTCTACCAGTGCTTGTTCCACGGCATCCCGTGCCAGTTTCCACAGGGTCGTCGTCTTCCCCGCCCCCGGTTCGCCCAACAACGCCGCCCGTCGCACCTCGGCAAAAGCCACCAGAATATCGTCATAAGCTCGCGGCGGCTTTGGCGGTTCGTCAGCATGGGCGGTGATGCGGCACAGATGGCGGAATTCTGGGCGCATGACCACAGCGGGCAAGGGCGCGGACGCTGGGCTTTTGGGATTCAGTTTGGCAACCCCGGCCATCGGCGTGTACAACTCGGTATGCACCAGTTCGCCCAATTGCAAACGGCGCAGATAGGCCAGTTCTGCTTGCCGTTGTTGGGTTTCGGTAGGTGTCGAGGAGGAGGGTCTGGGCAGACAAGACAGCAAACTTTTGAGTCCAGCGTCATAGTCTTGATAGATCGAAATAGCTTGGCGGTCGATCAAGCGTATTGGCAATTTACAGTCTTCGCTAAGCAAAGGAATGATGGGTTTGCCTAGATCATCAGAATATAAGAACTCAATCCGAACCCACTTACTTTGGTTGGCAGCCTCCGAAACTAAGGTGATGACAGCATAGGCCCGTGTGATGCCATCGACAATCGCCTTCTCCCAAACCTCACCGCCGGGTATGTCGGTCGTGTCTAGCCAGCAGGCATGGCCGGCCTGTTCCAAATCAGCCAGCAGCCGATCCGCAAGGGCGCGGTCAGCACGGGAGTAACTCAGGAACACCACAGGGCCGGTGCTTGGGGAATGTCGAGGGGGTTGTTGCAAAACCGTCACCATCATTGGCAAATCACTATCAAGCATTATCCCAAAATCCTTAATCGGTGAATACTTTTTCGTAAGGTTTGTAGTACCGCCTTCAGGCGGAAAAGAACGCAGAAGACCGGCTAAAGCCGGGACTACGAACATTTTTTCACTAAAACTGATTTTTCCCCACAATCTAAACCGAAAAATACTCCTGCAAATATTCCCGCCTGAAATCAAATATTCGATTTAGCCTTGATTGAACGAACACCGCATGGACCAATTGGCCTAGAAATCCCCACGGCATGACATAATGGACGATATCCTCCATTTCCACCCCGCCCTCGACCTCACTAAAACGGTGCAAATGATGCCAAAATCGGTACGGGCCGAGACGCTGCTCATCGACAAATTGGCGTAAAAGCACCACATGCTTGATCTCCGTCACCCAGGTCATCGGGATACCGGCTACGGCGGCGATGCGGTAAGTGATGATGAGACCCGGATAAATCTCCTCAGGGACAGCCGAGGTGATGTGGAAATTGAGAAAAGCCGGGGTGATTTGCTCCAAATTTTTAGGCGTGGAGAAAAACGGCCAAGCCTGTTCCAAGGTAATGGGTAGCACTTGCTTGCGGGTGAGGGTATATATTTTCATTTCCAATCATTCCTACCGAACTGTATCGCCGTTTTGAGTTCAAAACCATAGCAAGAGTTTCCACTAATCGAGGTATTTATGAACATTACCAGTCTCACCGTCCTATTCGATGGGGGTTGCCCCTTATGCAGCCGTGAAATAGCCCATTATCAAAAAATGACGAGCTTGAAACCCATCCATTGGGTGGACATCACCCAGGATACTACCCTACTAAAGCAAGTGGGCATCAAGCGCGAGGATGCCATGGCGGAATTTCATGTGCTTGATGATAGCGGCAAAATTCATAAAGGGGCGGACGGATTTGTCGTGGTATGGCAAGCCCTGCCCTATTTCCGTTGGCTGGCTAGTCTGTGCCAAACCCTGCATTTATTGCCTCTAATGCGATGGGGCTATGCCCATTTCGCCCGTTGGCATTATCGGCGGCGCTGTGAAACGGGGGTGTGCGGTTGATGAGCTTATACCATCCAATCGGAAATTAGTTCAATCCAGAAAATTTTTTCTTGTTCTTCAGGGCAAACAGAAGCACAATCTCAGTTGAGAAATGCTATTGTAAAATTTTTCGTTAACATCAGTGAGGTTTGTTAACGAAATGGGTCGGCGAAAAAAATATAATATTACGCCAAACAACTGGCTTGACAACTGAAGAGATGGCAAATGCACCGAGGTTCATTTTATTATTTTGGCCCTTTGTTTCTACTAGCCTTGAGCTTAGGTGTTTCCATACCCCAAACGGCAAGGGCCAATTGTGAACAGTGGGCAGCCCGGCTGATGTCGTTGCAAGGCGGGTTGGATGTCCAAGAACAAGGGCCAGAAGAATGGAAGCCCGTTTCCCCAGAAAAGGACTTTTGTCCCGGCGACAGAATACGCACCCGTTCGCAAAGCCGTGCCACTTTGGAGTTGAATAATAAGACGGTCATTTCCCTCAACCAGCAGACCACCATCGTTTTTTCGGGGCTGAAATCCAAAGCCCCGTCTTGGTTGGACTTGCTCAAGGGCATCATCTATGTGCGCAGCAGGACCATCAGTTCATTGGATGTCCGCACTCACTATGTCAATGCCGCCATCCGGGGAACAGAGTTTTTGGTTGCCGCCGACGACGACCAAAGCAAAGTCATCGTCTTTGAAGGTACGGTGGAAGCATCCAACGACAAGGGTAGTGTCAGCTTGACGGATGGGCAAGCCGCCATTAGCAAATCAGGCGAGGCCCCGACCCGGACATTAATGATTTCCCCCCAAGACGCAGTGCAATGGGCACTCTATTATCCGCCCGTCATTGATTTGCAACGTTTGCAACAAGAATCATCCAATCCTACCGTCAAACAAGCCCTCTCCCGCTATCTTGAAGGCGACAGCCTAGGTGCTCTCAGCCGCTTGGAATCGATGAACCCTCCCGACCCGGTGCTTCAAGCCGGTTTGCTCATCAGCATGGGCCGAGCGGACGAAGCACAACGCTTATTACAGGGCATCGGCGACAGCGACCCGCGCATTGCCGAGGTGATGGCTTTACGCTCTGTGGTGGCATTAAGCCAAAACGACAAAGCCAAAGCCTTGGAACTCGCCCGACAGTCCACTGAACGGCAACCCCAATCTCCGATGGGTTGGACGGCTTTGTCCTACGCCAAACAAGCCGACTTCCAATTGGAAGAATCCTTGCAAGCCGCCAACCAAGCAGCGAAACTCGATCCTAACAACAGCTTGGCACGCGCCCGTGAGGCCGAATTGCTGGCATCCTTAGGACGTCGGAAAGAATCCAGGGAAGCCGCCGCAGAAGCCACCCGGTTAAATCCTAAGTTGTCCCGCGCATGGGCAGTGCAAGGGTTTGCCGAACTCAACGAGATGGACTACTCCCAAGCCGCCATCAGCTTCCGCAAAGCCATAGACCTCGACAATTCCGATCCCCTGCCCCGCTTCGGTTTGGGATTGGCAAAAATTCGTGCCGGCGATTTGGATGCCGGGACGGCAGACTTGGAAATCGCCACCAACTTGGACCCCAATCACTCACTGTTCCGCAGTTACTTGGGCAAAGCGTATTACGAACAGAAAAATAGCAAAGTCGCGGCAACGGAGTTCGAGTTAGCCAAAAAGTTTGACCCTAAAGACCCAACCCCTTGGTTTTATGGCGCCATCAAGAAACAAACTGAGAACCGGGAAGTGGAAGCGGTGAAGGATATGCGCAAGGCCATGGAATTGAATAACAACCGGGCGGTTTACCGTTCCAAGTTATTATTGGATGACGACCTTGCCTCGCGGGGTTCGGCATTGGGCCGCATTTATAATCAGGTTGGTTTTCAACGGCTAGGTCAACTGGAAGCCTTCAATTCGCTAGGAAGCAATCCGGCCAACTATACCGCGCACCGACTGTTATCCGATTCTTTTATCAACATTCCCCGCCATGACATGGCCCGCGTCAGTTCGCTGCTCCAAGCCCAATTGCTGCAACCGATCAACATCACCCCCTTGCAACCGCAGCAGGCGGAAAGAAACCTGTTGACCGTCTCCGGCTTGGGACCGGTCGACCCGTCCATGAACGAATTCAATCCTTTATTCGCCCGTAACCAAGTCTCCCTGCTTCCGTCTGCCACCGTCGGCAGTTTCAACACCTGGGGCAACGAAACGGTGTTATCTGGCATCTACGATAAATATTCCGCAAGCTTCGGGCAAATGCATTATGCCACTTCGGGTTTTCGCGACAACAACGATATTGATCAAAACCTCTATTCGGCCTATCTACAAGCCCAACTCACCCCAAGCTTTAATGTCATGGCGCAATATCGTCATCGCGATGTTGAAAACGGTTATTTACCGCTTGTGTTTTATCATCCCACTGATATATTCTCCAACCCAACACCTGACAGCCTACTACTGCAAAATACTTATCGCCGCCGTGAAACTTCCGATATCTATCGGGTAGGTAGCCATTGGTCGCCTAGCCAGTCAACCAACTTGCTGTCTTCGTTTGCCTATCAGGATTCCAATGAGAATGTCAGCTTTTATCTTGACCCGGAAACCCAATCTAACACGACCCTAGGCAGACATGCCTACAGCGGAGAACTGCAACACATTTTTAGGCACAAGTATGTTGACTCAGTGATCGGTGCCGGGCATATTGAAATGAACGGGCAAGCCATATTCGATTTCTACCAAATGCTTGCTTCGGAAATTCCCAGCACTTCCCAACCCACAAAATTACTACTGCCAGATTTTACTTTCCAGAGAGACCAACATAGGGTGGAAACCAATGGCTATGCCTATTTTCATCCCCGTTTCCCCGAAAATATGGTTTGGACCTTTGGACTCAGCGTTGATTCCCTGAAGGTTGACGCACTGAATATCGATACGACCAAAGTCAATCCTAAAGTAGGGCTTACTTGGCAAGTATTCGATAAAACCGCCCTGCGTTTGGTCTATTTCCAAAACACCAGGCAGATCAGAATAGGGGAGCAAACCCTGGAACCTGTTCAAGTGTCTGGCTTCAATCAATTATATGATGATCGCACGGGCACCCAAGCCACTCGTTATGGTATTGCCTTGGATCAACATATCAATGCGGAATGGTCGGCAGGCATGGAAATCAGCCAGCGGGATTTGCAAGTTCCCTTTTATCGGGGAGAAACCACGGGGACGTTTTCCTGGCGGGAGCAACTCTATCATGGTTATTTGTATTGGATGCCTACGGATCGCATCAGCGCTCGCTTGGAATATACTTATGAGGATTTTAATAATCAAGCTTACTTTGGCGAATTAGATTCAATCCCCCCCTTGGACAAAGAAACAGGCGCACCTAGCACCCGGACTCATACCCTGCCACTCACCCTGTCTTATTTTGACCCGGTGGGTTGGTTTGCCCAAGCGAAAACCACTTATGTCAACCAACAAGTATTTATCAACGATGAACAAGGCTTTTCCCAAGATGACTTCGCCTTAGTTGACACATCTATCGGCTATCGCTTGCCAAAGCGCTTAGGTATTATTCAATTCGACATACGCAATTTGTTAGGGCAAACCTTTCGTTATCAAAGCTATAATTTACGGTCTGAGGTGCAGGAGCAAGCGCCATTTTTTCCCGTTCGTACTTTTTATGGGCGCATAACCCTATCTTTCTAAAAGAATGCCTTCATTTAGATAACCCAACCTAGGGAGGTGGTAGAATAGTTTGTGCAAAATCGTCAAACCGAGACTGTTTCATCCCGTTTTTATCCAAGTATACTAGGAGATTCGATCATGCAAATCTTAAGCAAACATAAGCCTTCAATCTTACTATCCATACTCGCCGTTGGTTTGAGTATAATGACTCAATCTGCTCAATCAGGCCAACCCAGCACCCAAGCCGCTCCGCCAGCAGCCACGAGTCAACCACAGGCCATGCCGAACTCAAACTATGCAGACGGAAAAGAAGAGTTCAAGCACCATCGCGATAAAGAAGATTTGAAGAAAGACATCACCAAGTGGCTCGAAAAAGATAAGATACAACTGATACTGTTGATTGATGATCAAGGCAATGTCAGAGCTATCAATGCCGAGAAGGCAAGTAAAGACCATCAAGGTCAAAAAGTTCCTGTTGGCAAAGAACTCACTAGCTGTGGCAAGGGTAAACCCGGCGACACCGATATTCCGGCCTCTTGCAAAGCCAATTTTAAAGATATGGTTCAAGAACCCACCAAAGTGATCAATATATTTTCCTACACCGAAGTTCCCAAACCAGTGGCCTTGGGATCATCCAATGCCCCAGCCACCGTTCCCGACCCGTGCAAAGCCGTCAATATTGGCGGTGATTATGTGATGGTCTGTCGATAAGTCACTTGCTTAAAACATAACTTAGATGTTTTGGTATGGATAGAGTCTTCCCTTTCCTTCGTTATTGCAATTCATACATTGACTGCACTAACAAGGGAGGGGTATTCTCACTGCCGTTAAGTTAGGGTTCGTAGTCCCGCCTTTAGGCGGCAAAGTGACCAAAGAGAACTGGCTGAAGCCGGGACTGTAAACGGTTTTGACTTGTTTATAATCCTTAACTTAATGGCAGTAAGGGGTAGCCTAGGTTGAATTTTCAAACCCACACCCAATAAAATCGACCATTGGCTTATTGATTATCAAGGGGAGAACGCCAATGCCGCTAAACCGTAGGACATTTAAAGATCATAGCTTTGCGGGGCATTATAGAAAGTTGTACGGGAACCGCCCACTGCCTCACGAAAACCAGCCCAAAGTGGCACTGCTTAAACGGCTACAGCGAAAGGGCCTGTTGACTAAATTCCAGTTGCGCTACTTTATTCCCCATCATCAAGGTGACAGCATCCCTTTCTTGATTTCCCCAGGTCTAGCCCTAACTATGCAGCAGCATTTTGCTTGCGAATTTGCCTGTGACCTCGTCATTGCCCTTGCCACCCGACAGTCCTTTTACCTGACCACTCGTGGATTCGACGGTGCCGCCAATTCGAATGCCCTGTGCTATTACTTGTGTTCCCCTTATTTTTTGGTTTTGCCGGGATTCCACACTCACGAAAAACTGGAAAATGCATTGGGCAAACACAAACCCTCATTAGCCGATATTTTAATCATCGGAAGCCAGCAAATCGATATGGGTAGCTTTAGGCTCAGGCTGGCAATGACTTTTTCACTGCCATCAGAGGGTCACCGAAGATTGGGGAACTCAAGGTGGTGGCGCCATCGTTGGAGGCAACATAATAGTGACGGTGACAAGGTATCCGGCTATCCTTTCGTGTCCCCTGAAGGAATTGAGGAAGATTTGAGATTGCGCACCCATTGTCTGCGAAATTTGGATTCAAAGGTTTATTTCCCAAATGGAGAGTTTGTTTATTACACTTTGCGTTGGCCTGGCCGGGGATATGTCCGCCAAGGAAACCTTGGGCCGTGGCAACCGGCAATACAAAATCAAAACCCGGTTAAAATAAGCATTTAGACTCAACCATAAGATTCAGGTTTTAACTTTTCATCAGGACTATGACCATGAAAATCGCTATTATCGGAACCGGGCGGGTCGGATCGACTCTGGCCTATTGCATCGTGCTAAAACAACTTTGCGACCACTTGGTGATCGCAGGCCGCAACCAAGAAAAGGCGCTCGGAGACGCACTGGACTTGCAACACACGCAGTCATTTTGCACCCGGCCTATGTTGATAGAATCCCGTGTCAGCGCCGAAGTTGAAAACTGCGACATCATCGTAATTGCGGCATCAACGCCAATGTCCTCGAAGTTTAATGACCGCATGGAACTGGGCGAACAGAATGTCGCTCTGTTTCGCGAACTCATACCCGTTCTGTCCGCCAATAATCCAGAAGCCTTGTTCCTCATTCTCAGCAATCCAGTGGAGTTATTGACCTATGCCACGGGCAAATTATCTGGTTTTGCGCCCCACCGGATCATGGGCGTGGGGACCTTGGTGGATTCGGCCCGTTTCCGCTACATGCTTTCGAAAAAATTAAACATTCACCCGGATGACCTCCGCACCTATGTGCTGGGTGAACATGGTCCCCATCAATTCCCCGTGCTGGGCAATGCCCAAGCCGGTGGCGAACCCATAGGTGACACTCCGTCTCACCGACAACTGTTCAATCAGGTGATAGAAGCCGGTTTTGAAGTGTATCGATTGAAAGGCTATACCAACCACGCCATTGCCACCGCCGCCAGCGTGGTGCTTGAATCCATCGTAGCGGACAATAACCGTACCATTCCTTTAGCCGTCCGCTTTGATGAGTGGATGGGCATCACCGACAATTGCATCAACATCCCCGTCGTCGTCGGACGGTCAGGCGTTGTCCGAAGCTTGCATCCCGTGCTGACCACCCAAGAAAGGCAGGACTTGTTAGTCGCATCTGAATTCATCAAAAATGCCATCATGTCCTTGATGCCTGATTTGGTGGGTTAGGTTGAGGTTGGTTTTCCGTGAAGGCATTGCCTTTAAGTTGACCCATCATCTAGGCAAAGAGCTAATCTTCCCTCTCTTCAAATGCCCCTTCCCATTTGGCGATGACGACGGTGGCGACCGCATTGCCGATCAGGTTGGTGATGGCACGGGCCTCGGACATGAACCTATCCACACCAAGCAACAAAGCCAAACCAGCCACCGGCAAGACATCCATGGAAGACAATGTGGCCGCCAAGGTGATGAAACCGCCCCCAGTGACCGCAGCCGCCCCCTTGGAGGTTAGCAATAACACCGCCAACAAGGTCAGTTGATGGGTCAGACTCAATTCGATATTGGTGGCTTGGGCAATGAACACCGCCGCCATGGTCAAATAGATGGAGGTTCCGTCCAAGTTGAACGAGTAGCCAGTGGGAATCACCAAGCCCACCACGGGCTTGGCGCAACCAAAAGTTTCCAGCTTTGCCAGCATCCCCGGCAATGCCGCTTCCGAGGATGAAGTGGATAACACGATCCAAAGTTCGTCCTTGATATGCTTAATCAACTTCCACAAGCTAAACCCGCTAATTCTGGCAATCAAACCTAGCACCACGATGATAAACAGGGCGCATGTTAAATAAACCCCCGCCATGAGTTTGCCTAAAGACAATAATGCAACTGCCCCATACTTGCCTAAAGTGAAGGCCATGGCTCCGAACGCACCCAACGGAGCCAAGCGCATAATCATATCAATCATCTTAAACAGGATGGCTGACAATCGCTCCAAGAATTCATACACTGGCCTGCCATGCTCGGATTGAGACCCTAGCGCCCAACCGAATAACACCGAGAACAGCAACACTTGCAAAATTTCACCCTTGGCAAAGGCATCCACGGCACTGTTGGGAATGATATTTAGGATAAAATCCACCGTGCTCATGGCTTTCGCCCCGGCGGTGTAGTTTGAAACGACGCTTTCGTCCAAGGTTTTAGGGTCAATATTCATACCTACCCCCGGTTGCCAAACATTGACAACAACCAAGCCGATCAATAATGCCAATGATGAGACCACTTCAAAATATAGCAGCGCCTTCAAACCCACCCTGCCGACTTTACGCATATCACCCGCATGGGCAATCCCTAAGGAGACTGTCAGAAAGATGACTGGGGCGATCAGCATCTTGACTAGCTTGATGAATCCATCGCCCAGAGGCTTCAACTTCGCGCCAAATTCGGGCCAAATCAAACCCACCACCACTCCCAAAATTACGCCAATGATGACTTGGAAGTACAAGGTTTGATAAAGGGGGACAGATTGTTGAGCGGGATGGTTCATGACTGCTTTTAATGAAGGATTGGTTTAAGCGCCTAGCCGTATTGGAGAATGAAGGCTTGCGACTATGACTTAGTGGCTCGCAAGCGCCCCCGGCGGAGCCTTGCTGACTTTGATCGCAGCCATATCCGGGGTTGCCAAAGGATTTTCAGCATTGGCCCGTGCAGTCCTTGCATAAAACTGGGTCGGGCCGTCGTTAGGAAATTCACGCGCCAAAGACTCAAAGGCATTGACAGCAGCACTCCAATCACCTTCTTGGAATACGGTCAATGCTTCGGAGAAACGCAAAATCATTTCTTGCAAGCTTCTTTCGGATTCGTCGATAGGCGAGATCAATTCATGCACATTGACCGGATGGGCTTTGCCTGCCAGCATAAAACTCCCCATGGGCCGCGTCAGGAAACCGGTGAGCCCCTCAATCAGAGGCAGGGAGACGAGAATGCGTGTCCCCAATAGTTTGTTTAAGCCTTCCAACCGAGCAGAGGTGTTCACTGTGTCCCCAACAGCACGATAGGCAGCATTTTCCTTGCCGCCCACAAAGCCTACCCGCATTTCGCCGCAGTGTAGGCCCATACGAATGGGTAGGCAGACCTTGCGTTGGCTTTGAAATGTATCGACTGCCCGTAAAATATCCAAAGACGCACACAGTGCGCCAAGTCGTATGTCATTCTTGGAAATC
This sequence comes from uncultured Methylococcaceae bacterium, assembly GCA_903930145.1. Classification (GTDB taxonomy): domain Bacteria; phylum Pseudomonadota; class Gammaproteobacteria; order Methylococcales; family Methylococcaceae; genus Methylumidiphilus. The sequence continues at coordinate 19,864 of CAIYXP010000282.1, forward strand.
GGAACTGTCCAAATCGCCATCATGGCGTCTCCTATTACATCGGAAACCCAACCTCCATTTTGCCTGACAGCGGGAAACAGCGCACTATAATAATCATTCATCAGTTCCCCAAGCTCCATGGGGTTCATGGTTTCCGCCAATGCCGTGTATTGCCCAGCATCGGTGGCAAGGCAGACACCGAAGGAGACTTTGCTTTCCCATTGGGCATCGTCATCCGAACCAGACGAGCGATTCGTTGCCTCATCTGGTATGAACCGGTTAATGACCGAATGAATTTTGCGATTCTCACGGGATCTCATGACGTAATTGTCAATGAGGCAACCGAACATCGCTAATGGAGAAATCCAAAACAGCGGCAAAATAAGCGGAAGCCAAAGTGAAAATCGACTGAAAAGCCAGTTGGCTGTGGCGAAATAGCCTATTGATGAAAGTAAAATCAATGCCAAGCCCACTCGCAATTGTTTCATGGCAAACCATCCGAGCAGGCTTCCCCAAAAAAGCAAATAAGCAAATTGCCCCCAGCGCTCAAAAACCGGCTCTATGTGGTTATGATTCAGTAAATTGGCGATGGCAGTTGCGACAAGCTCCAAGGAACTCACCTGAGAATACGGCGAAAAGAAAACATTGCCGGATTTGTCCGACTCGAAATTCTCGTCAAACCCAACCAAGACTACTTTACCATGCAAGTCGGGCAAATTATCCCCCGCTTTTGGCAGCAGTAGCTTGTGGTAGGGAATTCGTAAAATTGTGCCGGCCTCTCCGTAATGATTGAAATATCGGGTATTTTCACCGTATAAAGTTTCGAGAAGCGACATCATCGATTGTCGCTGGGCAGGTGGCAACGGCTTGTCACGCAAAAGCTTGAGCGTCCGGTCTGAAAGTTGGGGCTTGGTACCGAAAAGGCTTTCCAAAGCAGCAAAGTACGGCGAATAGACAGATAATGGATGTAGAGGATGGGTACCGACCCCCGCCTTTCCAGACTCGTTCACCCCTTCCCACATCAAAGACTCCAATTCACTCCCAAATTGTTTCAACACATAAAGCCTGAACAAAACCAAAGGAAGCGTTGGTTGATCTGCATTTTCTCCGAATCGGATCAAGAAACGGTCAGTCTCCTCGCCTTGGGCCAATAGAAAGGGAACCGTCGTCAATGCTGACTTGCCGAGTGGCTCGGGAGGTTCTTCCAAGGTTTCGATATAAGCATCCCCTTGCAGATGCTTTAATTTCAGATAATTGGCCAGCACCACCACACCCGACTCCCGCATTGCAGCCGCCATTTCGGCATCATCTGAAGGCTGTGGCGTACTGAAAAAAATATTGAAGCCTATCAGTTCAGCGCCCAGTTCCTTCAAACGCCTGATTAGCTGCGCATGAAGTCTGCGCGGCCATTCTTCGGGGTCTTCCGACACTGACAGAAGATTGGCGGAGTCACGGTCAATGTTGACAATCACCACTTCCTGGGGCGGATTCAATTTTCCGCGCACGGCAAACAATAGGCCCAAACCGATTTTTTCTTCCAATAAGGAAAAATAAGGTAATAGGCTCAGAAAAGCCATGCTCAAACCAAGGGCAAGGCCAAACAAGTATCTTTTTGCCCGCCAAGCTTTCCAGAACCCTCTCATGTGTCACGCCGCATCATTTTTTTGTATAAGCCGATGATAGAGGATGGTTTCCACAAAGTTAAGTGGGATTGTTGTCTTTATACACTTCGAAACGGTTCATTTTTCTTTGCAAAATGGTGAATAGTTCACAGAAATTTTTTTCCTACATTGCTAAGGTGTATCAGAAAACTGGCAATAGCATACAGCAGTCGCAAACCGGTTTGCCTCCCAAGAGTCGCCAATAGATTATTTGCGGTGAAAATATGAACGCATCATTATCCAACAATATTGAATACAAGACGGTCTGCATACATCCTACGTTTGAAAAAGTCCATGCACTGCTCGCCGACATCCATCTTTATCTATTTGGACCGGATGGGAAATTAATCGACGAACAAGCGGTCAGACGAGGAAAGGCAAGCCTCTCCGCCACTGAGGAAGAACTCCGCAATGGAAGCATTGTGGTTTCGCCCAATCTTGAAGACCTGATTTTCGAACCCATCACCCTTGAAGCGGCACGCTGCCATCTCGTTTTCGAGTCGTCATTGAATTTCGATGACCGCTTGGATCACTACGATCTCCCCCCCATCCCTGAAGTGATTTGGCGTTGGTGGCTGGTGCATACTTTGTGGAAAAACATGGGTGGCACACCACTAAAAAAGTCACGGATGTTGATCTGGTAGACGCTTCCGGCTTGCCGTATTTTTAGCCCATTTGCCAAAAAACTGCCACAAAGTCTGATTGGGCTAAATTTTGTGCGCCTTTGTTCTTGCAAATCCTAGCGTAATACTATAGTTTAAACGCTATGTACAAGGCTGGGGGTGCTCGCGCATTGCGTCGGGCTGAGAGACACCCTTCGAACCTGATTCCGGTTAATGCCGGCGTAGGGAAGCCGTTTCGAGTCTTAAACTTTGATCGAAGCCGAAGCACTGTCTCTTTAGCGCCCCCTTTTTCCAAAATTCAAACCCTTAGGAGAAAGCGATGAGCGCTGTTCCAAAACAAGTCCATGAGGCGGTCACCGCCATGAAAGCTTCCATTCAGCCGTTTGCGGCCTCGGAAAAGGTCTATGTCCAAGGCTCTAGCCCGGACATCCAAGTGCCTTTCCGCAAGGTTTCCCAGTCGGACACTCCGGCCAGCTTTGGCGCGGAAAAAAACCCGCCACTCTACGTGTATGACACCTCCGGGCCTTACACCGACCCGGCAGCTTCCATAGACTTGCGGCTTGGCCTCCCTGCCCTGCGGGAAAAATGGATTGAGTCACGTGGCGACACCGAACGCTTAAGTGGGCCAAGCTCCTCCTACGGGCATGATCGCCAGCACGACCCCAAGCTGGCCGACATGCGTTTTGAGCATATCCGCCATCCTCGCCGCGCCAAGGCAGGGGCCAATGTTTCGCAAATGCATTATGCCAAAAAAGGCATCATCACCCCGGAAATGGAATTCATCGCCATACGCGAAAACCAACGGCTGGAAGCCATCCACGACATGTATAAATTCCAGCATCCCGGCGAATCGTTTGGTGCAGCCACGCCTAAAATCATCACCCCGGAATTCGTCCGCGACGAAGTGGCGCGGGGCAGGGCCATCATCCCCAACAACATCAACCACCCCGAATCCGAACCGATGATTATTGGGCGGAATTTCTTGGTGAAGATCAACTGCAACCTCGGCAACTCGGCGGTCACGTCTTCGATTGAAGAAGAAGTCGAAAAGATGCTGTGGTCCATCCGTTGGGGCGGCGACACCGTGATGGATTTGTCCACCGGCAAGAACATCCACGAAACCCGCGAGTGGATCATCCGCAACTCCCCCGTTCCGATTGGCACGGTTCCGATTTATCAAGCTTTGGAAAAGGTCAATGGCAAGGCCGAAGAACTAACTTGGGAAATTTTCCGCGACACGCTGATCGAACAAGCCGAGCAAGGCGTGGATTATTTCACCATCCATGCCGGTGTTCGCTTGGCCCATATCCCGCTGAGCGCCAAGCGTGTAACAGGCATCGTTTCACGCGGCGGTTCAATCATGGCTAAATGGTGCTTGGCCCATCACAAAGAAAGCTTCCTCTACACCCATTTTGAGGAAACTTGCGAAATCATGAAAGCCTATGATGTGGCGTTCTCGCTTGGCGACGGCTTGCGCCCCGGCTCGATAGCCGATGCCAACGACGAAGCCCAGTTTGCCGAATTGCGGACTTTGGGTGAATTGACCAAAATCGCGTGGAAACATGATGTGCAGACGATGATTGAAGGTCCGGGTCATGTGCCTATGCACATGATTAAGGCCAATATGGACGAACAATTGAAACACTGCGACGAAGCGCCGTTCTACACGCTTGGCCCGCTGACCACCGACATCGCCCCCGGCTACGATCACATCACTTCTGCGATTGGCGCGGCGATGATCGGTTGGTACGGCACGGCGATGTTGTGCTATGTGACGCCAAAGGAACATTTAGGCTTGCCGAACAAGCAAGACGTGCGCGACGGCATCATCGCCTACAAGATCGCCGCCCATGCCGCCGACTTGGCAAAAGGCCATCCCGGCGCACAAGCCCGTGACAACGCCCTGTCCAAAGCCCGGTTCGAGTTCCGCTGGCAGGATCAATTCAACCTGTCGCTGGACCCGGAAAAAGCACTGGAATTCCACGACGAGACCCTGCCGCAAGAAGGCGCTAAGCAAGCGCATTTCTGTTCGATGTGCGGCCCGCATTTCTGTTCGATGCGCATCACCCAAGACGTGCGCGACTATGCCAAAGCCCATCACATTGAAGCCGAAGAAGCGTTGAAAGTCGGCATGGAAGAAATGGCCGAGGAATTTGTCAAGCACGGTGCGCAGATCTATCAGAAGGTTTAGGCCCTATTTAAGGGTGCGCCAAGCTTAGCGAAGCGCACCCATCGGCTAAGCATATCATTGAGTTAGGCTAAAGAGGACACACCGAAATGGCTAGAGGCCCGAATTTCATTGAGTGGGAGGAATTTAAAGCTCTAATGGCGGATATACCTACCACTCGCGGCAAACCGTATGAGGATGTTGCTACGGTGTACGGCGACATGTCGCGATTGGTAGTTGCGTGGCTCGCTTGCACTTCCCCGGAGAAGCTCCGAGACCTGTACAACGAGTTAGGCTGGAAGGGGAGCGGCAACACCCGCGCATTCCATGCAGCCGCTAAACGTTGGTTGGAGTTATACCATCCCGACCGCTGTACGGTTGTTTCCGAAACCGACCAAGCCTAACGATCCGTTTCAGCCGCGGAACGGAACCCCAAACCCGACAAAAAGGTGGGCAAGCAAAAGGACGCTTGCCTACCGGGCGCAGATTCCCTCGCGCCCACGAAGGAACCTAGCTTAGGCACTCATTAAAGCCGTTCTTGGCGACAAACCAAGAAAGGCTTAGCTTTTTTGGATTAAAACGTGGGATTTTCCCCGTCTTTTTTGGTCTATGTAACATCAATTCCAACAAACAAAAAAAAGCAACTATGGCAAAAAAATCCAAACACTCCAACCGTCTCCTCACGACCCAATCAACCGCCCCGGCTCCAGCCATTCCCTTCGACCCCAACGATCCCAAGGCTCAAGCCTTGTTTAAAATTCGCGTGAAGCGGTGGCTGTTGCTGGCCCTTATTTTTGCATTCCTGCCGATATGCACTTTACTAGGCCGTTACAGCATGGACTTGACGGCCTTCGTGGCGTTTGGGCTGTTCGTTCTAGGGCATGTGCTATACCGATGGATGAACCAAAGCAAATGCCCTCGCTGCGGGGGCTGGTTCTTTCTCAAGCAAACCCCAACCGGCGAACTGACCGGCAGCGGCCTGTCATTCCCACCCGTGAACCAATGCAAAAGCTGTGGGCAGAATTTGCTCGGGTAAGCGAGTGGCTTGCCTCATAGACAAAATGGCTGATGAATTAGTCAAGCACGAAGCCCAGATTTATCAGAAGATTTACAATGTAGCGAGCCTAACCGTAGTGCATCAAAGCTGTAGCATTGTAAAATAAACCATGCTTCATAGGGGCAGATACACAACCTGCCCTTATTGCATTGCATGAGAAAGCCTTAAAACATTGAAATCAAACTATGCAAGCCATTGAATTGGTCGGTTACATCGACAATCAATTGGCGCGATTAGCCAAAATAAAACGGCTATTGCCAAAACATGCCAACTCGCGAGTCATGGGCGCGGTGGCGGCGATGGTGATTCCCGACAATGTGGCGCGGTATGCCTACAGCAAGGGTTTGTTTGTGATTGGGCAAAGCGGCGAGCATTTGGAAATCCGCAATGAAGCCGGGTTCCAGCCGGCGGTTTGGTGATGCATTGCGTTTCTCCGACCCTCTCTTGCGCATTTTGATTCAGCAATTAAACCAGAACAGGAGAATGAGAAATGACGACTTTATCGGTCATGGTCGATGACGAAACTGCGGCAAGATTGAACACCATCGCAGCCAGCAGACATGAAAATACCGAACGCCTGATTGCCGAAGTATTGAAGGCATTTGCCGATAGCGATTCCGCCCGTTGGGAGGAATACGAACAAACGGGTATTTCCATATCCAATAAGGATGCCATCGCATGGATAGAGGCACTTGAACGGGGAGAAAACCTTCCGTGTCCAACGTAAGATGGTTGCCAAGGGCTTTAAAAGATTTGGAGAGATTATATGGATTTATTCACGAAAAGAATCCGAATGCCGCCATAAAAGCTTTAGCATTTATCAAGCAATCAGCAATTACCCTAGAAAGTTTTCCAGAGATTGGAACACTGTGTCACCAAGACCTTGATTTTCGTGACTTATTCGCACCATTCGGTCATGGCGCTTATGTACTTCGTTACCGTATCGATAAAAATCAGGATGTGATTATTACCCGCGTTTGGCATAGCAAGGAATTGCGGTAGGTAAAATCTCTCGACAAAAATCATTCCAATTCATTCTCATACATGTGGCCTTTTGTCGGTTATTTGTGGACCGGAAAAGCCTAGTCGTAGGCCGGAATAAGGTCGCACCCGCGACCGTTTCCGGCATTTGGCATGTCCAGTTTGCCGGAAACGCCGCTAGCGCGGCTTATTCCGGCCTACTTCTTCTTCTCAAGCCCTATTCAAACAACAGCTTGTGACAAAGGTTCCCAAACAGGAGTTTGGGAACCAGCAATAAGGATATATCACCATTTCGGCGGGTTTTGCGTAGCTTTCTGGCAATCCAAACCTTCAATCCCATCGCGGATGTCTTTGCATACGTCTAGGGTACACAGTTGAAAATCAATATCTAGAAGTATATTCGGGTAGTCTGGGTTTTTCTTGAAATATTCATTCATATTTATATAGCTTTTACGAAATGCTTGGGCCGATGTTATGCGTGTTTCTTTTGGTAATATTTCATCAACAAGATTTTTGCTATTACATATCGCTGACAATGCCGAGTTTGCAATGGCTTTTGGTTTATAGGTTAAATATTGTTCTGCTTTTTTGATTTGATCCGGTTTTTGGGCTTGCCTGATTCGATTTAAATAATCTTGACGTAGGGATGAATTAGGTATCGAATCAGCCACTTTTTCAATCTCGGCCCAATCAGTCGCACCATCCTTAAATAGTTTTGCCGAGTCTTTGCCGTACACCGGCATTTCAGTCATTTCAGTATCTA
>CAIYXP010000283.1 GCA_903930145.1 uncultured Methylococcaceae bacterium
AACAACGGCAGCTTGGCCTTCAACCGTTCCAATGCGGTTGACTTTGCCGGTGTCATTTCAGGGGTTGGCTCGTTGACTCAGGCCGGTAGCGGCAGCTTGAGCCTGACGGGCGACAACACCTACACCGGCGGCACGACGATCAATGCCGGGTCTGCGCTACAGTTGGGCAACGGCGGTGCGACCGGCAGCATCGTCGGCAATGTCACCAACAACGGCAGTTTGGCCTTCAACCGTTCCAATGCGGTTGACTTTGCCGGCATTATTTCAGGGGTTGGCTCGTTGACCCAGGCCGGCAGCGGCTCGTTGAGACTGACCGGCAACAACAACTACACTGGCTTGACCACCATCAACCCCGGCGCGACCTTGGCTTTGGCGAATTACGGGGATATCTATTATTCCAGTGGCGTAGTTAATAACGGGGTGTTTGATATATCGGCTGTTAATTCTGGCTATAGCTTCATCAATAACCTAACGGGAAGTGGTGTGGTGAACCTAGGTAATAATACGTTGGCGTTGAACAATGCTTCGGGAACCTTCTCAGGTAATATCAATGGCAGTGTTGATTCTGGATTGATGATCGTAGAGGGAACCGAAACACTCACCGGCCAGAATAGCAATTACTCGGGATTCACCGACATTTTGAGCGGCGCGGCCCTTGCGTTGGCGGGTTCAGGCAGCATCGCCAATTCCACTGTCTATAACGATGGCTTGTTCGACATATCGGGGACCCAGGCAGGGGCATCCCTGCAAGGACTTTATGGCAGGGGGGTTGTGAACCTAGGGGCACAAACGCTAACGCTGAACAGTTATGGCAGCTTTTCCGGGAACATTACCGGAACCGGCGGCCTGACGGTCAATTCCTATGAGTTCCTGAGCGGAACCAACACCTATACCGGTTTGACGACCATTAATAGTAGTGGATCGTTAATATTGGAGGGCGTTGGCAGCATTGCCCAGTCCAGCGCGGTGGTCAATAATGGTTGGTTTGATATTGCTGGCACGAATGCTGGCGCTTCCATCCACTCATTGGCGGGGAGCGGTTTTGTGTCTCTAGGCGATCAAACCTTGACCCTGACCCACGCAGCCGATACCTATTCGGGAAGTATTTACGGTTACGACTTAAGCGGCTTGGTCCTTGCCGGCGGCTCTGAGACTTTGAGCGGGTTTGGCTTTGTCGGCAACACACTGATCCAGCAAGGCACCTTGGCGGTGAATGGTCTCTTATTCAGCCCGGTCACGGTTGAAGCCCCCGGCACCTTGCGCGGCACAGGTATGGTCTACGGTCCCATCACCGTCAACGGCACCTTGGCCCCCGGCAACTCGCCCGGCACATTGACGACCATCGGTACGGTGACAATGAATAGCGGCAGCGTGTTCAAATCCGAGATCGACGGAACCGGCACGGGGAACGGCGCGGGCAATTATTCCCGTTTGGTGGTCATCGGCGAGGGAAATCAGTTCATCGTCAATGGCGCAAGCTTGAACACCGTCTTTCGCGGCATCGGCGGCAATGCCAACAACAACTACACCCCGCAGTTGGGCGAAAAATTCAACATCGTGACGGCTGAAGGCGGCATCGTCGGGCGCTTTGCCAACAACAGCCTGACTGGGCTTAACGGCAACACCCGCTTGGATGCGTTTTACAATGTCGGTGGCAACAACACCATCGAATTGATCTCAACCCCCAATTCCTATGACGGGTTCATGGCACTCACTGGGTCCAATGGCAACGCCCGCTCGGTGGGCGGGGCGCTGGACCGGATGCGGGTCAAAAACGATATGGGTTGGACGACTCCCCGTCAAGACCAGTTGCTTTACTCCGTGGCAAATCTTAACGCCGTGCAACTGCCAACGGTTGCGACCGCGCTGGCCGGCGAAGTACATGGCGCAATCGCCGCCGCCGCCCCCGACGCGGGTCGCTGGCTGCAAACCGCGCTGGCCCGTCAATTGAGCACCGCCGCCCGTGAAGGCGAAGAAGTGGGTATCAAACCGGGTGACAACCTCTGGTTCGACTTCAACGCCAGCCAAGGCCGTACCGATGGCGATTCCTATGCCTCCTCCTATGGGTATAGCCGGTATCAATTCGCCATCGGCGGCGATGTTTTGCACAGCCAAGCCAATCGCTTTGGCTTAGGCGTCACCTACGCCTCGACCAGCGTGGCACCGAATACCGGATCGGGTAAATTTTACGAGACGGCGCCTTTCATCTATGGGCAATATGCGTTGGGCAAGGAGAAAAAGGTCTATATCGACGGCTTGTTCGCTTACGGCTTCACCGAGTGGCAAACGGAGCGGGCCAATCCGCTTTACACGACGGGACCGCTCAAGACCAATGCCAGCGGCAGTAATATTGCCTGGGGTGTGGGCGTGCGCTCGCCTTTTGAGTTTGAAAGCTTCACGGTCGAACCCTTCCTGCGCGTGTTATGGCAAAACTCCAACCGGGGCAGCGCAAACGAAGGCTTCGCCAGTCCTTCCGCTTTAGGGTTAGGCAATTACTCACAAAACGGAACCCGTCTCCTCGTCGGCGCGGCGTTTGGCTCGGCTAAGCATGACCCCTTGGCGACCTGCTTGACCTACCGGGCCAGCGTGGCGTTTGGCAACGACTTCGGCGAACTCATACGCCCCTATGTGCAAGCAAACTTGGCGGGCGAATCGTTCCAGATTGCCTCTCCCCATGTCGGACGCCAATTCGCCCAACTGAATCTAAGCGGGACTTACCGCGTCATCGACAACACCTATGCCTATATCGGACTAAACGGCGAGGCCAGGGAAAACCGTCTCGATGGCAGCGTCAACGCAGGGGTTAATTTTAAATTCTAGACTTCACAATCGCTTCACTGTGTTTAGCGATTCGTTGACTAGATAATAAGTTCCTGAAGGAGAGGAATCCAGAGACAGTGTACGGTATTGGGGAATATTGACATTGATTCCACTGTACTCCCGCAACGGTGAGAATAGGTAAACCAACCATTCCCTGTGCGGATCTTTGCCCATCACTAAGGCTATAGAAAATATGGGTATTTCGACCTCAAGCGTCCACGGGCGTTTGGGGTCGAGAGAGGTATCCAGCAGAAACCACCGTTGTTTTGCGACATACTCCGGGGGTATGGCCTGCTGATAAGGATGTTGAAGCTGGGTGTTGGGCAGCAAGCTGCCGTGCCTCCAAAACTTGGTCAGCACTGGGTTGCGATATAACTCGTCAACCGCACTGACGATGCCTCTAAAATAATCTTCCGTGTTATTCAATGTCTCGGTTGAGCCTCGGTATTCGCGCACCGACCTTGGCCGCAGCAGCCACAGGCCAAATTTGACCATACCCGCGTAACGCTGCGGGCTATAGGGTTGTCCGTGGGTAGCATAAAAGGCCCGCTTGTCGGTCGGACTGTTTGGCTGGGCACCGTCCCAAACGGATAGTTCAAACCAGAAACTAGGATTGAATCGGTAGGCTTCTTCAAGCATGAACACCCAATTCATCGCCTCGATTTGTGGACTCCATACCGTGTAGTCGGTGGAAGGGTTCCAGTCATGGACATAATAAGACACCGATCCGCCATCCCAAGCCAAGGGCCAAGGGCTTATGCGGTTTGGGATATAGAGCGAGCCTTCCACCCACCCGCCCCAACGTCCGAATGCGGGGTCGCCAAACGCATCATAGCCGACAAAGAATGCATTGTTTTTCCAAGTTTGATTGCCTAGCCCATCCCGCATTCCGTTTTGCAAGGCACGATAGCGTTCTATCCACCCCTGGCCGACCGCTTGGCGTTTTGCTTCGTCATCCGTATATTGGTTGCCCGATTTGGTTAGGTAGCGCTGGTCGGCACTGGCATCTTTCCCTGCCAACCTAGGGTGTTCATTGTTAGAGATGAATAGAACTTTGGGAGGATTAGGATACCAATATTGCAATTGCTTTATGGCTTCAGATTGAGTCCATCGGCGTCCCGTGTCCGACCACGGGCCAAGCGGACCAAAAGGCGACACCACTGCCGCCACAGCCCCATTAGGCTTGACTACATTCGGGTTGAGTGCAACTGACAAGCCTAGGATTTTTTTATCATCGGAAAGCAGTTTTTCCCATTGCGAACTGATAAACGAGATTGGCAAACCCAGTTCGGCGCAACGCTGCACGGCTTTGCGATAATAGCCAAAGGTATTGTTGACATCTTTCCAGCCATATGGGGCATCTAGCTGAAACCAGGGCAATAGATGATGCCCTTGCTCAATCATTCGAATCTGATAATCCGGGCCGTAGCTATTGGCAACGGTGCCGGTATTCCAACTTCCGACCAACGGCAGGGGGTGGCCTTTGGGTCCACTGTTAGGCAGTGTGGACTCGGCACGAATTTCGGCAGCCACTTGCAACCCAACGTCGCCGCACCATCCAAGGGCGGGGGACAGCACAATCCCCAGACAGAAAACTGTTGAAATGCTAGAGAAGGTTAAGAGTCTATCCGGCAAGCCCATTATATCTTGTCCAAGTTAAAACCCAGTACCGACAAAGCCAAGGCCCTCGACCACATCGGTGATTCAGGCGCGGTGGCGAATTCGCTCCAAATCTGATCGATACCTTCGCCGCGCAATATTCCGGTCGATTTAAGCCTAGCCAGTGATTTTTCGCAATCTTCACGCAAAGGCCCTAGCATCCAATGTCGGATTGGAAGCGTGAAACCCATTTTGGCCTGATTGAGGAGGCTTGGTCTCAATAACGGGGAAAATGCTTGTCGCAACAGGCTTTTGTTAGCCAGCGACGAGGGTAGCCGGATCGCGTCGGGAACCGTGCCCATTAGATTCACTAAAGTTTGTCCTAACATCGGTACGCGGATTTCCAACCCATGCGCCATACTGTTGGCATCCGTGTCGCGTAGCAATGTGTTGGCTTGGTAGAACCGGGATTCGAGTTGGGAGATTGTCCATATCGGTTGTTCGTCGGCAGTGTCGATGGAATCCAAGCTCTCCGGTGTCAGGTAATGCCGGGTCAACCCAAGACTGGCAGTTTCCACACCCAAGTTTAGAAGCTGTCGGTTAGACAGTAAGCGCCGCCTTTGCAGATACAGTGCCAGCAGGCTACCGTCGGTGGACAGAATATCATGGAGTTTTTGCCGACTGGATTCGGGTTTGCGATAGGAAACTACCTTTCCCAACATTAATCGCAGCGATAGCGGCAGTTTGGTGGTGAGCCCAAACAGACGGTATAGGCGAGGCACGTCAGAAAAACTGGAATACCCGCCAAACAATTCATCGCCGCCCAGCCCGGACAGCGCGACTTTAATGCCTTGCTGGCGAATCGCCTCGGAAATGACGTAGGTGTTCAGCCCGTCGATGGATGGCAAATCCATTGTCGCCAGCCAAGCAAGCGCGGCTGCCCGTGCTTGCGTGCTGGTAATCGAGATTTCAGTATGATCGAGATTGAAGCGCTTTGCTGTTTGCGCCGCCTCGCCCCATTCGCTCATGTCCGGCTGGTCGGCAAAACCGACAGTAAAGCTTTTGATCTGTGGTGATTGGCTGGCGGCAAGCCCGGCGATTATTGTACTGTCCAGCCCAGAAGACAGGCAAACCCCCACGGGGACATCGGCAACCAGATGCTCCCGAACCGAAGCTTCCAGTGTCCGGCGGATTTCATCCAGTGTGGTCCCTAGTGAACGTTCCGTGTCCGGTTTTGGCCAAGTCCAGAAAGCTTGGCATTCCGACACCTTGCCATCGGGGTCAAACCACTGATGGCAACCCGGCGGAAAAGACTGGATGCCTTGGTATAAGGTCAATGGGTGCTGGAATGAACCGTAGGCCAAGAACGACGCCAAACCACGCTCGTCAATACGGACAGGCATGAGTTTAGAGGCGAGTATTGCACGAACTTCACTGGCAAAAACCCAACCATCGGCAAGTTTGCCCACATAGAGCGGTTTGATGCCTAGGGGGTCGCGGGCCAGCAGCAACCGATGTTCTTGGGCGTTGTAAAATGCCAGCGCAAACATGCCTTGCAAGCGCGGTAAGGCGTTGACTCCCCAAAGGCTTAATGCATGGAGCAACACTTCGGTGTCGCTATTTCCTACAAAATGGATACCAATACCTTCCAATTCTTTGCGCAGTGATTTGTAGTTGTAAAGTTCACCGTTAAAAATCAAAATATCCCCATTTTCAGGGTGGGTCATGGGTTGATGCCCGGCTCGACTAGTATCCAAAATCGAAAGTCGGCGATGCCCCAAGCCTAACAAGCCATGTCCGAATAGCGGAAACGCCTCTCCGACATCGTCCGGTCCGCGATGGGATTGGGCTTCGACAATAGCGTGTAATGCGGGGCGAATATCGGTTAGAGGGTGATATGAGAGAATCCCTGCTATTCCACACATAAGCAATCAGTGAGTGAGTGAAGGTGATGAGGCTATGACTTAGCCCATGCATGTCTAATGCCAGCTACCATCCCGAGACGGGTAGTGAATTTTGACGCGATTTAAGACATGCCATGTGGTTGAGTCATTATTTTCTCATAAAATGTGTCACATAACACATCATCCAAGGCATATGACACACAATCACGTTTAGATTGCGGCGCTCGGCAAAATCTAATAAAGATGTGTTGAGGGGAAACATAGGAAACAGATGGCTGTGCGGTTGCCAGGCGGATACAAGCAATGCGCATGAAATCATTCAGCTAAGCCGACAATGGATTGAGTTCGGCGTGGCTTGACAATCCATTAGTATAAAGCAAACAAAAGCTTCAGATCGATAGGTTATTGGCTTGAAACGTGCTTAATATTGCCGGTTATTCATCGGTAGGCCATAACTTACCAAAACCTGACATCCATGACGATCTGGCAAGCCATTTCAACAAGCTTTAAGTTAAGTGTTACTTCGTTGCCTTACAACCCTAGTCGGATACTCCACATTATCCCCGCTATTTCTGAAGAGGCCAGCGGCCCGTCATATTCTGTGACACGCTTGTGCGAGTCCTTAATTGCAGGGGGTTGGGTAGTCACCTTGGCCACTTTGGACTACGGGCCGATGGGCTCGCCCCCTTCATTTTTGAAACAGCTCCCGCCGGGGTTGGGACCACGCCGACTGGGCCGGTCTCCCGCACTGTACCGCTGGCTGAGTGACATGGCGCAACGTGGCGACATCAAGCTAATCCATAATCACAGCCTGTGGATGATGCCAAACGTGTATCCTGGCAGAATAGCAAAAAAATTTGGCTTGCCACTGTTGGTTTCTCCGCGTGGGACGCTCTCGCGCTGGGCGATGGCAAGCGGCTCCCCGTTAAAACGAGTGTTCTGGCCTTTGCTGCAAGCACCGGCGCTGAACTCCACAAGCTGCTTCCATGCGACATCGGAATCCGAATATGAGGATATCCGGCGCATGGGATTCAAGCAGCCCGTCGCGGTTATCCCCAACGGAATCGACATTCACTCACTGGGTCCGAAGCAAGCAAGACCGCACAAAACCTTGCTGTTCCTAGGCCGCATTCATCCGGTGAAGGGCTTGGATTGGCTGCTGCCCGCGTGGGCAGCCGTGCAAGATCGCTTCTCCGATTGGCGCATCAAAATTGTCGGGCCGGATAATGGCGGCTATCTGCGCCGTATGCAAGATTTGGCAGAAGGCTTGAAGTTGCGGCGCATTGAGTTCGCCGGGCCTTTGTATGGTGAGGCGAAGTGGCGTGCGTACCATGATGCCGATTTATTCGTGTTGCCGACCCATTCTGAAAACTTCGGCATTTCCGTCGCCGAGTCGTTGGCAAGCGGCACACCGGCGATTGTGACTCAAGCCGCGCCTTGGCAGGGATTGGAGCGCCATGGCGCAGGCTGGTGGATCGGCCTTGGCGTGGATGCCCTCGTATCCTGCTTGGAAACGGCCTTATCGTCCCCGGCTGAGGCGTTGGACGCGATGGGGCAAGCGGGCAGGGCTTGGATGGAGGAGGAATTCTCTTGGTCGCCAATAGGCAGGCAGATGGCACAGACTTACTGCTGGATGATTGAGCAAGGAGAGCGTCCTGCCTGGGTGCTGTTGAATTGAGCAGGAGCCTCGCCGATGGTTGATTCCACCCTAGCCGATGTCGCCGTCGTCATCCTAAGCTTTAACGAAGCGCCAAACCTAGGGCAGGCCTTGCGTTCGGTGCAGGGCTGGGCGCGGCAAGTGTTTGTACTGGATTCGTTCAGCACCGACGACACCTGCGAAATCGCCAAGGCGGCGGGTTGCCAAGTCATACAAAACCGTTTCATTGATTATTCCAAGCAGAGAAATTATGCAATTGAACAATTGCCGCTGGAAACCGAGTGGATATTGTTTGTGGATGCCGACGAATGGCTAACCGAGGAATTGAAAGCTGAAATAGCCCAAGTGATTGCCGACCAACCGGAGGAAAATGGGTTTTACATCAAATGGCGTTTGATTTGGATGGGGCGGTGGATTCGGCATGGCTATTACCCGACTTGGATATTGCGCCTATTCCGCCGTGGCAAGGGGCGTTGCGAGGAAAGGGGGATTAACGAGCATCTAATCGTCGAGGGAAAACTAGGGTATTTGAGAAATGATTTCATCCATCAGGATCAAAAAACCATCGGTGACTGGATAATCAAACATGAACGCTATGCCGAACGGGAAGCCTTGGAATTGATGAAACGGGATGAACATCACATTCAAGACGAGATTGATGCGAAGTTCTGGGGTACCCAAGCCCAACGTAAGCGATGGATTCGGTATAAGATTTGGAACCGGATGCCACCGCTAGTTCGCCCGTGGTGTTTCTTTGCCTATCGCTATGTGCTTCGGGGCGGTTTTCTCGATGGGCGCGAGGCATTTGTGTTCCATTTCCTTCAAGCCTTGTGGTTCATGACTTTGATTGATGCGAAGTACATTGAAAAGCAGGCATCCCGCAAGATCGCGATACATGAATAGCAAACCAATCCATCCCAATGCAGTGGATTTGCATGATGCGATGGCGAAGGAATGGGAACAGAAATATACACACCCCCGTTTTCAACGTCGCGCAGCGCAATTTTTCAGGTTAGTCAGTGGCGTGTCGGTCGCTGGGCAACTATGGCTGGACGCAGGCTGTGGGACTGGCCACCTATTGCGGCAATTGCTGGAGAGGGATTGCAAAGTTATCGGCGTGGATGCTTCCAAGGAGATGTTGCATGCCGCGCAACGGCTAACAGGTGACGGTAAGGCTGCCCCCCATGGGTATTGCCGGATTAGGACGATAGGATGCCTTCCGTTTTCGGATACGACGTTCGACGGGGTGGTTTGCTCCAGCGTCATCGAGTATTTAGATGATCCCAATGCCGCCTTGGCTGAGTTAAGCCGGGTATTGAAACCGGGAGGAATCTTGCTGATTTCCGCGCCCAACCGCCAGTCCCCGCTGCGACTTTGCCTGAAACTGGCTTATGCGATAAGTGCAATATTCTCGGCAAACCCATGGCCTAAATATCTGAGCTATTCCATTAATGAATACAGCCGTGATGGGCTTGCCCAACACTTGGAATTGTATGGCTTCAAGGTCCGGCAAATGGACTATTACTCGCCTGTAGGATCGCGCTTCATCCCGTCGTGGACTGGTAGCCTATTGATCGGCATGGCGGTCAAATCCTTCGCATGACCCATAACTGACAAAGTATTCCCCATGAAACAAATCCTGCAAAACCTGAAGACAGGCGTAACCGAATTGGCTGAAGTACCGTGTCCCGCGACTAAGCGTGGTCAACTGCTGATTCGTTCGAGACTGAGTTTGGTGTCAACTGGCACCGAGCGCATGTTGGTGGCGTTTGGCAAGGGCAACCTAATTGAGAAAGCCCGCCAGCAACCGGACAAGGTCCGCATGGTCATGGATAAAATCAAGACTGACGGATTGGCGTCAACCTTGGAAACAGTCCGCAACAAGCTGGACCAAGCATTGCCCATGGGATATTGCAATGTCGGCACCGTGTTGGATCGGGGGGAAGGTGTCACGGGCTTCAATCTGGGTGATCGTGTTGCATCCAACGGAAAACACGCCGAAGTGGTCAGTGTGCCGGTTAACCTGTGCGCCAAAGTGCCAGATGCCGTCACTGACGAAGAAGCCACATTCACTGTGCTTGGGGCGATAGCCTTACAAGGCATACGGCTGGCACAGCCGACTTTGGGCGAAGCCTTCGTGGTGACCGGCTTGGGTTTGCTGGGATTGCTGACTGTGCAATTGCTTCGCGCCCAAGGCTGCCGTGTGCTAGGGGTCGATTATTCAAACGAGAGGCTGGATATGGCACGTCAATTTGGCGCACAAACCGTCGATTTGTCCGCGGGCGAAGATCCGCTGGTCGATGCGCTGACATTTTCTCGTGGGCGGGGCGTGGATGGCGTCATTGTGACGGCAGCAAGCAAGAGCAATACCCCAATCCGCCAAGCCGCACAGATGTGTCGAAAGCGCGGACGCATCGTGCTGGTCGGCGTTGTCGGCTTGGAGCTTTCGAGGTCGGATTTCTACGAGAAAGAATTGACGTTTCAGGTTTCGTGCTCCTACGGCCCCGGTCGTTATGACGCGAGTTATGAGGAAAACGGCCAGGATTACCCGGTGGGCTTTGTGCGTTGGACTGAACAGCGGAATTTCGAAGCGGTGCTAGATATGCTGGCTGATGGACGGATCAATGTAAAACCGTTGATTTCCCATCGTTACAAACTTGAGGAGGCCGAAGAGGCATATAAGCTGGTTGGGGGGCCCTCGCCGTCGCTCGGCATTGTGTTGGAATACCCTGGCGAGGGAGAAAGGCCAGACGAGGCCATCCGGGGCAATCTGGTTCGGCTTAGGGCTTGCTCTGTCGCAGCCAGCATGGCCAATGTTGCCTTCATCGGAGCTGGCAATTACGCCACTGCAACTCTGATTCCTGCATTCAAGGCGGCGGGCACCCGGTTGAATACGGTAGTTTCACTCAACGGGGTGTCTGGCAGGCATGCGGGGCGCAAGTTTGGCTTCGAAACGACGACGACAGCAGTTGAGCAGGTTTTTGCCGACGAAGGCATCAATACGGTAGCCATCAGCACTCGGCATGACAGCCACGCCAGGCTGGTTTGCCAAGCCTTGGAGGCGGGTAAGCATGTCTTCGTCGAAAAGCCACTCGCCCTATCGCTTGATGAATTGGAACAAATCCAAGCCAGCTATTCGAAAACCTTGACCGCAGGCAATGCGCCTATGCTCATGGTGGGCTATAACCGCCGCTTCGCCCCGCAAATCGTCAAAATTAAATCGCTATTGGCATCGACGCATGGCCCTAAATCCTTAGTGATGATGGTAAACGCCGGCGCCGTACCCCCTGAGCATTGGACTAACGATAGGCAAGAGGGAGGGGGGCGCATCATCGGGGAAGCCTGCCATTTCGTGGATTTGCTCAGGCATCTCACGGGTGCGAGGATCGTCAAAATCCAAGCGCTGGCGTTGCGGCATGAGTGCATGACGACTGAAGAGGACAAGGCCAGCTTTTCATTGCAATTCGCCGACGGTTCCGTGGGGACTGTTCATTACCTTGCGAATGGGCACAAATCATTTCCTAAAGAGCGGCTTGAAGTCTTTTGTGATGGACGTATTCTGCAATTGGATAACTTTAGGAAGTTAACGGGGTACGGTTGGCAGGGATTCGCCAAAATGAACTTATGGCGGCAAGACAAGGGACAACGCGCTTGTGCTGCCGCCTTCGCGAAGGCAGTGGGGCAGGGGGGGGATTCGCCTATCCCGTTTGATGAGCTCATTGAAGTCAGCCAAGCGACGATCGAGGTCGCGGAAGCTTTGCGAGGACCGGGCAGGGAGATGCCATCACCATGAGCCCAATCCGCTATTACCATACCCTCAAACACCTTAAACCCGTGCAGATTTTTGGGCGTTTAAGGTATCGGTTAATGATCCCTAGGCCCAATCTCGCCCCCTCGCCGCCAGTGCGGACAAAAAACGCCGATTGGATGGAACCCGCAAGACGGCGCGCAAGTCTGCAAGGGCCGACACGCTGTTGCTTTTTAGATGAAGAGCATGACATTGGCTTACCCACGGCATGGAATGATCCCGTAAGGGAAAAACTTTGGCTCTACAACCTGCATTATTTTGATGACCTCAACGCCCTGGACGCTGACCAGCGTACTGGGTGGCAACGGACATTGATTGGACGCTGGGTTCACGAAAATCCCCCAACCAAAGGTGTGGGCTGGGAGGCCTATCCAGCCTCATTGCGGATTGTGAATTGGATCAAGTGGGGGTTGGCCGGCAATGTTTTGGATTCGACTTGGCTTGATAGCTTGGCTGTGCAAGCCCGATGGTTAGCCGGGCGCTTGGAATTGCACTTGCTTGGCAATCACCTGTTCACCAACGCCAAGGCTTTGGTGTTTGCCGGACTGTTTTTTGACGGGACTGAGGCATCGGCTTGGTTGGAAAAAGGCATGGCGATACTGCGGGAGGAAATACCCGAGCAGATATTGTCAGATGGGGGCCATTTCGAGCGCAGCACTCTGTATCATGCGCTTGTGCTGGAGGACTTGCTGGATCTGTTCAATCTCGCCGAAGCCTATCATGCCTCGATCCCGCCCGGTTTCCGCGACGTTAATGCCCTGTATACAGACACAATTCGCCGTATGCGCGTCTGGCTGGCGGCTTTATGCCATCCTGACGGTGAACTTAGCTTTTTTAACGACGCGGCCATCGGAATAGCCCCCGCCGTCAATGAATTGGAATCTTATGCCATCCGGTTAGGTTTGGGTCCATCATCTGCACCACAGGAAGCGTGCGCCCATTTTGGCGATAGCGGCTATATCCGTGTTGATTTAGGGGATAAAGGTGTGGCATTGCTTGATGTAGCACCGATTGGGCCGGATTATCTGCCGGGGCATGCCCATGCCGACACACTGTCGTTCGAGATGTCTGTTTTCGGGCAGCGGGTGGTGGTCAATTCTGGCATATCCCGCTATGGATTAAGCCCGGAACGGTTGCGTCAACGCGGCACAGCCGCGCATAACACAGTCACGATAGACGGCCTTGATTCTTCCGAGGTTTGGGGTGGATTTCGCGTGGCTCGACGCGCCAAGCCGTTTGGCTTGAGAATTTGGGGCGACGGAAGAGCTTTGCGCATCCTCTGTGCGCATGATGGTTACCGACGACTCAAAGGAAAGCCAGTCCATTGGCGGGAGTGGCGATTCGAGAAAGGATTGGTCGAAGTGGTGGACAACCTTGAGGGTGGTTTCCGCGAGGCTGTCAGCCGACTGCATTTTCACCCAGACATTGCTTTATCACATCAACCAGAAAGTGGCATGGGCCACGCCGTGTTGCCGACAGGCCAACAATTGCACTGGCAAGTCGAGGGGGCGGACTCTTGGCTGGCGGAGTCTGCCTACTTCCCCGAGTTTGGCATTGCCATAGCCAACCAGTGCTTGGAAATGCGGCTGACAAGTTCGCGTTGCGCCGTTCGTTTACACTGGGTCTGACATGCATATCCTATTTCTCACTGATAACTTTCCACCGGAAGTCAATGCCCCAGCAAGCCGGACATTCGAACATTGCAGGGAATGGGTAAAGTTAGGCCATCGTGTGACGGTTATCACTTGCGCGCCCAACTTTCCCAAAGGGCAATTATTTCCGGGATACCGAAACTGTTTGCTGCAAAGTGAATTATTGGAGGGAATACGGGTAATCCGGGTATGGTCTTATATTGCCGCTAACGAGGGTTTCAGCAGACGCATCCTAGATTACCAGAGCTTTATGGCCTCAGCCGTTTTGGCAAGTCCTTTCGTATGTGAAGTGGATTTGGTGATTGGCACGTCACCTCAATTTTTCACAGTTTGTGCGGCTTATGTGATTAGTGTGCTCAAGCGAATTCCATTTGTTTTTGAATTGCGTGACCTTTGGCCTGAATCCATCAAAGCGGTTGGCGCAATGCACAATCGCTTCGCGCTGGGCTTATTGGAAAATCTGGCTCAGTTTCTTTATCGCAAGGCCGCGGGCATTATTTCTGTTACCCATTCGTTTAGGCATATACTGACAGAAAAAGGGATTGACCCTAGCAAGATCGAAGTTGTCACCAACGGAGTGGATATAGCTAGGTTCAATGTGCAAACCAAAGATTTCGAACTGATCCAGTCATTAGGTTTGGGGGGGAAGTTTGTTGTGGGTTATATCGGAACCCATGGTATGGCTCACGGGTTGACGACAATACTGAAAGCGGCCAGCCGTCTGCGCCGACATCACGACGGCGGTAAGTTTTGCTTTTTATTCATAGGCGACGGTGCGCGAAAACTTGAACTCATTAAACAGGCAAGGCAAATGGGATTGGACAATGCCATTTTTCTGGATTCGGTACCCAAGGGGGACGTGGTCAAGTACTGGTCATTGCTGGATGTCTCAGTCATTCATTTGAAAAAAAATGAATTATTCAACACAGTCATCCCTTCTAAGCTGTTTGAGGGGATGGCCATGGGGATTCCCGTACTCCACGGGGTTGCGGGAGAGTCGGCTGAGATTGTCGAACGGGAAGGCGTCGGACTGCTATTTGAGCCGGAAAACGATGAGCAATTATGTGAACGCCTACTCAGTCTGCAAACCGATAAGACACTATATAAAACACTTAGCGATAATGCCGTCAATGCTGCACAGCATTATCAGAGGTCTAACTTGGCTAAGCAGATGCTGACCGTATTGGAAAAAATAATATCGCCGTAACTCATGGTTGCGAAGATGCATTACTTACAAACCAACTCTATCGCGACTACCCGAAAGGCTTGTGCGTCTTCATTGAATAATGATGCATCTCCACTTCTCTCTTGAGATTCCGGGCAATTGACATACACCCATTAACCCGTCCTGCGGCGTTTTGTCGTTACATTTAATGCGTTCGCATTATTGCTGGCCATGCACCCCTGGGGGTTGGGTTGCGGCAGAAAGCTCTGAAGGATTTCGTTTTGCAAAGCGATATGCTGATTGGTTTCCTTGACCTGTGCTTGCAAGGATTCAATCAGTTCATGAAGGTATTGGAAATGGATCTGAAAATAACGGGGGGATGGGTATCTTAAATGATCGCCGAAGTTATCAGAGCTTTCATCAACAGCATGAACTTTTAACACATCTGCGATCTGTTCAAGACGCATTGAAGTCATTTGTCACCTCGCTTGAAAAATATCATGATCTTGAAAGCTCTTTAATTCATAAAGTGGCAAAAGCCCCTTCACACAATGGAAAAGGGACTTTCGACCTTGCGATCAAAGCGGCTTTGGTTTATTACAATCCAAGTTCACTACAGGTGAACATCGGGCTGGTGCTAGTGGATGGCGTGGGTGCGGTCGGGTCGCAAGTCACGATAAGGCTCAGCGCCCCACGTTTACGATTCACCGCAGCCTGAATGTATTGGTTGCGAAGCCCCGGTACGGCATAGGCCATGGTTTCCAATTTTAGCGCCTCCAAGAGTTTGTTAATCGCTTCAGGATAAGGCGATAAAACCCCTTCCTGCAAAACCCGGATCGCATCCTTGGTTTCATGCATCGCCAATTTCAAAACATCCGCAGCATTCGCGCCAGTCAGTCCAGACGCCTGCGCGTCTAGCTGATTGCTGCTGCGAATATTCTCCACAGCATTGATTGAACGCAAGAACAATGCCACGGCGACAACTTGGGTCGAACCCAGCTTGATTCGGCGATCCGCCAATTTTGAGGTCAAAGCGCCGGGCGAATTGTTAAAGCCGTCGCCATTGTAGGCCGCCACGGATTCTTCCAATGTGCTGATGCTGTTGTTGTGGAAATAAGGCGCAGTGTCGGCCGCCTCGATAACCGTTGTGGTATTGAAACGCGCATCCCCAAAGCAGTTTTGATCGTGCGTCGGGCCGCAACTGCTCCGTGGCTCCTGCCCGAAGCCGCCATCCGTCGGAAACTCGCCGTGATTCGCCTGGGACAGATAAAGCAAGCGGGCGGATTGGTCGCCCATGTTCTCGACGCCGGTGTCGCGGGTGGGGTTGCCGTGGGTAGTGGAACTGCGGGCGCCGCCATTCTGATGACAGCCATTGCAATTAGCCGTTTGGCCCAACACGACGGTTTGCCCGGGGGGGCATTGCGCAGGGTTGCCGGATTGCTCCGTATTGTTGGTGCAGGGATTTTGCTTGGTGTCGAACAGGATTTTGCCGCGCTGCACGATGGGCGAAACAAACGTCAGTTGGGCCAGGTTGTAATCCTTGGCGCGGCCCAAGGAAAGCTGGAAGGCTTCCAATGCGGACAATTCCTCGTCGGTTGGCAGACTGAAATCGACCCCCTCCTTGCGGTTCAGCGTTTTCGGCATATGCTGTTTAATGGCACCCAAAGTGAACTCGCGCAACGACCCGCCACCAGACGCGCCGTCGCCGGACCAGCCCAAGGCATTGGCAAATTGCGCATCTTGCATGAACTCACCCCCCATGGACATCAGTTCAGTGGTAATCGACGTGTTCAGCGCCAGCGTATGGGGTACGCTACGGAATACACCCGGCTTGTCGAAGCCGTCCACGTTGGTCAAGATTAAGCCTAGTTGCCGCAACAGTTTTGGGTTTTCCAGATCGGCAAGGGCTGGGTTGGTTTCCGCGATGAACAAAGGGTCGCTCGGCGGCAAGGTCGCTATGAATTGCGGGTTGATGGTGAAATTGTTTTCCTGACGGTGGCACGTGCCGCAGGTTCGACCGTTACCGCCGAACGTCCCGTTTAGGAACAATGCCCTACCTTTCGCAATTTGGGCGCTGAGGGCATCGGTCGTATTGATCGGATTCCCTGCGGCATTGGCGGGTTTAGGGAGGATAAAATCGAAGGGCGTCTTGGTGGTTCCGCTCGGGGCGGTTTCAATTCCTCCCACTTGTGCCATGGGCCAGTATTGCTCGCTATAATAAAACTGCTGCAAAAACCCCGGCGCACCCGTCAGCACCACGCTTTGGACAGGCGACTCGCCCTTGCGCGTGATGGCTACACGATCCAAGTTGAACCCCTGCATTTGCGACGAATTCAGCCGGGCTTCCAGGGTGGACTCGCCACCGTTGGATGCCAACTCGCCCAACCTTAGCAGGGTGTCGCCTGCCTCAGGCTTAAGCGTCCCCCCCGGTTTATTGTCGACTAGCCAGACCTCATAACCACTTCCCTCCAGCCCTTTGACACTGACTTTTACCGACCCGTCCAACAGGTTCAAATCGAAAACGCCCCGCGCCCGACTGCTAACGTTGGACAAGCTGGGGGAATGCGCCAACGGCAACCGCAAGGTTTCGGCGTTCCCGCCGACTTTTTCGTATCCCGATCGCCAGTTGGCATAAACAGTTTGCAATGTATCGATATTGCCGTTCCCTAACACCTGTTCGGTGACGGGCGCATCGTGTGGGTCGAAGCCAGCTTGCAAAGCAATGCCGCAAGCTAAGGCAACTGTAGCAAAGGCTAGTTTGTAAAGTTTATTTCGTCGCATTGTTTCAATCCGCTAAAAATTGAAGCCCCTCACCCTCAAGAGTGGGCGGGTGACCATAAATGAATCTCTGAAAATGACAGGGGTTGAAGGAAATGGAGGGGTTTAAATTCGACTGTTTCCATTGAAGTTACCAAGCACATGCACACAGAGAATTAAACACTGTAAAAGCAAACATCACGCCATAAAAAAAGCGCTAGGTTTTTTGTTGATTGCTATATTTCTCCGAATCTTGTTTCAGTAATTAAATTGTGTTATTTGGCGCACACAATGGCATATGCCTCAGATTTATGCCCGCATGGGCATTGCCGGGCTATTCGTCAGGCAAGCCCGTCCTTATAACCTGAGCAAGGAGGGGCTGCGCTGAAAACAATAGATGCCTTATGACAACCCATAACCATACGTCCAGGCATCAGAATTAAGATTGCAAACCTAAAGACAAACACGACCAATATTTTCAAGCCGCCGGCAAAAGCAACCGCACCACATGTGCCGCCAGATTGCCGAGCATGCAATATGGCTTAAAACCACAACGGATGCCGTTTTGTGGGGTGTGTGAAATAGCACATGCGATTGCTGGGGTAGATTGATAATGAATCGAGCAACGATTTCAAGTAATTGATATATATTATTATATTATAATGGTACGTAAAATGCATTTAACAGATTTTTAGGTAGCATACTGTGTGTGCATGACCTCTCGGCACATAGCCCACAAACATTCGGCGATAGCTGTTCCTACGGTTACTTACTTTTTGGTGATAAAACACAACGGGAAGCAATAAATGTCAATCAATAAGCGGAAAAAGTTAATGATGCTGGCTAGACAGCATGAACTGCTTTGGAGGGTCGGCCTAGTCCTGTGTTTTTTACCTAGCACAGCTCATGCCGCTTCAGCCGTGCCGAATTTCATCGTAGCCGGCATACCTCCGGCTGGTTTCCCTCATTTCGAAAACCCTGCGAGCATCACCTTAACCAAATCCGGCTCGGGCCCGACCGCCAGCTTCCTGTTGACATCGGCGAGTACGTCGAGCAATTTTATTTTTCAATACAACCCTAATTCGGCATACACCGTATCGGGAACTTACAGCCTAAGCGCAAATTTCAACGCGACCGGCTCATTCACCGGCGGCAATCTGTCCATTTACGGAACCATGCCGGAATATAACGGGCCGGGCATCGCCCCAGCACCGACAACGCAAAATTTATTTTCGGCAAACCTGGCGGGTTTTGGTTCAGACATTGTGCCAGATAACTCGCCGGTGGCATTGGGGTTCAAAACAGACAATTTTTCCGGTTGGGCCACGCAATTCTCCGACGGTAGCGCGGAAAGCGCCTATTTGTATAACTTCAATGTCCCCGGACTGATGAGCATGTTCGCCAACCCCAAGTTTAGAACCATTACCTTCCAAGGCTCGGCGATGACGACAGTGCCCATACCGGCAGCCGCGTGGCTGTTTGGCTCCGGCTTGGCATTGCTAGGCTTGATCCGCCGTAAACCGACCAGTGTTGTAAAGCTCCTCAAAGGCGAAGTTTGAAAATGATAAAACCCACTGTGATGTACACACTCATGATGGCTTTCGCAGTATGCGATCTGGCAAACGAAGCCTTGGCGGCAAGTTATTCATTCTCTGGCGGATACGGGAACCTAGGCGGATTCACCCAGGACGATGAGGCCAGATTTTTCAGTTTCGTGGCAGACGGGACATCTGCGGTCACGCTGGAAACCGTATCTTACGCTGGCGGAACACTGGTTGACGGCACTCCGGTGACGGCTGGCGGGTTCGACCCATTGCTAACCCTGCTCCAACCTTCCGGCTTGGTCATTAGCACCATCCCGTTGAATGCGGGGGACACATTCTCCAAGCCTTATGTTGCCGGTACGGGCTGGGATGACAAAGACCCCGGCGTTCTGCTCGATTCTTACTACCAAGGGATTCTCGACCCGGGCACCTATTGGTTAGTGCTGACGCAGTCGTTTAATTTAGTCAATGGTGCCAATAATAATTACTACAGCACAGCAACCGGCTTTATTCAACAAGGCGATTACACGGGTGCTTTAAATGGTTGCTTACCAGCCACCGACCCGTTTTGCAATTTTTTGGGCGAAAACAAGAACGGGGATTGGGCCTTGAATATCACGGGGGTCGTTTCTGCGCAGGCCGAATCCACCTTCGACCCGCCGCCGCCCCCGCCACTGCCGGTGAGACCGGACAACACCGTGGCCGAACCCCCCACACTGGCATTGCTGGGATTAGGGTTTGCCTTCATGCGATGGAATCGGGTTCGTCTTGGCAAGCTGGCGGGTAGGGTTTAGATTTAGCCGATAAGTGTGTGATATGAATCACCTGTAAGCCATATGGCCTATTTTTTATAAGTACGCATGGGATAGGTTAATTTTTAATTATTTTAGAATTCTTTCGGGAGATCGCTATGAATAGAAAACTTCACAAAACCATTTTGCTTGTGTTGGGTGCAGCGGCAGCGGTGGGCATGTCCAGCAACGCCAGTGCGCAAAACGCCAATTACATCAGTGGAACCACCAGCTCCAATAACCCCCCCGCGAGCCAAGCCGCGTTGACTGCCATCCCTACCGGCAGCACTTATTCTGCTACGGCCACCCTCGGCGTTTTCACTTGGGATGGAAACAATAATGTGTTTGGCCAAGGGTGGGGGTGGGGTCACAACGCCAATTTTTACATTTTCAATCTGGGCAGCAATGACACTACGCTGGATATCAAACAGACCAAAGTGACTGGCGTGAACTTCAACCCTGCATTTACCTTATGGAAAACAACAGGTTATAGCGACCCTGCTTTCGACTCCGCATCGGGGCACACCTTCAGCCAAGTGAGTTCCGCCAGTAAAAGCGGTTGGCTCACCAACCCGGCGGAGGGCGGTGTCACTGGAACTTTGGGCTACGCCAACTCTGGGCCAACCGGGTGGTTGAATGGCAACGGGGAAACCGTGGGTGCGGGTAGTGCGGGGTCCTCCGTCGTGGCAGGCAGCAGCGCGGAGTTAATCTTAAGTGGACTCTCCTCCGGCGGCTATCTGCTGGTGGTTGGTAGTGACCTTGCTTGCGGTACGTTCGCGGGAAACACCTTAGCGGCGTGCCCCACGACTTTCCTGAGCGGATCTTACAATTTAACCATTACGCCATCGGTTTCTGCCGTTCCCATCCCTGCTGCCGTCTGGCTGTTTGGAAGCGCATTAGCGGGTTTGGGTGTGTTTGGACGGCGCAAATCTTCTTAAATTCATGTGGCATGATTATAGCTCGTCAGGTAAGGAATTTTGTAGGGGAATAGCTAGGCTTGTCATTCCTGATGACATTCTCAGCTTGAACACTCAACAAAATGTACGCTTATTCAAGATGACTAAGGTGATATAAATGCAAAAATCCACACTGGCAAAAGCCATTAGCATGGCAATTACGGGTGTTGCGCTTTCGGCAGGCGGAGTCACAAGCGCTTCTGCCGGCACCACGATGTACAACACCTACACGACAACCCTATCGACCAATACCGACGGTTGGGTTCGGTGGGAGGGCACCCCGGACAGCGGCCCTCCTACTGGCGGCAATTCGGGCCAAATCACGCCTTGGGTTGGCACTAGCGGTTCCAGCCCCTCCACCGTCCTGCCTTTCAATTACATCGGTTCGTCCCACTTGAACTGGGCGGTCGAACTAACCGGCAGGGGCGACACTGCCGTTATTTCCTCAGCCGATGCCGTGGCTCGGTACGGTTTCACTGCGGAAATCGACACAGGAGGCGGGGCTTGGCTGGACAACAGCGTCCCCCCTACGGGTTGGAGGCATCAAACCGATATCGGGCTCATCAAGTCGGACGTATCCCAATATGTCAGGATTAATCTCTCAACGGTCAACGGGCTTTACAGCACCTTCGGGGTGACCTTATTTTCGAGCCAAGACACCAACACCGCAGCATACAGCCATCACGGTGCGTGGAACAGGCCCAGCACAGGCTTGGATTTCAACCTAAGCAATCCGTTTGGCACCATTGGCCTGACTAATCTGGGCTGGAGCGATTTTGTGGATTCGGACAGACAATTTGTCTTCCGTGCCGATGCCGGCTCAGTCTATTCTTTGTACTTGGGTGGCGTGGGTTTTTCCAGGTGGAATGCCGGGGTGGATGGATACGTGGTTAACATTATCACGACCGATGTACCCGAACCGGGTACGCTGGGGCTATTCGCCAGTGCGGCTACCGGCTATTGGCTAACCAGACGGCGGAAACCCAAGGCAGCTTTAATTTAGCTTGACGGCTAAGCCTCAAGCCGATTCCCGCCGGGAATTTGCTGTTTTGACATAGGCCCGCTTGGAACTGTGATTCAGGCGGGTCATTTCGCATTTGATTTCGAGCGAACCTATTTTTCTGCTACAGTTTGCCCCATCACCGAGTTGGCGGTCACAAGCCAGGCAATCTGTCCGTCCGCCAACACGCCCCCAAAGCACTAATTTTGCGTTATGACAAGCTTCATGCAGCGCGGCTATGTCGCCATTCAATCCAAGAATTTTGCCGAGGCCACCGATTGGTTTGCCAAGGCCGTGGCTGAAAACCCAAACGACGGCCAGGCCAAGGCGTGTCTGGGCCAGTCCCTATGCTGGCTGGGCAGACGCGCAGAGGGCATTGATATGTTGCGCAAGGCTGGCCGCAATTACCTGAAAAAGGCCCAAAAGAAGAAAGACATCAGCGAACTTGTGCAATTGGCCCTGCAATTGCAGCACTGGGACGATTATGCAGGCTCGATTGAACTGGCCAGACAGTCGATTGCAATCAATAAAAATGACACCCAGTGCCATTACCTGCTCGCACTCGGCTATGCGCGCATGAATCAAAACAAAAGCGCATTGGCATCCGGGAGGTTGGCTGTAAAGTTAGAACCCGACCACCCGTTGATCAATATTTTGGTGGCCGGCTTGGAGTCCGCAGAGGGCCAGCCAGAGGTGGCCAAGCGCCGATTGGAAAGGGTTCTGACATCCCCCCTCACCCCCGAACTATCGTTTAGGGCGCACAAAGAACTCGCAAAAATCCTAGATAAGGCAGGCCATTACGGCGAAGCCTTCAGGCATTTGCAAGCCGCCGCCGGATTTTCTACCGCGATACCCGAATTCAGCAGACTGGATGCCAGGCTAGTCCCCGCCATGGTCGAGACCTTCTCCAAGGAATATGACCGCGATTTACTCAATCGCTGGCCGGCCACGGCATTTCAAGGTCACCGGCCCGCGCCGGTTTTTTTGATCGGGTTCTTACGCTCCGGGACCACATTGACTCAAGAAGTATTAGGCACCCATTCGGAGGTGTTCGTTGCAGATGAACCTAACTTGATCATAGATTTGCGGGAGGAGCTAAACCGCATATCCTTTGTGGCTGGCTCGACCCCGCAGCAGCTTCGTCATCTCGACTTGGCCGGTGCTGTTCATTTGCGCCAATATTACTGGAACAAAGTGCGGGAGCGTTACGGAGATAAGTTTGACCACCGCGTGTTGTTGGATAAAACAACCATGAACACCATCGACATCGGCTTGATCAATTGTATTTTTCCTGATGCCAAAATCGTTTTCGTCATGCGCGACCCACGCGATGTTTGCTTAAGCTGCTTCATGCAAATCATGACCCCCACACCTTCCACCGTCCACCTGACCGATTGGGAGGGGACCGCCCGGTTTTACGCCCTGATCATGGATTGGTGGATGCGGATTAAGCAAAAAATGACGCTTGATTGTTTCGAGTTTCGCTACGAAGACGCAGTCACCCGGTTTGAACCCGTGTTCCGCGAAATTTTCGAATTCATCGGGCTTCCCTGGGAGTCGGCGGTTGTCGATTTCCATAGCCATGCCGCCAATAAGTTTATTTCCAGCCCCAGTTTCAATCAAGTGGCGCAGCCGCTGTATGCTTCGTCGGTGGCACGTTGGACGCATTATGAGGCCGAGTTTGCGCCAGTTGCCGAAATTCTGCGCCCTTACGTCAGTGCGTTTGGCTACAATGTCATAGCCTAGCAAACCACTCTGAAGCCATTCCAACACCAAAAGTGGGCTAACCCGCCCATAGACAATTGCAGACAGATTATAAATGAACAAACCAGCACCCAGCAAAACCGGACGCAACGATCCATGCCCCTGTGGCAGCGGTCGCAAATACAAAGCCTGTTGCTTTCAGGAGGAGGCCAAATTCCAAACC
The DNA here is from genome assembly GCA_903930145.1 of uncultured Methylococcaceae bacterium. Classification (GTDB taxonomy): domain Bacteria; phylum Pseudomonadota; class Gammaproteobacteria; order Methylococcales; family Methylococcaceae; genus Methylumidiphilus. The sequence goes on from CAIYXP010000283.1 coordinate 23,581, forward strand.
GGTTCCGCACCCAACATTGCGCTGTGGCTGCAACTAGCCCAACAATCGGCGACGCGCGGGGATTATGCCAATGCAGAAGCTTGGTTCCGGCAGGTGCTCGCGGTCAAAGCGAACGATGCCCATGCCTTGGCGGGGATGGGGCAAACTCTATGCTGGCGGGGCAAACAGCGGGAAGGGGCTAGGTATTTGGTGAGGGCTGCCAGACAACTCGAAAAACAGGGTGCAAAATCCCGCGACCCGCTTCAATTAATCGAACTTTCCGGTCAGTTGCAGCATTGGGGCGAAATGGAGGCTGCCGTGCAGCTTGCCAAGTTGGCAGTGCAATTTGCGCCAAAATCCGCCCAAGCCCAGAACAATTTGGCGCTGGCCTTAAGCCGGGTGAACCGTGTCAATGAGGCTTTGCCAGCCGCTCAGAAGGCATGTGAATTACTGCCAAACCATCCCGGCTGTCAAATCCTGCTCGCCATCCTCGATTTTCGCCAAGGCCGGCTGGCCGAGTCTCGCGAGCGGCTGGAGCGCGTCATTGCGCTAGACCAAGACACCGAGCAAACCGCCCGTGCCTGGCTGGAGCTGGGGACTGTCCTCGACAAGCTCAAAGAATATGATAGCGCTTTCGCAGCTTTGCTCCAGGCGGCATCGCTGCACCGCAGCTTGCCGCAATACCAAACGGCGAATCGGGCGCATATTTTCGACATGATCGCCAAGAACAAACAAAGCTTCGACTCAGATTTGCTACAACACTGGTCAGCCGACGAACTGCGCTCGGATGGTTTGCCCTCACCCTATTTCCTTATGGGGTTTCTGCGCTCCGGGACTACACTCACCGAGCAGGTTCTGGGCGCGCATCCGCAAGTCTTTGCCAGCGATGAAAGCAGGATAGTGTTCGAACTGACGGAAGAACTAGGGCGGCTCAGCGGAATCCCCCATGATACGGCGGCGGGTTTGCGCAAGGTGGGTCTGGCCGGGGTCTTGCACCTGCGAAAACGGTATTGGGACCGGTCGGTGGAAGAATATGGCGAAGCTGTGTTGAAAAAGGTTTTCGTCGATAAAAACGCCATGAACACGATGGAGTTGGGGCTTATCAGCGTGATTTTCCCCGAAGCGAAAATCCTCTTTGCGCTACGCGACCCCCGCGATGTTTGCCTGAGTTGTTTCATGCAAGCGTTCGGGTCGGCACCGGTGACGGTCAACCTGCTGGCATGGGAAGGAATCGCCCGGCAATATGCTGCGGTGATGGATTTTTGGTTATCGTTGCGGGATTCGATCACCCCGGCTTATCTGGAATTGCGTTACGAGGACACTGTGACTGAATTCGAGGCGACTTACCGACGGGTGTTTGAGTTTTTAAGCTTGGAATGGCGGCCCGAAGTCGTCAGTTTCCATGAAAAGGCGGTGGGGCGCTATATTTCCACACCCAGTTTCGCCGCTGTCAGCCAGCCGCTGTATTCCAGCGCGGTGGCGCGTTGGACTCACTACGCGAAACATTTCTCGCCCATCCAAGCTTTACTGGAACGGTTCATCGAAATTTTTGGCTATAAAAGTGAGTGATATGCCGATCAATATGTGGCATATCACTCACTGTTAGCTAACCCTCCATGCCACCCCGGTCGGCAGTGAGACAACGGGCCACCTTATTGGCAAGATTCTTCAGCTAAAGCCCAAGAACCTCTGGGCAATGTAATACGCCAAACTTTGCCTCCCCTGGACGATGGATTTCGGCATCCATGCCGAAATGACGGCGTTTTTAGTCTTGGCTGAAACAACTTGCCAATCAGGACGGGTCAAGTCCTGAAAAGAGTCGGGCAATTCGCTTATTCGTCGGAATTTCCCGCAACATCGGCCTATTCCCGCTGTTGTACATTCTATAGTTGTGAGCGTGGCAGCACGGGGCAAACCCTAACAATCCTATTATGGCGTGATTCTTGCTATTATTCATTTAATATAGGTTCCGCTGGCATTGGAGTGACTCAATGCTTGGATGCGTGGTTCCGTGTTAAGCAATCGTCTTTTAGATACTCACGTTAGGGTTACGCACAATGATCAACAAAATTCGCAGGGCGGTATCGGTCAGCCTAGGCATAGCCGTAGTCATGGGTGTTTCCACTGATGCCAGTGCTGCTAACGTCGTAACGACGTGGGGTCCATTGACTGTCGCGGGGTTCACGGGTAGCGGAAGCGTCCCAAGATACGCATGGGATGGAAACAATAATCGCTCATCCATCACCGGGAAGTTCAACTATGGTTGGCAGCACAATTCAGATTTTTATCTATTCAGCGTTGCCGATGCGAGCAGCGTGGGCATTAAAATGACCTCGCCCGTAGGGGGCATCAACCCCGCATTCACCCTGTGGACTGCGACCAGCCGCGGCGTTGGCCATACCTATAACCAGGTAGGCCCCACCCCTTATTTTCTGCCAGACGGCGAATCGGGCTTTGTGGGTTACGCCAATGCCGGTCCCACCGGCTGGACCAATGGGTACGGCTTGGATGGCTCCGGCCTGGGGGGAGTCGTAGGGACAGGTTCGGGGGGAACCGCCACTGTCGCGGCAGCCACAAGCACCTCTGCCGGGCTTGCCGATTTGGTGATTGGCAGTCTTGGCCCCGGCAATTACATGCTGGGGGTGGGAGGCAGTTGCAATACCGCAGCCCCCCCTTGCAGTGTGTCGACTGCCGGCTTCTCCTACAATTTGTCGCTCACCAATCTAGGTGCGCCAGTTCCCATCCCTGCGGCGGTTTGGCTGTTTGGCAGCGCATTGGCCGGTCTTGGCTGGGTGGGTCGCGGCAAAAGGAAACCACCGGCGCACGATGCCTGATAACCTTCCGCTGAGTCTCAACGCAGCCATAGAAGTGGGCTATTCTCGCCGCAAGGGGGCTGGACTGACTTCAGTGCCGTTGTCCGCTTCCCCCCCCCCTCGCAGAATGCGTGGGGTGACGTTGATCGAATTGGGGATGGTATTGCTAATCTTGGTCGCCTTGGCGGGGTTGTTGGTTCCATACGCCCAAAATTCCGGTGGCATCGCCGAATGCGTGGCGACGGACGCATCGCTTGTCGCCATCCGCGATGCGATCATGGGGAGCGGTGCCCAGTCCGGCTATTTGAGCGACACAGGGACATTCCCTAGGCATCCAGGCGTTGTGCCAGCCAATGTCAATCCTTATAGCCTGCATTATTTATTTAACGATTGGAATGGAAATGCCGAGCTTTCCAGCAATTCTTGCATGAGCGAACCCACCGCGTCAGACTGCACCCACCTTCCACACTTCAACCCGACCACTCAACGCGGTTGGCGCGGACCCTATCTATCCAATTCCAGCAACTGTGGCAGCCTACCTAAGCAATACGCCGCACCCTGCCCACCTAAGCTAAGCCCATTGTTTGCCGTGTGCAAAATCGGTTTGCCTGATCAGTATGCGGAATGCGGGAGCGGCAGTTGCGCCGGCGAATGCAATGCGTGCGGGCTGTGCCAGACCAATGCCGGCAGTTCTTCCAACTATGTGCATGGCGGTCTTGGTGTGGCGCTGGACGCTTATCCGTTGATGGGTCCCACCGGCATGCAGCCTGTGCGTACCCCCATTCAACTGTTCAGCGACTCTCAAGGTCACCATTATCTGGTTTCCGCCGGGCGTGATAGCGTGACCTACCTGAGCAATGGTGTTGACCCCAGCGCCAATTTGCGCGGCGACGACCGGGTGCTGTACCTGGACAGCAACGACCCATGGGGTAATAAGCCGTGCCAATGAATGTGCGACATCGGCTTGCGGGGTTCACCCTGATTGAAATGATGGTGGTTCTCACCGTGATGGCAATCACCATGACCGTGCTATTGCAAGCCTCATCTGGACGGCAAGACCAAGTCCGCTATAATCAAACGGTGGAGCGCTACGACCGAATAAAGAAGGCCATCGTCGATGTCAGCAACCTGAACGGCATTCCAATGGTCAGCGGGTTCGCTGCGGACATGGGGAGGTTGCCGATGAACTTACATGAACTGATGGAGCCACAACTCTGTCGGGCGGACATCGCCAGCACAGATGAAGCAAACTGCGAGGGTGGCTGGCTTGCATTGGCCGCTTGGGGGGTCAAATCCATATGCGCAGACGGTTCGCCGCAGAATGGACAGCAGGCCACTTGCAGTATCTCTGTTTGCCCCGACGGGTCGCCGCAAAATGGCCTGCCTCCGACCTGCACCATCAACAATCCATCGCCTACCACTTTAGCAGTCTCATTGAATGCCGGCTGGCATGGGCCGTATTTTCAATCCACTCAAAACCCTTCCCATGTCGATATCTACAGCAAAGGGTCCGACGCCTTCACCGACGGATGGGGGAACGAAGGCTACAACACCGACAGGTCCTTTCCCGACCCTCGGCATAATTATGGTTGGTATTTGAATTGGTTGGGCAGCAGTGAAACCGGCTATAACCCTCGTTGCGCACCCGCAGGCGTCGTGGTCAGTCGCGGCAATTGCCTGACCGTGTTCAGCTATGGCAATGGGTGTTTTAGGGACTCCTCGCTGTGCAAAGGCAACAACGCCGCGCCCGAAGCCTTGGATTTTACCTATCCACTATCGGCATCGCCACCCAACATCGGCATGGCCTATGACCCCAGCCTAAATTTGGCGATTACCCCGGACCTTTATCAAGTCTCTGTCTACGGCTTGACATTGCCCGCCGGTGGCCTGCCCGATTTGCCACCGCCCATGGTCAGGCCAAACGAATGGCAGGTGGACATCGGCAGCCCTAACACAGTCAATGTACTGATTGCACCCAAACTCTGTAAACCACTTGGAGCGACAGGAGTGACAGTAGAGGACTGCAGCGTAACTCCAGTACCACTGTGCTTGAACATCTACCATATTGCATCGGACGATCAACGCAACCCCGTGGCGGCTGTTGTCAGCAGTGGTGTCAGCAGCATTGGCCCACCGACGGTTCCTGCAACGATTCCAGAGAACGGCATGGCATTGCAGGTAAGTTTTGCATTTCCGTCGGGGACAGTCATCCCGGCGGGAAATGCTGCGATTAGTGTTCATGCCGGACCTTGCACGTCTCCGAATGGCACAAGCACTTTGACTTATCCGTCAACCGGTCGCCAAGCCGTGCCGGTCAAAATCCTGCCGGGCCGACCGCTTTCCCTCGCTTGGTGAAGCTATCGGCGGTTTACCCGATGGCAGCAATTTTTGGTAATGCCATTAAGTCAGCGTTAGTAGTTCCGCCTTTAGGCGGAAGCCAACCCCGAAAAGACCGGGTAAAGCCGGGACTACAAACGATTTTGACAGGCTAAAAATCCTTAGCTTAATGGCAGTGGTCCATGGCATGGATTCCGGCATCCATGCCGGAATAACGGGGTTTAAATTCAAAATGGGAATTGCTAACCCAATAGTGACCTGCGGGACCATCTGGTGAGTATGTCGCGGCTTAGCGTGATGCAAGGGGTGGAGTCACGAGTGACTGGCATCTTGCCGACACCCCATGACTATTGGGGGGTAAATTGGTTTTAAAATCTGCGGTTAATTACCGCCCATTCATTGAGAAACTAGGAGGCAAAGCAACCCTTATAGGTGTGTCATATAACACAACGCTGTGTCATATAACCTATTTAATGGGGATAAAAAATAAGACTTTCCATTTATTCCAATTTATATTAATTACTTGCATATTAGGTACAGTATATGCTATATGTTTTTAATAATAGTTAGTGAGAACTTTTTAGTATGCAATGGATCATAGCCTGAGGCTTTCTGCTTACTTTGACCTATTAATTGGAGCAATACCATGAACGAGAAAACATATTATTTCACGCCTACAACGTCTGCCTTGCAGCGCGGCCTGACCCTCATCGAATTAGCCGTCGTATTGGCTATTTTGGTCGCCCTGTCCACGCTGATGATTCCGTATGTTGGCAATTTTATCGGGAAATCCGAGGTAGCCACCAGCAACTACAATTCAGCCGCCGTGTTGAATGCCATGCATCAGTATTATGCGCAATACGGTGTTTACCCTAACAATTTGGATTTGCTGTCGGACGGTAAGAAACCCGTGGCTTATTTGGATGACACCGTACAGGTTGGCCGGCCAGGATGGGTGAAGGCTGGTGCGTCTGGGGCGACCAGCACGAACTTCGGGGTGATGCAAGACAATGGAGCGATGTCGGCCTCGATGGCCAAGGTGGGGGTGACGAAATATTTCTACCAGAAAGCAGGCACACCGACCCAAGACACCGTCTCGGGCGAATGGTATATCAAAGATGACAAAACCGGGGCGCGTTTTGATGCCACTTACGGCTCTCAAGACACCAGCAATGCCGCCGGCGAGGGAGGGCAACCAAAACAAGGTTATGGGCTGAACGGCGAGGTGATTTTGTCAACCGGCCCCTATGGCACTCAACAGCGCGTGATGTGGGTGGCGGACAATTGCAGTGGGTACTGGGAGTTTGGCCATCCTGAGTGCCTTGCCAACATATTGGGTTACCGTAATTGCAAAATCGAACGGGGCGGGGTCTGCCCGGAATTGACCGATTCACAAGGTAACAAGGTTAGGCAAGGTGAACAGCATATGTTGATTTTGCTGGGCATCAACGCCAACAATGAGATGATCAACAAGACCATCGCCACCGCACCGGTGCATTTTCCTGAGAATAAATCCACCAACCCCTCATTGGTTTATAGCCGATTCCTAGCGGTGTTCGATGTGGACATGCGGGCCGATTGTTGGCTGGATTCGATCGGCTGCGATCCCGCGAAACTGGTCGGTGTGGTGGTCGGCCCGGATGCCAACCGAGGCTGGCAGACCAGTACCACGGGTATGCAGCGTGCGCTCAAGCCAGCCACGGAATAATTGTGAGGCAGTCCGGCAAACCCTAGCGTGATGTCCAATGGGTGAGGCGCTAGGTCAAACAGCTTGAGGCAAACGCCCGACTGAGGGGCAAAGGGACAAGGGGCGCACTGCGCCCCTTGACTGTTGTTGAATGCTGATTGTCGGATACCGTCTGGCTTGGCATTTCACCAGATTAGGCGACATAACCCAATCGTTAAGAGCGAACATTCTCAAGCCAGCAGTAAAGCTCTCATTCGTTTACCTCCGATAGGTTAAATTTCATTGACGGATACTAAGGTTTCATTGGCAGAGTCTGCAAAAGGCTTGCAGCAATTGATTCACCAAGCCAGCTTGCCCTTGGAGCAAGCAAGGCGTCTACTGCGTGGCAACCGTCCGGCGTTGACATTGCTTTGTTCGGTCAACAACCAGTTCGTCCGGGCTGAGGTGAATGACAAGGGTGAGCTATTGGGTGAACCGCAGCGATTGGCGGTCGAATACTACACCATCACCGATCTGCCTTCGGCAATAACCACTGTATTGAAAAGCGACCAACCCCTAGGCCGGCAGCTTTGGCTACTCCACGACGCTTTGCCAAACCACACGGTTGAACTGCCTTCCGGGCAAGTGGCGGGGCTGAGTGATGAACAAATCAATCAGGCACTGCTGTTTGAACTGCAAGAACTCAGCGGTATCGTCACCACCAACTTACAGTCTTCCCACGTATTGCTGGCTCAAGTGGAGGCCCAGAACCTGTACCTGCTTAGCCACGCCCCCAAAACCCTGATGGCGCAATTACGGCGTGTCGCCCGCGAATGCGGTTGCCGGTTTGCCGGCCTGATGCATCCAGGCGGTTTGCCCTATGGGATAATCCACGACAAACAGCCAAACGCTTGGGCCAGATTGGAGAGGTGGGCGGACGTGCTTATCGGCGTGAATGGGGATGGTCAAGGCCACTGTAAACTGTGGGCCATGCAGTCTGGCGCGAAACCGAAGCGGGTGCAGAGCGAGGTCGAGCGCTGGAGGCTGGCACTGGGCGACAAGATTCATTGGGAGTCGTTGGGGGAGGGCATGGCGATGGATTTCCTGCCGGAGCAAACGAGGGCAGTGAGCTTGGACCGGGATGACACGCTGGGCTTATGGCTGTCGGCTTGGGGGCGAACCCTGGCCGGCGGCAAACCCGCCCATCTACCGGCATTAGTCCCGCCCGATGATCCCAACCGTGAACGCTGGCTGATGGCGGCCGGTGCTTCGGTGGCGCTGGCACTCTGCTTATTGCATTTCGGCTGGCAGTATCGGCGCGAGCATAGCTTGGAATCCGACAAGGTATTTTTGAAGGGAAGCGAATCCCAGATTCGAGGTTTGGAAACGGAAGTGGGGCGCTACCAGAAGCAACGCGATGAAATGGCAAAAAAACTTGAACCGGGCATGAGAGGGAGGGCCGCGGCGACCCCTGAGGTGCTCGCCGCGCTACGCCAGAGGTTGACGGCCCTATTGCGCGAAATTGCGGTCAATTCAACCGATGGTGTGGTCATTGAGGAGATTCGGACCAAGCCTGAGGCAACCATCGTCAAGGGTATCAGCCTAAACGCCGCCGAAGCCAACAAGCTGGCTTCGGCTTTGGAGGCGAGGCTGCGGGGTTTGGGCTGGCGCATCGAGCCACCCCGCAAGAAAGATTTGGCGCTGGACGCCGGGGGCGGGCCTTGGGAGTTTGAAATCCTGTTATCGGATGCCGGTTCGTCCGGCTACCCCAACGCCCCCAAGCCTCAAGCAACAACAGTCGCCAAGTGATTAAGCTCAACCCGCAGCAACGTAATAAACTTTTAATGCGCGTTTTCCCCGCGCTGTTGATACTGGTGGTATATTTTGTCTTCATAGGGCCCAAATTCACGGCCCAAGCCGAACGTGCCGAGAGGGAGGTTCAACAGATGAAGGACGCTTACCAGTTGGGGCAGGTAAAAATATCCAACTTGACCCAGCAGAAGGATCAACTGCTGGCTGAATTAGCAACATTGCGACAGTCTAGCGCCAAGCCCGAGGCCGAAGCAAATCGCCAACCCGGCTTTCTGGAACAGTCGGACTATGCCAGCCAAGCCATCAGCCGTTTGAATGAGAGCTTGGCAAACCATCGGCTGCGCGTCATCGAGGACGGCAGGCAGGCTTGGAGCGCTGCCAAGGATAGCTTACCGGTAACCGTGAACGAGTTGGGCAAACCCTCGCAACCATCCCTCCAAGACAAGGGTGGCGATGGCGGCTCTGCCCTCTGGCGGGTACGCTTCAGCGGCACTTACCCGGATGTTTACCGGGCTTTGGAAGACCTCGCCCGTGACGACTTGTCGATCATTCCGGTATCCTTGGAAATGGTTGCGCCGGACGGCGACGGAGACATGGAATGGATACTGCAAATTTGGATTTAAACCAAACCCTAACGATTAAAGATCGGTGTATAAGCATGAACCTAACCAGCCCAGACGGGCATTTACCGGCAACACCGCACACGGAAAGACGGCTACACCAGCGCACCCCCGCCAGCGATGGCTGGATGGTGGAAATATTTCCGCCGGGAGGCGGCAAAGAAATGGAAGCAGATGTCATCAACCACTCGGCCGGCGGCATTGAGTTGCTGGTCAATAAAGGCGTTGCCGACTTACTTAATGTTGGCGACAGCGTGGTCTTGCGCATCCATAACCCTGACAAGACATTCTCCCGGCAATCCAGCATGAGCTGGGCGAGCAAAGAAGAAGGGGGGTTCTATTGCGGGTTCAACTTTATTGATGTCACACGCTTTGATCCCAAGGATCACGAATTGCGCATATCCGAGATTCGCATTGACCCCGCCTGCGCATTGAAAATTCCCGCCTCGGTCGCCTTGCGGCGGCGTGTGCTGCCCTTCGCCCAAATGGATAATATGATCCATGTCGCTTGCGAAGACAAGGACAACAGCGCCACGCTCGATACGGTCGAACGCCTGCTGAAAGCGGATGTGCAATTCTGGGAAGTGGATGCCATCGAATTGAAGCAGATCTTGCGCCGTGTCTACGGGGACGGCCTGTTGACCACTCCGACCGGCACTCAGGGCGGGCAAGATGTCGCCGCAGTGGGCGACGAATTGCTCTACGCGGCTTATCTTCGGCAAGCCTCTGACATCCATATTGATCCCTGGCCTAAGAGTATGGTGGTCAGGTTCCGCGTCGATGGCAAGCTAGAACTCCACAGCGAATTGCCGCCCGGGATGCAGATCGAATTGGTCAGCCGATTTAAAGTATTGGCAGGCATGGATATTGCCGAAAGACGAGCACCACAAGACGGACGCTTCACCTTCTCCCCGCCTGGCCATAGCATCCAAATCGACATCCGCGCGGCAACCTTGCCGACCAAATACGGGGAGAGAATGACCTTGCGTCTATTGGCGCTGCAAACCGAGTCATTGACCTTGGATCGGCTGGGCTTGGAGTCCACCTGTCGGCACTCCATCGAATCATTCCTACGGCGCAGCCAAGGCATGATGATCCTCACTGGGCCGACAGGGAGCGGCAAAACCACCACGCTTTACGCCAGCATCCGCTTACTGCTGACCGAGCGCAACCTCAATGTAATGACCATCGAAGACCCGATTGAATACGCCATTGAAGGCGTCGCCCAGTGCGAAGTGGACGGCGCGGACAAGGTCAGCTTCGCCAAGGCGCTGCGCAGCATTTTGCGCCACGACCCGGACGTGGTGATGATCGGCGAGATTCGCGACCGGGAAACTGCCGAAATCGCCATGAAAGCCGCCTTAACCGGACACTTAGTGTTGTCCACCCTGCACACCAACTCGTCTGCGGCAACCGTTTCCCGTCTGCTGGATATTGGCCTTGAGCCTTACCTTGTGGCGGGCACCTTGCGCCTGGCCATTTCCCAGCGCCTGAGCCGCAAGCTGTGCCGACATTGCCGCATTCCAAGAGGCTTGACCGAAAGCGAGGCAAGCCTATTGAACCGCCCACATTTGGTAGGGCAGACCATCTATGAACCCGGCGGCTGCATTTATTGCGCCGGCCGCGGCTACAGTGGACGGATTGGCCTTTACGAGCTGTTGGAAATGAACGCGGCTTGGTCGCGTGAAATCGCCGAAGGCGCGGGCGAAAGCCGGTTGCAAGAAAATATGCGCGAGGCCGGGGTAAGCTTTCTTGAAGACGATGCGATTGCCAAATTGTTCAATGGTTCGATCTCCTTTGGCGACACCTTGCAAATCGTCAATTCATGGTGAGGGCCGTCAACATCCGGCAGGTTCCCCGTCAACATGCCGATTGGTTTAACTTCGGGGGCTCATCCTAACCGTGACTGAATTTCAATATACGGCCAGAAGCCAGTCAGGCGAGCAGATTGTCCAAAAACAGTCGGCGGAATCCCGCGAGGCGCTGATTCGAGAATTGCGCCAGCAAGGCTTGTTGGTGCTAGAGGTCAAGTTGGTGAAATCCAAGGCCGGGCGAAAGATAAGCCTGAACCCGTTGGAATACCTTTCGATCAATTCACTTGATGTCGAGCGTTCGTTCTATCAATTGGCGGTGCTGCTGCGTAGCGGGTTGCCCATCTTGGAGGCACTGGAATTCATCCGCGATTTTTCACGGCCGGGCGTGCGCCGGGTATGGCAAACCATGGTTGAACGCATCAACGACGGCGACAGCCTAAGCGCCGCCATGGCAGAGCATAAGGTGTTCATGAACATGACCTTGCAACTGGTGCGGGTCGGCGAAAGTTCCGGGCAACTCGACCATGTGCTGGAGCAAGCCTCCATCGCCATGGAACGTCGGCGGCTGAACCGCAAACAAGTCTTCGCGGCGTTAAGATACCCTGCTTTCATGATTTTGTTCGTCATCGGCATTATCGTGTTCATGATGAAAAAGCTGATCCCCGAACTGAAAAAATTCATCAACACCATGGGCGGCAAGCTCCCGCCCATCACTCAGGCGTTGATTGATGTGTCTAATTGGTTTGAGAATTACGCCGGCATGTTGGCCTTGGGCATTGCCGCAACCGTGATTACGGTGATGCTACTGTACCAAGTGCGTCCAATACGCTTTCAAATGGACCGCTTTGTGCTGGGCTTGCCTGTGTTTGGACGCTTATTCCGGCTTTCCGGCACGACGACGCTGGCACAAAACCTCGGCATCCTCTTGCTGAGCGGGGTGCGCATATTGGATGCCTTGGTCACGATAGAGTCGCTCATCGGCAATCGGTTTCTCGCCAGCAAAGTCCGCTACGCAAGGGAGCGTGTCGCCCAAGGCTCCACCTTGGCAGATCCCCTGGCGGAAGACGATGTATTTATGCCGATGTTGACACGGATGATTCGGGTTGGCGAAAAATCGGGCAGGCTGGATGTCATCCTCCAAGAATTGGGGAAGCATTTCGAATTTGAACTCCAAGGCATGATTGTATTCATGAGTAGTTTGATTGGGCCGGTGATGACCATTGTCGTGGGAGGCATCATCGGCTTTGTTTATGCGGCCTTTCTGGTGGCCATGTTTGCCGCCGGGTCTGGGTCGTCCAAATGATGCAGCGCTTACTATTGACATTGATCATCACCGCATCATCACCAGGCCATGGCCAACCCATTCTGCTGCCTAATTCAGCCAACCCCAAGCCATCTGCCAATCCCAGCCCAGGCTCTGCGCCTCAGCCGGCCGCCACGGCGGCAAATTACCCGGCGGCCTCGCCACCTCCTGCCAACATGCAGCGGCAAGCTGTGTCCATGCCACCACCCTCCGCCGCTGCCAATGCCCTGCCGCAACCGCCCATGCCCACCGACAGCAAGCCCGGCATTGCCGCTCAACCCGTCGAGGTGCCGAAACCTGCCATGGCCAGTGTGCCAAAAACTTCGGTGCGTGAGATTAAAGACCCAACCGACATGTCGCCTAGGTTCCGGCAGGCCATGAAACAGATGGTCCCAAGCGGGGGCAAAGGGGGCAACGCAGCAGACAGGATAACCCTGCCAGAGATTCGTTTGGCCGGAAGAAGTCTGGGCGGCAAACACGGTGGGGCCACCGCCCTGATTCAAATCAAGGATGCCCCGCCCTTTCTGGTGCGTCCGGGTAGCCAGTTTTCGGTGCCCTCCCCGTCGGGAGACAGCTTGACCATACGGGTTGAATCGATAGACGAAGGCAGCGTCCAACTGGTGGTCTTGCCCTATAATCGGCGGCTATTTATCAACTAACCGTTGGATCGTTTCCTTAATTGCCAGAATCAGACCCATTTATTAATTAGATTGATGCAAATCCTCCGCAACAAATTTGTACGAACTGCCTTCTGGGTATTGATTTTGGTAGCCACCGCCGCCGAGGCACCCTCCACCACCGCCGCACCCGGTTCAAGGGGGAATGTGTTGATCAGCGAAATCGACCTGCGCGACATCACCGTAGGCGATGCACTGCGGATTTTGTCCACCCAGTACGGCATCAATGTGGTGGCATCGGAGAAAGCGTCCAAGATCAAAACCGCGTTATTTCTACGCGATGTCAAGCCAATGGAAGTGCTTGACGCACTGTCCAAGTCTTATAACTTGTGGTACGAGGAAGACCCGCAGTCGAAGATCATCCGCATCTTCACCGTGGACGAGTTCCGCATGGGCCAGGTGGAAGCCGTCCCGGACGAAACCGAGATTTTCACCATGCGGTATCCGAATGCCACTGACGTGGCTTATGCGATCCGTAATTTGTTCGGGGACCGCGTCGCCCTGAGCGAGGCGACCAATCAATTGGAAGTCGCCCAAGAATTGCAAGCCCGGTTTCAGCGCTTTGACTTGGTTGACCGGCGCAGGTCGGGGGTTGGCATGACATCGGGCGCATCAGGCAGCAGCGGCGGCGGTGGGGGCGGTGGGGGCGGCGGTGGCAGCGGGGGTTTGAACAGCACGGGGCGCGGTAGTAATTCCAACCAATCCCGTGCCGACCAGAGTGATATCGAGGAAGCCATGGGAAGCACCAAAAGGTTTACGGGCGATACCAGCACGCAAGGAGCGTTTTCAGGCCAAGCAAGCGAGGGCAAAGGGGCCATAGGAGAAGTCATGCGCCGACTTTCGCCCATTTACGTCACCGTCATCCGTTCGCAGAACCGGGTATTGGTGCGCACCCGCGACCCGGAGGCGATGGCACAAATCCGTTCCTTGGTGAAAAAGCTAGATGTCAGCCAGTCCAGTCTGCTGATGGAAGTCAAGGTGCTTTCCGTTGACTTGTCTGATGGCTACCGTTCGGCATTCGATTTCATACTCAATGCGGGCGATTTTGCGCTGGCCGGCCTGCCCGGCGTGCAGCCCATCGCCGGCACGGCATTGTTGGCAGCGGTGGTGAACCAAAAATTCACCGCCAATTTGCAATTATTGGAGAGGGAGGGCCGCATTACCGAACTCGCCACTCCGATGTTGATGACCAGTAACCAAGAGGTTAGCCGGGTTTTCGTCGGCGAAGAGCGGCCCATCGTCACCGGATACACCAGTTCAAGCCCGACAGGGGCTGGCCAGATCGGAGGCATTGGTTCGTTCGCGACGCCTATTCTCGTCCCGCAAATCCAAACCAGGCCGCTGGGCACCACTTTATTGCTGACACCGAACATCAACGCCGACCGCACGGTCAATATTCGCATGGTGATCGAGCAGTCCAGCCTGGCCGCCGACAAGGCGGTGATCGAAATCCCCAATACCACTGTGCCCGATGCCCAGCCTGCCTCTGCAAAGATCGATGTCGTCAAGTCACAGACCTTCAGCGGTACGATACTGGGCAAGGACGACATTGCCACCGCCGTCGGTGGCTTGATTCAAGACTCGGCAATCGACAGACAAACCAAAACGCCTGTTCTAGGCGACGTTCCCCTGCTTGGACTCTTGTTTAAAGACGACGAAAGTCTTCGCGCACGCAGGGAGTTGATCATCATCATCAAGCCGCATATTTTGGAAACGCCTTCCGAGAGCGCCGAAGTCAGCCAAGAATTCCTGCACAACGAGAGCGTCCATCCCAATGCAAGGGCCATGGGCGGCAACATGGACATTTACCGCAATCCGGGCCGTCACCACGACGATTACACCTTGCAGCAGCGTTACAAATTCTATGACGACCAAGACCAATTCGACCCCTACCATCGGCGGACGCGCAACCCGGATGAGGAACCTTCGATGCCGCCGAACGCCCCACCGGCCTTTCCACCCCGCAACGACGGTGCGCAGGCCGATGCCAACCCACAAGACTATTTGGGCCTGACCCGCTTTGCCGCCCTCGCAATCCGTCAGCCCGACGCGGGCAAGAGTCCGCCCAAAGGCATTACCGAGGCCGGGTTGATTTACGCCAATGGCGAACGCCTGTTGGATGACCAGCGCCTGCAACTGGAACCGATGGAAGGCTGGAAAAAGGGCAATCTGTATGTCACCACCGTTGAAGTCAGTAATCGCACGGATAAATCCGTCAATGTCGATTACAGCCAAGTGCGCGGTCAATGGTTAGCCTCGACCATCGAGACCCCCCGTCTGGCCCGCAAGGGAATGGCGGGTGACAAGACCTATTTGTATCTAGTTTCCAAGGAGCCGTTTCATGAAGCGCTACGCCGATAAAATATGCAAAGGATTGCTGTTCTTCCCGGCCTTATGGTCATGGCCGCTGCCGGGTGGGTGCGATGCGATTGACCAGCAGCTAGAGCGGAATATGCATGTGTTTGCCCATGGCCCGTCCAAACCGGGAAATTCCGGTCAAACCCTTGCCTACGAACGCGGGGTGGGGGTGCAAGCCCAGATGGTGGTGTTTGACCGCATGGGCCATGCCTATTCCCCGCAGCGTGTGGCCTTAGGCCCATTGCCGCCCCCCCAAGCCGCGGCCGAACCGCCACTGACCGAATACCCCCGCCACCCGAAGCCCCCCAAGCCTAGTTGGGAGCTTGACTATAGCTTTACTTCGGGGTATCGGGAGGATAGGCTGAATTGGAATATTGCCGCCCCAAACTACTATCCTTGGTTCGGCCATCCCAATGTACTATCTGAATTGAAATGGGAAAATATACAGTCCGCACAGATTGCCGGCAAGGCTGAAATAACGTCTCCCGGCGGCTGGCATTTCCAAGGCAAAGTAAACTACGGTTTCATCACGGCCGGGAAACAACAGGATTCCGACTATCAAGGGGACAACCGCACACTTGAATATTCGCGATCCAATAATTCGGCAGACGGCGGCCATATGTTGGATGCATCCATCGGAACGGGTTATCGCTTCGCCATGCGCGACAAGGAGGGTAATGTCCAGTTGGGTGCCACGCCCTTGGTGGGTTATTCCTATAATGAACAGTATCTAACCGGAACCAATTTATTACAAACTGTTTCAGTGCCTTCAATATTCTGGTGCGATAATAGTCAGTCCACAACACCCTGCAATGGGCCGGCCCTCAGGCCATATCCTGGCTTGGACGAACGTTATACTGTTCAATGGCACGGGCCTTGGCTAGGTTTCCGGTTAACTGCGCAACCCCTGGACTGGATGGAGCTGTTTACCCAGTACGAGTATCACTGGGTTAATTATTACGGCAAGGGCACTTGGAATCTCAGGCCAGAATATGCACAACCATATAGTTTTAAACACTATGCCGATGGAGGGGGAATGACGGTCAGTGCAGGGCTTCGATTTAAGCTAACACCTGCTTGGGCGTTTGATCTCGACGCTAATTACTCGGAAATGACCACCAATTCCGGTACAGATAATACCTATTGGTCGGCTGGTTATGTGACCTCACAAAAATTTAACCGGGCGGTTTGGGAGTCTTATGGAGCCAATGCGGGTATACGTTACCGTTTTTAAGTGTTTTAATTTTTTATGAGGACAAATCAGTGGATAACAGACTGTACAAAATCTTGTTGAAAACTCTTGTTCTATTGGCGTTTTTGGGGGTTTCCAGCCAAGCCAATAGCGGTTGGTATGTCACTGACTTAGGAACCTTAGGCAATAAGCCTTTGTTCAACAATACCAATCCCGGTCTACGCCACGGATGGGATGGGTCTTATTATGCAATCAAGCTTGGCAGGGTGAATACAACCTTGTTCTATCGTTTCAAGATTATGGCTACCTCCGATGTTGAAATCAGGGTGGCGGCGATTGGGAAACCCTGCCATCAAAATACCTTTATTCCAGCTTTTACCGTTTGGGCTACGGCGGGTAGTTTCGACATTGTCAAACACGCTGACCAATCTGTTTATCCCCGTCCATATTCTCCATGGGGGTTTGTCGATTGGGTTTACAACGGTGTCCAAGGTGCGCCCACAAACTTGAGCACTGGCCCTGCATGTCAGTCCGGTCAGTGCAATTCTAATAACTGGTTGGCCCCAGGCGTTAGCGGTGTCAGTGCCTCGGACGGCATTACCACTCTGGTGGGCTATGCCAACGCGGGTCCGACGGGATGGGTAAACGACAACGGTGACATAGTCGGCTCCGGCAGGGTGGGCAGCGATAATCAAGGCCCACTGGAAGGCTTAGTGCTTGTGCAAGGCCCGAATTATGATCCAGACCCAACCAATACGGTGCAATATGCCTCATTGAAGCTGTACAATTTGTCACCCGGAACTTATGTCATCGCCTCAGGCGGTAGCTGCCGAGACCCAAACGCTTGCGCCATGAAGCCGGGGGTGTATTCCACCAATAATGATTACAGCATTACCGTCAGCACCTTGACCGATCAGTGGGGAGTCATTCCGCAGCCGACAACAACACCGCCAAACCAAACAACATACCCCTCTTCCAGTGGCGGGGAATCTGGTTCGCAAGCAACGGTAACAAATCCGGCAGTGAACCGATATTTTGGCAATGTCAGGGTTGATTCGTTATTACCATTGATTTCAAATGCATCTGTCTATTGGGATGCGACTGGTTATGAACAATTTGCTGTAGAGGTGGAGTGGTTTATTCCATGGGTTTATCCTGTTCTTCGTCCGCCAATCATTGTGAATACCCATAGTGTGGTATTTAACTTGGGTAATATCGCTCTTATAAGTGCGATTCGGGTAACTCCGATGCAAGATGGGTATCCAGTCAGTTCAATGGCGATTACCATACCCTATACTCAATTCACCTATAAACCGTCACCCTTTTTTTTCTGATTTAATGAGTCAGCATGATTAGTATAATTTTCAATAAGTTTTGCCCACCCTTATTGGGATTGTTATTGCTACAAGGCTGCACCTCCGCGCCCGTGAATGTGTTTCCCCTGCCCCCTGCCCATTATCAAATACTGGGCAGGGTGGAGGGCATGGGTTGCGGGACACAGTTATTGGGGTTTATTCCCATCCTATTCAATACCCGCGTGGAACGGGCTTATCAGGAGGCTGTCGGAATCTTGCCCGGTACACTTTCGTTAATCCATGTCCGTGTTCGCGAAGACTGGTTTTGGTGGGCGATAGCCACCAACCGTTGCACGCTGGTCACCGGCGATGCCATTGGAAGGGCCAAGTTATGAACCGTTGGCTAAAGCGACTGATGAGCCTATTGTTGACCGGTGTTCTGCTCGGCTGCACCGGCGAGTGGATGAGGATTGATGACATCGCCGACACCGGTAGCCTGGATAGGAGCATGGGCAGGAAAATCACCGCGACCGCATCAGGGTTCCAGTTGTTTTTCGCACTCCCCACCAATGCCAGTTCGCGTCATGCAAGGGCTTTCC
Source organism: uncultured Methylococcaceae bacterium (assembly GCA_903930145.1). Lineage (GTDB taxonomy): Bacteria > Pseudomonadota > Gammaproteobacteria > Methylococcales > Methylococcaceae > Methylumidiphilus. Next base: position 42,046 of record CAIYXP010000283.1, read on the forward strand.
AAGCTTTGCGCGACCAAGCCTATAATGAAGCCATTGCCGATGTCACTATTCAAGAGTCGTGGACATTCGCGGTGATCGGCATGGTTTATACGACGACTATCGACGCCACAACTTACCCTAGGCGGCGATGGTAGCCACTCATAATGTCCTTTACACTAGTGCGCCAACCGAATTAAATTGACCGTCGCTTCCTAAGAAACACACGGGGAGGACTGTAAGGTGAAGCCGAATTCAGCCGCACGGCGATGCAGTTGCTTAACGACGCGTTCGAGGTATTGGCGTTCGTAGTGGTCAGCGCCGGGGTCGCGGTAGTCCACGCCGAAGCGCATGGCGTTGTAGAACAATACAGCGATCTTCCGGGCGGTCGCGGTTACCGCCTTGGCCTTGCCGACACTCAAGGCAAGTCGTTGGGTGGCAACCTGGCCAAACAACTCATTCCAATGGATGCCGTCATCCTGGATGAGTTGGGCTACTTGCCGTTCCCGAACTCCGGCGGTGACTTGCTGTTCCACTTGGTCAGCAAACTGTACGAAAAGACCTCACTGATCATCACCACCAACCTCAGCTTCGCGGAATGGTCACAAGTTTTCGGCGATGCCAAGATGACCACGGCACTACTTGACCGCATCACCCACCACTGCTTCATCCTCGAAACCGGCAACGATTCCTACCGGTTCAAGCAGAGCAAGAGGGCCAGTCATAACCCCTGATTGGCCCTTGAAACTGGAAAGAATTGGATGTTGAAAGGTGGAAACTTTTGGATGGTGATAGACACTTTTTTTGCCTTGCGTTGCGGAATTAGGTCGAAGATCATCCACACCCGCAAATGGGGCGGGTTGGCTTGGATGTAGGGCTGTTTGATGGCGGTTTTAAGCTGCCTAATCCATTTCGCCGACTTGTCGTCTGAGCAATAGGGCTTCTTGGGCCATCGCTCCGGGGTGAACAAATCGAGTTGTTGACCTATAACCTTGGGTTCATTTACGATATTTAACACTGCCTAATCCAAATGTGCTTGGTTGGACACAGAAACCCGCGCAAGGGTCCAAGCTTGCACGGGTTTCGCCATTTACAGGGATTATAACTGATTTTAAATCTTTTAATTACTTATGCTATACTTTTTCCTACGTTACCATTTCGCGTCTGCGAAAGCGTTTTGCAAGTGCCACGGTTAAGTTTCCCCTAGGGTAAACTAAATGCGGGTACGCGATTTCTTGATGTCCTTCCCATTGGAAGGCTCACGATAAACCTGGCTGGGGTCTTTAATTAAGCAGCCCAACTGCCCTCGCTTCGGCGTCGGCGGCCCTAAAAAGCCAACATTCAAAGCTCTTAGAGCCCGTGTACTATCGGTATACTGCCGACGCTACACACTACTACTCGGCCTAACGCCGATTTCTAACAAACGCCTGGGGATATTTTTCCTTAAATTAAAGGGCGCGACTTCCTTTTGCCTTTTTTTCATGGCATTTGCAAGCGCTTTACAATCCCCGATAATCCCTGATCGTCGGCATGCTTGTGCCACGATCTGTAGTCTTCACAGCCGCGCCAGGCCCTGCCTGGGGTGCGCAACGTGCAATTTGTATCCTAAATCTTTGATCTGGATACAAAAATAGAGTGCGCAACCTACACTAAGAACTTAGTCTCTTACAGACGCGCTTGCGCGTCTCAAAAGCTAGTTTCATCTATGTTTGCCATTGCGAAAAACCCCTGCCAGGACGAAAGCCGGGGTTGTAATCAATAATTGTTTCAAGTGTGCAGATTCTAGTATGAATCTGGCACTGCTCATACTGCCACTTTAAAAGCCAAACCACACACGAAGCTCAGAAATGGGTATTGGTTATGGGGATTCCGATTGCCAATCGGATGAAAATACCAATGGGTAGCGCTGGATGCATTGAGAGGTGCTCGTCCAGTGCGACGGAGGCTTCCGAGAGTAATCCGCAACCGATGGTTGCGAGTAATACTCGGATTCTATCCGTTATCGTGTTAATATATAATTGGATCTTGGCGACCTTATCGGTCGTAACGGAAATGGGTGAAAATCCCATCAGGGGGTATTAATGGAGTATTTTGGAAACTGTATTACCTGGCTGCGGGGCAGACACTATGCAGCGGAAACGCTGCAAGCCGACCAGTCGTGTCGGTGGGGCTGGAAACAGACCTCGGTGCGGATAGCTTCTGCCCACCAAGCGCCTATAACATGGCGCAGCGCAGTGATTGCAATCAGAGCAGATAGGGCATATGGCCTGGCCAAATTGGGATGACGTTTTATCGGGTAGGTAAGGGGGCACGGCTTTCTCATAAAAATTTCACTTGCATAAGCATTGATTTCAAGTCATCGGGTGAATCCACAAATTTATCGATGGCGGCTTGGAAGTTCTTGGGCATCGTTTTCCGGATCAACTCGATGGCGAGGCCGCGCAACAGGCCCATGACTTGGGCTTGGTTGCCCTCCTTCGTTTTGACGCCATCCTCTTTGAACCCAGGATTGGAATGAACAGTCCCTGTCCATGAAGCCCAGCACATTGAGCCGCTTGCTTTTCGAGCAAGGCACTTCAAGCGTTTCCCCGACCGGCTGCCACGCATAGGGGACGCAAGGCTCCAGCGTGAAGCCCGACTGGTCGAAATAGTACAGGTCTATCTGCTGTTGCCCCGCCTGTGCGATCAGTGTGGCCAGTTGTTGCCGGGACTGCTCGAACAATTCGGGGTCGCGCCTGGACCTCAGCGATCTCCGAACCCGCTTCCAGCAGTACTTTGCCTGCTTGCAGATTCGCTTGAGCGTTGAGCAACTCAGCTTGATGCCCAGTTCCTCAGCCAATTGCGCCAGCACTTTCTTCAACGACCTCGGGGATTGCTTGACCCGCTCCACCGCCCCGTGCTTTTGCCCCTCGGACAATTTGCACGGGCGGCCGCTCCGGGGGTCGTCGAACAAGGCGCACAGGCCCCCTTCCTCCCAGGAATGCAGCCAAGTCGAGGCGGTTTGCCGGCAAACGTCGAAAGTCGCCGACAGCTCGTTAAGGCTAAATCCCGCATCGCTCAACAAAACGGCGTGAGCACGCATCCGAGGCGCATGGCAGGGATGGTTTTTGCGCATGGCTTCCAATGTCAGTTTCTCTTCGCCAGAAAGGTTTTTTACATGAAACATGTCGAATGATGAAGTTGTTTAAAACCTGGACATGTTAGCCGATTTTTCTGTTAAAAGAAATTTGGTCAGCTACTTACCAGTGATCTAAGGCTGTTGCCACTTCGGGATAGATAGCCTTGGCATCATTAATCCGCTTTTGGGTAATGATATGCATGGATGATTCCGTAAACAACTTTCTTAATTAGGGCATTAAAGGTTTTGCCCAACAAAGCTTACCAGTTTTTTCAGCAAGCCTTCTGTTTCCGCTTCAAGCGTCAATATTTCCGTGGTGACTTCTGCCAAGTCTCGCAAGGGTTTGTGCCGGTAGAACACTTTGTTGAAGCTCATTTCATAGCCTATCACGGTCTTGTCTAGGGCAACCCATGCATCTGCAACATGACAGCAATTCTCATTATGAGGTAAAGAGTTGACACGTAACCCGTCATTCCTGCCGGGAAGCAGGAATCCAGTCACAGGGACGTGAAACTTGGGCTGACTCACAGCGCTTAATCAAACGCTTACGCAGCCGACCCGTTACCGTCCATGGCACTGGATTCCGGCAGTCCATGCCGGAATGACGGCTTCCGCGCCAAAATGAGAATTGCTGGCAACATGAGGGCGGACTTCGCGCAGGAAATAGCCGTGAATGTCGTCTTTCAGCGGCTCGTTTTCGGTGTCGCGCAATTCGCTATCCGTTTCGTATTCGATATATTCGCCGGCCTTTTCGTTTGGCCAAAGCCCAAAATCGGCCAGGTGTTCGGCTTCGGTGCGCAATTCGGTTAGCCGTTCCTTGAGCTTCTTGCCGGTGAGTGAGTGCGTTTTCTTGATGACCTTGGCGGCGGTTTCTTCACGCCAGCTTATGGCATTGAGGATTTGCTTGCGCTCGGTTGCTGGAAGCTTGGAACCTAGCATATCGACGGCGGCATCCAACTCTTTGACAAAAGCATTAAAATCCAAGCTGAGATTTTGACCGATAAAGCCCATTAATTTCTCGGCCTTTTCCATGATGCTTTTTTGTTCTTGCCAAATGCTTGGCAATAACAGTTCCTTGCGGTTGCGTGGTGACAGCGAGATTTCTTCCCGTTCCAGATGGTTTTCGATGGTTTCGGCGTGGTCGGCCAAACCGGCATAAACCGCTTCGCCGTATTTGCCGTAAGCCCATTCCATCACTTCAACCAAGGCAGGGTGGAAGCGCAAAGCGGCAATTCTTTCCGGGGTGAATTGTGCTGCCAGCCTAAGTGGTCGCTCAATGGTGAGCTTGTAATAGCCGAAGTCGCGGTTGTCGAAGACTTTGGAAATATCCGTTTCGGCTAGTCCCAAATTAAGTTGGGTAATTTGCTGGATATGTTCGTCTGCAAATTCGCAATTCTTCTGCCCTAGATTCTTGCGAAGTTTGCGATAAAGGTTGGATGCGTCGATCAATTGCACCTTGCCTTTGCACCTTGCCTTTGCGCTTTTCCTCCTTGCGGTTCGACAAAAGCCAGACATAGGTGGTAATGCCGGTGTTGTAAAACAGATTATTGGGCAGCTGGATGATGGCTTCTAGGTAATCGTTTTCGATCAAATGACGACGGATGTTACTTTCCCCGCTTCCCGCATCGCCGGTAAACAAAGCGGAACCGTTATGTACGGTGGCAATACGCGAACCCAACGGGGTATCGTTTCTGCGCTTCATTTTGTTGACCATTTCCATCAGGAAAAGCAATTGACCGTCTGAAGAGCGGGGAATGGCAGGATAGAAGTCATATTGTTCGCCGGTCCAGTCGCCCAGATTGACCAAAAAGCGAGGGTCTGTCACTTCTTTTCCATCAATAATGTTGTCTTGATCGGACTTCCAAGACTTCCCATAAGGCGGATTACTGAGCATGAAGTCAAAACGCATGGTGGCAAATTCATCTTTTGCCAAGGTTGAGCCAAAGCGGATGTTTGCCGGGTCATTCTCCTTAATCATCAAATCCGATTTGCAGATGGCATAAGTCTCTGGATTAACTTCCTTGCCGTAAAGGTGAACACCCACCTTCGCATGGATTTCGCCTTCCGGGTCGAGAATGAAATTTTGCGATTCCGTGAGCATCCCACCCGAACCGCAAGCCGGGTCGTAGATCGTCAACGGATTGGGCAGTTTGTCTTTCACCGGCAAGAAAACCAAGTGGGTCATCAGCTTGATAACCTCTCGCGGGGTGAAGTGTTCGCCGGCTTCTTCGTTGTTCTCCTCGTTGAATTTCCGAATCAACTCCTCAAACACAAAACCCATGCCCAAATTGGAAAGGTCGGGTTGGTTGCGACCGTCTGCCCCTTTGCGGTCATTCGGTGACAAGTTGATTTCGTCAGAAACGAATTTCTCAATGACATCGTGCAGCACATCAGACTGTGCCATTTTGTGGATTTGGTTGCGCAAATCGAATTTGGCGATAATGTCTTTTACATTATCCGAAAAGCCGTCAAGGTAGTTGTTAAGGTTGGCTTCTAATTGAGTGGGATTGCCGAGGAGTGTTTTTAGGGTAAAGCGGGACGTGTTGTAGAACACATAACCGGAAGCATCGCATAGACCATCCTTGTCTAGGTCTGCCATTTTGACTTCTTCGCGCTGGAAGCGGACTTCCTCTAAAACGGCATCTTTAGTGGGTTCAAGCAAACAATCCAACCGCCGCAACACGAACATGGGCAGGATGACATCGCGGTATTTGCCCCGGACGAACACGTCACGCAAACAATCGTCGGCAATCGACCAGATGAAGGAAACGATCTTGTTATGTGTTGAGTGATCCATTATTTCTGATTTTATGATATGAGCTTGGAACTACCCTCATAATGAGGTAGGCGCAAGGATTCGTTCGACAATGAATAATAACAAGATTCTGTTTGGTATTCTGACTTTACTCGGCGCGAAATGGGGAAAGTCTAACCGAAATGCCCACTGATTGCTTGACATTGGACTTATCCACACAATCTGTGGATAACTCTGTTTTCATGCTGTCAAATCCTTTTGCCTCTGCGGCCTACGCCGAATGTACAAAAAATGACCAAATCGTTACAACTACAAGAACTGGAAGATTGCGGTCAAGGAATGGCCGGAATTATTTCGCGTGGCGAAAATCATCCTCTCCCCTACCCTACCCTTTCCAGCAATGGCTCAAATTGACGGCTGCGCCAGTCAGGGGAACGGCTTACCGTTACGACCATCAACTTCAAGATTTTCGCGTCGCGAAAATATGAGCGTTGCGGTCGCCGGTTGGCTGGCCTTGACGAAACTGGCTTGTTGGGTGGAAGTCAAAGGCAACACGAAGCTTTGCCGAAGTTGGAAATATTTTCGCGTCGCGAAAATAAACAACCCTGCTGCCAGCCATGAACAGGCGTGTCTACCCTGCCCCGCACGGAGAGTGCCGACGACGATAGGACAAAGGCCGACATTGTTTATCGGTCGTTTACTGATAAAGGCAATTGGTAAATCCTATAACGCCAGACAACGGCCATTGTTTTACGTTGCTCGTCGGCGGCTTGACGGGCGTAGGCCGGCAGGGGGATGACAGGAACCCATTGATGGTTTTATTACCTTCCGTGCAAACACACCCATCGGTGACGAACTCCCGCATAATTGT
>CAIYXP010000284.1 GCA_903930145.1 uncultured Methylococcaceae bacterium
GGTTGTTGTTTTGGTTTGTCTGTATCGCTCATTTTATGCACCTCTGATGACATTGTAATCTGCCTCTAGAAGTGTCCATGATTATTAGACCACTACACAGCAGAAGGCCGCATGAGGCAGGAGTGTCTACTATTGTCAGGACACCTCAGTCGCGGGCATCCGCCACAGCCTTCTCCAGTTCCAGGTAGTTCCCCGCCTCCACCGTCTTGACCCGGTTCCGCGTCCCGCCTTCCGGGGACATCACCAGCCGCCAGTGCTTCAAGCTCATTTCCATCGCCACCAGCAGGCGGGGTGTCAAGGCGGCGGAAGTGTTGGTATCATTTGTTTGCAGCATCTCGTTCGTCATCGTCGTGGCCCTCGGTCAAGAGTTGTAGTTTAGAGCCTTCTTTTATAAACCAAGTCCAGGCCGCGGGTTAGATGCTGCATAGTTTCTACGTGGGCTTATAATAGCGGCTAGTTTCTGGAACAATAGTCTTGCAGAGAACAAGTCTTGCGCTGAGTCTCATGAAATGAGGATGTTGATGTTATCTTCTGTTCCATCTCAGTATCACCTTGGGCAGAAAGCAATGGCCCGTGAAACGATGAAGAAAGCATATGACTTGACCCCGGATGGCTATTCTGAAAAATCGTGAATACAACGAAATCTTAAGGACGTTCAAGAAAAACTCTAACCCTTTGTCAGGGCTACAGGTTAGGGTAAGCTTACGAATCCTGAATTTCCAAACAACCAACGAACTAGCCTAATGCAGCCATGAGCAAAGCCGAAATACTCGCCGAGCTTCCCAAGCTTACCCATCAAGATCGACGTACTATCATGGGTTATCTTCTTGAACTTGAACAAGATGCCGATCTTTTGGCAGATCATGACCGGAATGCTGACGAATGCTTTTTGATGCTAGATGCTTTAGAGGAGGAAGATGGCAAAGTTTAAGCCCGGCGAAGTATGGCAAGTCGATCTCGGCTTGGCCGCCAAAATACGCCCATGCCTGATTCTAAGTGACTATCCTAGGGACAATGAACTCGCACTGGTCGTGATGGTTCCACACACCACAGCGTTACGTGGCAATCGCTGGGAATTATCAATTCCCAAAACATTTTTAAAGCCTGGAGCATTTCACTTACAACAAATACAGTCTGTCTCCTTAGCACGCTTGGAAAGAAAATTGGGTTCGCTGACGACGGGAGAGTTTTTAAGCGTTAAAGCATCGCTTACTCATCTTTTCGAGTTGATTCCATTCACATGATAGCTAAGTCGGCGCAATAGCGAGATAGGATGCAATGAGCTATTGTTTCCACCCGGAAGCGGCTATGGAATATGCCGAATATGATAGGTTTATAGCGGTTATTTGGAGTTTTTTTTGTAAGCATCCGTTTATATTGAAACGTCGGTTTTCAGCTATCTGACTGCCCGACCAAGCAATGATTTACGCGCCATGGCAAACCAAAGCGCGACATCTGACTTGGAATTGTACGCATATTGCAAACGCTCACACGCGGCCTAAAATAGAAGCCACATGCAGGGCGCATGGCTATGAACCGCCCATTATCTGTACCCCACTCGAACTTACTGAGGAATAAACATGTGGCAAGACCCAATTGTTGCCGAAACACGCGCTCTTAGAGACGAATATGCGCGTCAGTTTAACTATGACGCTGATGCTATTTTTGCAGACCTCATGGAAAAACAGGCCATGCACCCGGAGCGTGTGGTTTCATTACCACCGCGCAAGCTTGGGGTTATATATCCGTTTATATTGAGTGGCAACGATTTTAGTCAGTAAGTTGGCAAATAAGCCCGGGTGTCGCAGAAAACGGCAAACACCCGAACCCATCATCTAAACGTGCCTAAGTGTGCGGAAAATTTATGCGAAGAAAGATTTAACCTTCGCCAGAGAGTCTTTGAAACCTACTTGTACAGCCGCCCATTTTTCCTCGGCCTCATCTTTGAATTCATCCCAAAGATGGTCGGCAGAAGCGATGACCTCATCCAATTTCGCCTCGCCTTCTTTGAGCTTGACTTTGAGTTCTTCCAACTCCACCTCGTATTTGGCTTTCAGATCGTCTGCCGCCTCGGCTGCTTTGGCTTGCAAGGCATCAATATCGCCTTTCAATTCTTCGATCTGGAGTTTGGCTTTGCCAACATATTCGTCCTTGGTGATCTTGGCTGCATCAACGATGTCACCCGTGGCATCGGCGACTTTTTCATGCAAATCACCCAAACCTTCTTTCAGGTCGTCAACCACAACGCCGGCCTTGGCTTGCAATGCGTCGAGTCCTTCTTTGGCTTCGCTAATCAATTCATCTTTCGTGCTCATAAGTCTCACCTTTTAGTTATTGGAATGCAAATGCTGTCATAAAAACGCAAAAGAGGCAAATAGTCTGATAATTTTGAATGTAAATAAAGAGATGCACACAAACATTGGAGATGCTTGAAATGACGTTGTAGAAAATGTGCATTTGCAGCAGCGTAAAGCTAAGGTGTCGCCAACGAGTCAAATGCCCAACCTCAATCCTTCAGGCAGGAGTATTTCCATGGCTATGGGCAAGTGGTCGGAACAGGCAAAGTTGATGGCCCTAAGGTTTTCGACTCGAATTTCAGGCGTGACGAGGATATGGTCCAGCATGATGCGGGGTTGCCAACTGGGGAATGTTTTGACTTCAAACAAGGGGTCGCACAAGCGGGTCGTCCGGGTGAGATGGTGTATTTCCGGGGAATCATGAGCGCAGTTCAAATCCCCCATCAACACTACATGGGGCAAGCCATGGATGATTTCAGCGATAAACGCCAACTGCTTCAACCTAGCCTTCCGGCTGAGCGCCAAATGCATCACACAGATATGTAAGGCGGAGGCGGATTCATCGCCGAATTGGGCCAGCAAAGCCCCCCTGCCGGGCATTCCGGGCAAACTATAGTCTACAATCTTAACGGGCTTTAACCGGCTCAACAGGCCATTGCTGTGAAGTGCAATATTGCCGAAGCGCCGGTTAATTTGGTTATGCCAATGGGTAAACCCCGCCGACTCGGCAAGGTATTCAGCTTGGACGATGAAATGGCTGCGCGCCCCGCCCCCATCCACTTCTTGCAAGCCAACGAGATCGAATGGTTTCAACAAGTCGGCTATTCTTTTCAAATTGCCCATGCGACGGTTGCTGGGGAACATATGCCGCCAGCCGCCGGTCAGGTATTCATGATAGGCCGATGTATTGATGCCTGTCTGGATGTTGAAACTGGCCAGTTTCAATCTGACTTGACCAGCCAGCCCCCCTACCCCATCCCTATTATTCATGCTCTCGGGCAAATCAGCTATTGGTTCCAGCAAACCCTGATCCTTAAACTCCCTCATTGGAATCCCCTGAAGCTTACTTGGAATGCTTGGAGTTGCTTTCCATTTTGATCAAAGCATTGGCGGTTTCTATCATTTTTTCGAAACTTTTGGCCTTTGCGGCTCCGATCCGGTATTTTCCATTGACGACTAAGGCCGGAGTTCCGTCTATGCCGTAACTCGGAGCCAAAGTTTCGGCTTGACGCATCTTGGCATCCACCGCAAACGATTTATAAGCTTTGTGGAAATCTTCCTCTTTCACCCCATGCGCGACAAAAAACTTGGCGAGGTCCGCTTCTGATTCCAAGGTTTCATGTTTATTTTGAATGGCATCATAAAAATCATCATGCACCTTGTCCAGCACACCCAAGCTTTCCGCTGTGAAAAACGCCTTGGCATGGGCGGCCCAATGCGCATTGAAAATGGCCGGCTGGCGAATGAACACCACATTGGCAGGTTTAGTTTTCAACCAGTCTTTGAGGTAAGGTTCAAAATGATAGCAATGGGGGCAACCGTACCAAAAAAACTCCAACACTTCGATTTTTGAGGGGTCGGCGACAGCATGGGGCGGGTTTACCAAATCATAATGCAATTCTTGATCTGCCCCGGTTTTGGGGGGTTCCACAGCAAAGGCGGCGGAAGTCATCAATACAACAAAAAAACTCAAAGCCAATTTCAACATGGCCTACTCCTTATGCATTTAGCGAATAATGAGGGATATGAAAAATCAAAGGCGGGCCTTCTCCATGAGGAAAAATATCCCGCCTTGAGGGTTATTGCAAGCCTGAAATGTAATCGGCAACCGCGTTGACTTCATCGTCGCTTAAACGGCTTGCGATCGATTGCATGATCTCATTGGGGCGCTCACCCGCCTTAAAGTCATGCAAATTCTTGCTGACGTAAGAGGAATATTGTCCCCCCAAAGCCGGATAAACCGAAGTCGGATTGCCTTCACCCTTAGGGCCATGGCAAGCAGCACAAGCAGGGACCGATTTGGCTGGGATGCCGGTGCGGTAGATTTTTTGCCCCAGATCATTCTTTTCGGCGGGTTCGGGTTTGATCTTGTTGCTGGAAAACCATGCGCTAATATCGGCAATGTCTTGATCGGAAAGCGCTTCGGCCATGGCGTTCATGACCGCTTGGTCAGCACGCTTTTGCGACTTGAATACATGCAATTGCCTACTCAGGTACGAGACATGCTGCCCCGCCAATTTAGGGAAAACCGGGGCGGCGGGGTTGCCGTCCGGCCCATGGCAACTGCCACACGTTTCAGTCTTGGCCTTGCCAGCGGCAGGGTCACCCTTCAGCACCGTCGCCGGGGTTGTTTCAGCAAATGCCTGGGCTGCGACAAAAGACATTGCCAAGCCAAAAGCGATCATAGTATTTTTTTTCATTCTTAACGCCTCTTGTGATGAAAGCCCTTAATTCTCAGCACGGAACAGGAAACACCCCGCCCGCACGGTTTAATTTAACTGATCAATCAAATACGGGTACACTAGAAAAGTCAACCCAAAATGAGTGCCTTTATGAACCCACTTTACCATCAAGCACAATTCCTGCTCAGCGCCTTGCAATTGAAGGATGCCCCGAAGGACGAAGGCTTGGAAATAGCCTTCGCCGGACGCTCCAACGCTGGCAAATCCAGTGCCATTAATGCAATCACCGGGCAAAATTCACTGGCGCGTACCAGCAAAACACCGGGACGCACCCAAATGCTCAACTTTTTCACGCTGGACGAAACGCGCCGTTTCGTCGACCTGCCCGGTTACGGCTATGCGAAAGTCCCCGAAGCCATCCAGAAAAGCTGGGGCAAGGCCATGGAGACTTATCTGCAAAAGCGGCAATCGCTGCACGGTGTCTTTATCCTGATGGACATCCGCCATCCGCTCACCGACTACGACTGGCAAATGATCGAATTATGCGTACATTGTAACCTACCTATGCATATTGCACTCACCAAAGCAGACAAATTGAGTCGCGGAGGGTCCAAAGGAACCCTGCAAAAAGTCCAAGCCACCTTGAAGCGGGAGCTACCCGAGGCGGACATTTCCCTGCAATTGTTTTCTTCACTCAATAAGTTAGGGCTAGAAGAAGCCCATGCTTGGTTGGATCGGCAGTTGGGATTGGGCGGGGAAGAGACAGCTTTAGTGCTAAAGCCGTCAGGTGAATAAAGATCACATAGTCAGTTCATACACAGCGGACCATGGGCTATTGATCCATGTTGATTCATCGTTCCCATAATCCCTGTCACAGTCATAAAATTAACACTGATGGAGTGCAAGGCTTGCCTTGCAAAGTCTATAAATTCAAGCAAGCAAGGCAAGCCTTGCA